>SVFV01000009.1 GCA_015056655.1 Butyrivibrio sp.
ATTGAAAGCGCCGTATACCGAACGGTACGTACGGTGCTGTGAGAGGACGGGAGCTAATCACTCCCTCCTACTCAATTTCAGACAAGACTCAGACTAAAATTGGTAAAAACGCATTTAAGGGATGCACTTCGCTGAAGACCTTTACAGCCAACTCAAGAATTACAGGAATTGGGAGCAAGGCATTTTACAATTGCACTAAGCTGACAACTTTTGTTATAAACTCCAGAGACCTTACCCGTGAAGATAGTAAGGTTGGCAAAAATGCTTTCAAGGGTGTTAAGAATCTGACTGTAACCTATAACGAGGATAATGGCTATAATGCTAAGTCCCTTGCTAAGAAAATTAAAAAAACCGGTGCTAAAAAGGTCTATTTCTACCGTGACAATTTGAAGAGGAGATTAAAATAAATCAACCAAACTGATTAAATTTGTCACTATTAAATGCTTCCATAAGTGCTAAAATAAAATACATCAATTTCACTTGATAATATTTATTTTTCAGGATTAATTCCGATATATATTTCAAGATGTATTTTATTACCTAGCGAGGAGGAGCATTATGAAGAACTACGAGAAGTACCAAAAGCAGTATTTCATGCCACCACAGGCTACTTATGACTGGGTGAAGAAGGATTACCTTGATCATCCGCCTATCTGGTGCAGTGTTGACTTAAGAGATGGCAACCAGGCCCTTATTGAGCCCATGAGTCTTGATGAGAAACTTGAGTTTTTCACAATGCTCGTGAATCTTGGTTTTAAAGAGATAGAGATTGGATTTCCTGCAGCTTCTGAGACAGAGTTTGAGTTTGCTCGTACTCTTATTGAGAAGAACATGATTCCTGATGATGTAACTGTTCAGGTTCTTACTCAGGCGAGAGAGCATATCATCAAGAGAACCTTTGAAGCTGTAAAGGGTGCGCCTAAGGCTATCATTCATCTTTACAATTCCACATCAGTTGCTCAGAGAGAGCAGGTATTTAAAAAGAATAAAGAGGATGTAAAGCAGATTGCTGTTGAGGGAGCAAAGCTCCTTGATAAGCTTGCAAAAGAGACAAAGGGTAACTTCTCCTTTGAGTATTCTCCTGAAAGCTTCCCTGGAACAGAGGTTGATTATGCAGTAGAAGTCTGCAATGCAGTTCTGGATGTATGGAAGCCCAAGAAGGAAAACAAGGTTATCATCAACATTCCTACAACTGTTGAAATTGCAATGCCTCATGTTTTTGCAACTCAGGTAGAGTATATTCACAGAAATCTTAAGTATAGAGATGCTGTAACTCTTTCACTTCATCCTCACAATGACAGAGGATCAGGAATCAGTGATGCTGAACTTGGATGTCTTGCAGGTGCAGACCGTATCGAAGGAACGCTGTTTGGTAATGGTGAGAGAACAGGTAATGTTGATATTGTTACTCTGGCTCTTAATATGTTTTCCCATGGCGTTGATCCTAAGCTTGATTTCTCACATATCAATGAAATCGGTGAGACCTATGAGCGCCTTACAAGAATGCGTATATTTGAGCGTCAGCCTTATGCTGGACAGCTTGTGTTCACAGCTTTTTCCGGATCACATCAGGATGCTATCAGCAAGGGATTTGCATGGCATGATGCAGGAAAAGACAACGGAATATGGTCTGTTCCTTATCTTCCCATCGATCCCAAGGATCTTGGAAGAGAGTACGACGGAGATGTTATCCGTATCAACTCCCAGTCTGGAAAAGGTGGCGTAAGCTACATCTTGAAGACAAATTATGGTATGATGGTACCTAAAGAAATGCAGGCAGATATCAGTTACACCATCAAGGATGTATCTGACAGAGAACATGCAGAGCTTGCACCTAACAGAATTTATCAGATATTTGAAGATAAATATGTTCATAATGAATCAGTGTTCAAGGTTAATGATGTTCACTTTAAACAGGTGAACGGAATTCTGGCAGAGGTTACTATTTCTCATGCCGGCAAAGAACACATTGTTGAAGCTAACGGAAACGGTCGTCTCGATGCTGTAAGTAATGCATTTAAGCAGTACTTCAATATAAGCTATGAGCTTTCAGTATACGAGGAGCATGCGCTTTCAAGAGGATCATCATCCAAGGCTTGTACCTATGTTGGAATTACATGTAATAACAAGAAGTTCTGGGGCGTAGGTATAGATGAGGATATCATCAGATCCTCAATCAATGCGCTTACAATCGCTGTTAATCAGCTTGATGAAGTAAAAGCTACAACAGATGGCAAAGATGAGAGAATTAGTGCTATACTTAATTACATTCAGGAGAATTACCTGACTGTAACATTAGATGATCTTTCAAGAGAGTTCTATCTTTCAAAGCCATATCTTTCAAAGTACATCAAGGAGAAATCCGGGATGACTTTTGGTGAGAACGTTAAGAAGATCCGTTTAAAGAAGGCAAGTATTCTTTTAAGAAACGGTAACATGAAGGTTGAGCGTGTCGCAGAGGCAGCAGGATACCAGAATGTTGAGCATTTTAACAGATTGTTCAAGAAAAAATATGGCATGACACCGGTGCAGTATCGCAGCAATAGTCGCTGATAATGATACAAATTCTATGTCGAAAAAGTGAAACGAGTCGCAAGGCGACAGTATACACACATTAAGAGGAGGGAAAAATGACATACGAAGAGATAGTTTCAAAGGTTAGAGATGCAGTTAAGGACTTGGATTTAAGCTCAGCGCCTGAGCACGCAGCTTTCCAGTTCAACATTACAGGTGAGGGAGAAGGCGCTTTTTACGTTGAGGTCAACAATGGTCAGATCAATGTTGAGCCTTATGAGTATTTTGATCGCGACATTCTTGTTTACACTTCTGCAGCGGATCTTATTGATGTTCTTGAGGGCAGAAATGATATAGTTAATGCTAATCTTTCAGGTAAGATCACAGCTGAAGGAGACCTTAGAAAGGCTGAGTTCCTTAAGAATCTTGGCAAGGCTAAGGCTGCTAAGGCACCTGCAAAGAATGCAGTGGCAAAAAAGCCTGCTGCAAAGAAAACCACAGCTAAGAAGGCACCGGCTAAAAAGACAACTAAGAAGTAATACTAAATAAACAAAGTAACAAAACAGGTGAGACTGTGGTACATTTAGTATGTACTTGCAGTCTCATTTTATTTGTGGTAAAAACTAATACGCAAAATTTTTTATTAGAAATGGTAAGGAAAAATAATGGCAGAAAAGAAAGTTGATGTACTGATAATTGGCGCAGGCCCTGGCGGTATTTTTTGCGCTTATGAGCTGATCGAGAAAAGACCTGATCTCAAGGTCATGATAATCGAAAAAGGCAGATCTATTGAGAAGAGACAGTGTCCTAAGAGAACAACTGGTAAGTGCATGGGATGTAAGCCCTGCTCTATAACCACAGGTTTTGCAGGTGCTGGAGCTTTTTCTGATGGAAAGCTCTCACTCTCACCGGATGTTGGGGGAACATTACCTGATATCTTAGGATATGAAGAGGCAACATCTCTTATCAAAGAGTCTGATGACATATATCTTAAGTTTGGCGCAGATAAGAGCGTTTATGGCGTAAATAAAGAAGATCAGATTAGAGAGATCAGAAGAAAGGCAATCAACGCTAACCTTAAGCTTGTTGAATGCCCCATCAGACATCTTGGTACTGAAGAAGGCTACAAGATTTACAGCAAGCTTCAGGAGCACCTCAAGGAAAAAGGTGTAGAGCTTGTCTTTAATACAATGGTTGATGAGATTATTGTTGAGGATAATGTTGCTATCGGAGTAAAGACATCTACAGGTGATGTAGTTAAGGCCTCTGAGATAGTATCAGCTGTTGGACGTGAAGGTGCTGACTGGTTCAGAGCTCAGTGCGAGGAAGTTGGCATTGAGACAAAGCCCGGAACAGTTGATGTCGGCGTGCGTGTAGAGGTTAGAGATGAGGTAATGCAGAGCCTTAATGAGAATCTTTATGAGGCAAAGCTTATTTACCATACACCTACCTTTGACGATAAGGTTAGAACCTTCTGTACAAATCCTTCAGGTGAAGTTGCAACTGAGTACTATGAAGGCGGCCTTGCAGTAGTAAATGGTCATGCATACAAGAGTAAGGAGTATAAGACAAACAATACAAACTTTGCACTCCTTGTATCAAAGAACTTCACAAAGCCTTTCAAGACACCTATCGAGTATGGTAAGAAGATAGCTGAGCTTGCAAACATGCTTTGTGATGGCAAAATTCTTGTTCAGACTTACGGTGATTTCAAGAGAGGACGTAGAACAAACGAGGAGAGAATAGCCAGAAATAACCTGCTTCCCACACTTAAGGATGCAGTTCCTGGTGATCTTTCGCTTGTATTCCCTCACAGAATCATGGTGGATCTTGATGAGATGATTCAGGCACTTGATAAGGTTACTCCCGGAATAGCTTCTGAGGAGACTCTCCTTTATGGTGTTGAGGTTAAGTTCTACTCTAATAAGGTTATTGTAAATAAGGATTTTGAGACTAGTGTTCAGAACCTTAGAGCAATAGGTGATGGTGCTGGAATCACAAGAGGACTTCAGCAGGCCAGCGCTAACGGACTCAAGGTTGCAAGAAGCATTCTGGAGAAAATGGACAATAAATGATGAAGAGGAAACTCTGTAAAATTATTGCTATTGCAGCTCTTGGCTTGTCGTTTTGTCTGTCAGGCTGCGCAAATCTGAATAATACCAAGCTTGTTCTCACTACGGGATTTCAGGATAATGAGCTTTTCAGGATAGAAGACATATCCTGTACTTTGCCAGAGTTCATGGTTTACCTTGTGAATTCACAGGACGCATATGTAGCGGGATTTGGCAGGGAAATCCTTGATGTTAATGTGGGTGATACATCTATGGAGGATGGCATAAAGGAAAACTGCCTTGCTACCATTGCTCAGGTAAAGGCGATGAATCTCCTTGCAGTCCAGAATGGGATAGAGCTTACCGAATCCGAGAGGGCTCAGGCGCAGGCGGCAGCAGAGGAATATTATTCGTCCTTAAATGAAGATGAAATTAAGGCCATGAAAAATATAACTCAGTCTCAGATTGCTACTCTTTATGAGGAATATGCTACTGCAAATAAGCTTTATGAGTACATAATAAGGGACATCAATCCTGAGATCAGTGATGATGAAGCCAGAACAATTACTGTTGAGCAGATAGTTCTTAATACATGGAAGCTTGATTCCATGGGTGAGAAGGTTTCTGTTTCTGAAAGTGAGAAAAATTCCATTTATGCTACGGCAAAACAGATTAAGCAGCAATTGATGGATGGAGTAGATTTTGACGTACTTATTGAACAGTACAACGAAGCAGATGAAGGTACAGTTTCCTTTGGTAAAGGCGAAGTAGATGAGAAAATCGAAGAAGTAGCCTTTAATCTGGATACTGGAGAGGTCAGCAATATCATTGAAACTGAAGAAGCCTATGTGATACTTAAGTGTATAAGTACCTTCAACCGTGAAGAGACAGAGGCTAACAAAATAAGAATTGTCGAAGAGAGAAAACGAGAAGTTTTCGGTGAGCAGTATGATGTTTTTGTAGCTGGTTTGTCCAGAATAATAAACACTGAGCTATGGAAATCCATTAAGCTTGATGATTCTGAGAATGTACATACAACATCATTTTTTGAAGTGTATAGAAAGTATTTTGAAGAGTAAATAATTACGGCGCATGAACCATTGTTCATGCGCCGTTGTTTTTGCCAAAAACAAATCAATCTTTATTTTGAGAGTCGATTTGAGCCTGAAGCTTTGCTATAAGTGCATCTTTTTCAGCAATGATGGCTTTATCTTCATCCTTTGCTTTATTATAACCGTTTTCATAGCTATCTTCTTTGACTACTTCTATATGTTTTTGAAAACTGTATTCGGCTATACTCATATCGATTGCCTCCTGTTTGTGCTTAAGAAAGAAATCGTGAAGAATATTTTCTTTTATGCATTCTTCAACGGCTATTGTTATAGCTACACGTATTGCAGATTCTCTGGATTTATCAGAATCTTGTATAGTAATATCGGTAGATTGACTTGATAAACTATCCAAATGTGCTTTTATATATTTTCGCACTTTCGAAACAAAAATGGAATACTCTCTCAAAGTATTTGCGGCGTCTAAAAGGACAGAATTGTGACCATTGTTAATGTTATAAACTGTTACAATTAAATCTAATTCGGGGTAGGGAATGTTTTTTGAGAAAAGGTCTGAAAGCTTATAAGTGATTTTTTCTGGAAGAGGAATTGAGCCATTATAGAAAACAACAAAACGAGGAATGGGTATATGGTATTTTGTTTCTTTGTAGGTGTCTTCAAGTGATATCATTTCGCGTAAGGTTTCAGTTACATAAAACAACATACGAAGCGGAATATTGGGGCATGGAGTACACTGGTGCTCATAGAGATTCAATTCATCATCTAGTATAAAGGATGCATCATTTTTTACTCTTAGATAAGTATTACCTTCTAAGGTTTTTACGGTTAAATCGTCAGGGTTGTTATAATTTGTATTATTCATCGCGTTGAATAGCTCTAATAAATTATGCTTATCTTTATATAATTCACGAAAAACGGTATCTTTATATTTTCTATTGTCATAGTTCATATGAAAAATTACTCCTTGATTATTAATTCTATAGTTGTCTGATGTAGCTACAATACATGGAAAATTAGCATGAATGAAATCATACTATCGCATCAGAAATGATGCTTTATGAAAATAGCATATCTTTTTATACTGGGCAACAGGAAAATTCTTAAGATTTTTTTAAGCAAAAATAATACTGCGCAGAACATGATGTTCTGCGCAGTAATTTCAAGAAGTAATTAGTTGATGATTTAGTAGCTCTCTTTTCTTCCGTATGTTGTCTTTTTGAGTTTTGTGGGTTTCTTTGTGTAAAGAGTACCTTTTATCTTGCATTTATTAAACGTCACATTGGTTCCTGAGAAGTTACCGCAGTCTCCGCCTAAATCACAGTTGGTAATAGTGACTTTGTTGGCAATTGCATTATTAAGACTGCTGTCATAGTGATAGGGGTTGATGATCTGAAGAGCAAAATAGTGATTGTCTACGCCCATCTTTACACAAGTAACCTTAGTGTTTTTTATAGTTATATTCTTGCAAATTTGAGACTTTTTAGGTTTGCCTCCATTTGTATTAGGCTCAATGTTAATACCACATTCTGGTTGGCGTCCCTGGGCCTTATAAATTTTGCATTTATCGATGGTGACATTATCTGCGTCGACAATTGCAATGTTATTACGACCACTGCTGTTTATTATACAATTTGTGATTTTTACATTGTTACAACCGCTTGAATTATTTGAAGCGCCAAGGTATATTCCATCAGTCACTACATTTTTAATTGTCATGTTTTGAATTTTGACTTTTTTGGAATCTATTACTCTTACGCCAAAACAATCTTCTGATAGTTTACCTTTGTGAGATTTTTTATCACCAAGTATCTGACCACCAGTTACAGCTACATTTTCTTTCCATTTTATGGATATGATTTCGTATCTGTTTTTGTTTTCAGATTTCACTTTTAGAATGGTATTCTTGTCCATTGATAAAGTTACATTATTCTGTAGCTCAATTCCCATTCCATACAAAGGCTCGAGAATAACATCAAATGTACCAGCGGGCATGGTTACTGTTCCGCCACCAGCTTCATTTGCAGCTCTGATGGCATTGTTGATAGCCTCTCTGTCATCCACATTATCGTCAGGGAGTGCACCATACGTAGTTACATCAATTGCTGCTTCCGCCTTTGTTTCAATGCCTGTACCTGGAATCAGTGTTACTGCTGCAGGGATTGCCAGAACAGCACTTAAAGCTATGGCAATAAATTTATTTTTTATCATCATAAAAACCTCCTCAAAAACACTTTTATATGAAGTTATAACTTTATTATAAGCTAGTGAATGCGGTCAAATTATTAAGATTTAATTAAAACTGCAGGATAAGCATTTCTGATGTAGAATGGATTACGTTATTATTAGAGGGCAGGAATTGTTTTGCATAAAGAGGAGAAATAAATGAAAAAGAAGAAAAATATAAGAGCCATCTGTACAGTTTCTATGATGATGGCACTTTTAGTAATATTTGCACCGATTTTTTCAATAAGGGCAGCAGCGCAGGCTGATGTGACAGTAACTGATTATGGAGCTTTCCCTGATGATATGCTTGATGACACGAAATGCATTAATGAAGCTATCGCTGCAGTTGGGCAGACAGGCGGCGGAATAGTGCGCATCCCGGCAGGAAGATATTCTGTAACAGCTTCAAGATCAATCAATGAGGGAATCTGTATGTGGAGCAATGTAAAGCTCTTGATGAGCCCTAACACCATTCTGCAGGTTATGCCAAACGAACTCGATACCTATCATGTTATAAATGTGTGTGGCGTTCGGAATGTAGATATAGTTGGTGGCCAGATACATGGCGAAAGAGACAGGCACATGGGCGCTCTTGGCGAATACGGAATGGGAATTCGTGTAAGAGACAGCCACAAGGTCCTTATCCAGAACATGACGATTAAGGACAACTGGGGCGATGGTATTTACCTTGGAACGGTAAATGATTTTGATGAAAATAATGGTGTCAGCAAGGTAACAATCAAGAATTGTACCATTCAGAATAATAGAAGAAATAATATAACAATAGCAGATGCCAATAACGTTACTATTGATGGTTGCACAATTAAAAAGGCAAATGGAATAGCTCCGCAGTGCGGAATTGATATTGAACCAAATGTACGTGACGGCGGATATATTCAGGACAATCAGGTCTGCAGAAATATAAAGATTAAAAATACAAAGATAACCTGTATGTCATCCGGTAACACACAGGGCGAGTATTTTGCACTCATGATCATCAACAACTGGTTTGCCATTGGGAAAAATAAGACAGTAGCCAAAAATGTGAAGATAGAGGACTGCACCTTTGGCGGTGATGTAGGAAACTATTCAGGTGAAAACGTAGCCATGAAAAGAGTTTCAGTAAAGGGAAGCTTTATCTATAAAAGGAAGACGAGACTGATAAACTGCAAAATCAACAAGAAGGAAAAATGGAACGGATAATCGACGTATATGTGCTGAATGTAGAGGATTTGCTGGAAAAGGCAGATCAGATATTGCCTGAGATTGCTCCTTACTACGTTCAGAAATACAATAAGGCGAAGGCAGAAGGCGTTAAGAGACATGAGCTTGGAGCAGGTATTCTTTTATCCAGATGCCTTAATGTGAAAGAGGATTTTCAGCTTTCGTTTGGCGAGCATGGGAAACCGATATTAAATATAGAAAATAACGATAATACGAAAGAATTCAATTTATCCCACAGCGGGAAATATGTTGTTCTTGCTGTTTCAGATGATGCTGTTGGCGCTGATATCGAACAGATAAAAAGGCTAAAGCTCCCTGTTTTAAAAAGAGTTTTACATCCATGTTTTTATGAGCAGATAGAAGCTGATTATGAAAAGGAAAATGCCAAATCAGAAAGTGATGGAAAGCTTATATTAGGTAAAAGCTGGACTATTCTGGAAGCGGTGTTAAAGGCATCGGGAACGGGCTTTATTACAGAGGAGTACAATCAGGAAGAGTTCTTTGATGGATGGCATACAAGGAGCACTGAGCTTGATGGTGAATATGTAATAAGCTGCGCATCACGTACTCCTTTTTCTATGAATCTAATTCCGATGACAGTCTGAAATATAATAAAATCCCATTTGTTAGCACTCGAATTAAATGAGTGCTAATTTTTTATTGACTTTTAGGATGTGCGGTTTTAAACTCATATTTGTGGGTATTCTATATTCACTATAACAATTAAAGATTACGCAGCTTTATATAATTATTTTGCTGCGATTATATGGAGGCAATTATGGCAACAAGAGGAAATCTTTCAATCAACAGTGAGAATATGTTCCCGATTATTAAGAAGTGGCTCTATTCAGACCACGACATCTTTTATCGAGAGGTTATTTCAAACGCATGTGATGCTATAACCAAGGTTAAGAAGATGGATGTTATGGGAGATTACCAGCTTCCTAATGGCTTTAAGGGCCGCGTAGACATCATTCTCAATGATAAAGATAAAACCATTAAAATCTGTGATAACGGTATCGGTATGACAGAAGATGAGGTTACAGAATATATCAACCAGGTAGCATTTTCAGGTGCTACAGACTTCCTTGAGAAGTACAAGGATAAGGCAAATGACGATCAGATCATCGGTCATTTCGGACTTGGTTTCTACTCAACATTTATGGTTTCTGATTCAGTAGAAATCGACACACTTTCATATAAAGAAGGTGCTAAGGCTGTTCACTGGGTATGCGACGGATCAAGCGAATTTGAGATGTCAGATGGCTCAAGAGATACAGTTGGTACTACAATTACTCTTCATTTATCTGATGACTGCCTTGAGTTCTGCAATGAGTACAAGGCTAGAGAGGTTATTCAGAAGTACTGCTCATTTATGCCTACAGAGATTTATCTTAGCCGCGAGAATGAAACAGATACACAGACTATCAAGGAGTCAGAGAAGCTCGAGGATGACGTAGTTATAGAAGAGATCGTTCCTGAGAAAAAGGAATCAGCAGAAGGCACAGAGGAGACAAAGGAAGAAGAGAAGCAGCTCAAGATTCGCAGAAGACCTGAGCTTATGAATGATCCTAATCCTCTTTGGACAAAGACACCTTCATCCTGTGAGAAGGATGAATATCTTGAATTTTATAGAAAGGTCTTCCACGACTATAAGGAGCCTCTTTTCTGGATCCACCTTAACATGGATTATCCTTTTAACCTCAAGGGTATTCTTTACTTCCCTAAGATCAACATGGAGTTTGAGTCAGCAGAGGGCGTTATCAAGCTTTACAACAGCCAGGTATTCATCGCTGACAACATCAAGGAAGTAATTCCGGAATATCTGATGCTTCTTAAGGGTGTTATTGATTGTCCTGATCTGCCGCTTAACGTATCAAGAAGTGCACTTCAGAACGACGGATTTGTAAAGAAAATTTCTGATTACATCAGTAAGAAGGTTGCTGAGAAGCTTGCAGGTCTTTGCAAGACAGATAAGGAAAACTACGATAAGTACTGGGAAGACATTTCTCCCTTCATCAAATATGGTTGCCTTAAGGATGACAAGTTCTGCGAGAAGATGAATGATTATATCCTCTTTAAGAACCTCGATGGCAAGTACCTCACACTTCCCGAAGCGCTCCAGATCAACAAGGAGGCCGAGGAAGCTGCAGCAGCAGAGGATGCTAAGGATGAGAATGGCAATACCGTTGAGGCTGAAGTAGTAGATGAAAATGGAAATTCTGTTTCAAATGAGAAGAAGGAAGATGAGGAGAAGGAACCTCGCACAATCTACTATGTAACTGATGAACAGCAGCAGAGCCAGTACATCAACATGTTCAAGGCTCAGAAGATGGATGCTTTCATCCTCAACCACAACATCGATGTTCCTTTCATCCAGCAGCTTGAGTCAAAGAACCAGGATATCAGATTCCAGAGAATAGATGCAGATCTTACAGATACCTTTAAGAGTAAGACATCTAAGAAAGCAGCTAAGGAATTCGAAGAGATTGAGAAGAACATCGGCGATAAGATGAAGAAGGCTCTTAAGAATGAACAGCTTGTAGTAAAGGTTGAAAAGCTTAAGGATAAGAAGATTTCTTCAATGCTTACAGTTTCTGAGGATTCACGCCGTATGCAGGATATGATGAGAATGTATGCTGCGAATGGAATGATGATGGGTGACCTTGGAATGGGTGGACAGACACTCGTGCTTAACGCAAATCATCCTCTTGTTAAATACGTTATGGAAAACGAGGATGGTGAGAATGTAAGCACAATCTGCGAGCAGCTTTATGACCTTGCACGTATCCAGAATGCACCTCTTGATGCAGATGCAATGACAAAGTTTGTTCAGAGAAGTAACGATATTATGATGCTCCTTGCAAAATAAATTAGTGTAAAACAGACCGTTATCTGTGCAGATACGGTCTGTTTTTTCTATAAGATGCTACTTTATATTCGGTATTTAAATATGACAAAATTGTAATTTACCAGTCACCAGTTAGTAATATAAGTCAGATAATATGTGTTTATTAACAAATCTTAAGGTGTAAACGTTGCAGCTATAGCTTATAATTATTCCGCTGTTAATTTGTTAAAAATGGAAACTTAAGCTATTGTAAGTGATTATGAATACATCTTGTTTTCCATCTCGTTATATTATATGGTTCTAGATAGTTGATTCTATCTATGAATGCCGGCCCGGGGATATATGTGCCCGTAGGAAGGCATATATTCACTACATAAATTGGCAGAAATACATTATATTCATTTTCTTTATGCCTTCCCGAGGACACATATATCCCCGGGCTGGCATGGACTAAATTGGACTAAAACATGGGAGGTAATATGTCCGCACTTGTTGAAGTAAAGGATATTTGCAAAATATACAATCCTGGGGAGAACGAGGTCAGAGCACTTGATCACGTTGACCTCACGATAGAAGAAGGCGAGTTCGTCGCCATAATTGGTCAATCCGGTTCCGGAAAATCTACATTAATGAACATGCTGGGATGCCTTGATACACCCACAAGTGGAAAGTATTTCCTGCATGGCGTAGACGTTTCACATATGACAGATGATGAACAGTCAGATGTCAGAAATAGAGAGATAGGATTTATATTCCAGGGATTCAATTTGATTCCGTCCCTGACTGCACTTGAGAATGTCGAACTTCCACTTATGTACAGAGGAGTGAACAAAAAGGTTAGAAGGGATCTCTCACAGAAAGCACTTGAGCATGTAGGACTTGGCCACAGAATGGATCATAAACCATCAGAGCTTTCAGGTGGTCAGCAGCAGAGAGTAGCAATAGCAAGGGCAATTGCTCAGGCACCTCCGATTCTACTTGCGGATGAGCCTACAGGTAACCTTGATAGTGGTTCCAGTAAAGAAATCATAAATACTATTAAGAACCTTCATGCAGAAGGAAGAACAGTTATCCTGATCACACATGATCCTGGGATTGCACATCAGGCTAAACGAATCATTACCATAAGCGATGGAAAGATCGCGGGTGATGTAATCAATGAAGAATACAAGCCATAATATGGGTTTTGGATATTTCAGATTATAGACAATGTAGACAGTATAAATTTTACGAGGAGAAGAAGAATGAAATTGTTTAAGAAGAAAGAAGCGGAAACAAATACTGAGGGAATAGTTAAGCCTAAAAAGAAGTTTAAGAAAAGATGGATAGTTCTGGGACTTATAGTTCTTATTGTTGCATTTGCAATATTCCAGAATATCCAGAAGTCAAATGCACCTATGCCTGTAAATGTAGCACAGGTAATGACTGGAGATATTGAAGAGGTAGTATCTATAAGCGGAAATATCGTTTCAGATGAGACCAAGTCCTACTATGCAGATGTATCTGCACCTATCGATGTGCTTGAACTTCATGCCGGTGACAGGGTTGAAAAGGGTGATGTTTTATACACCTATGATGCAGGAGAACTCGAACTTGCTAAGAAGCAGGCAGAGCTTAATCTTGAGCAGGCAAATGGTAATTACTCAGGTACTATGGAAAAGAATTCAAAGGCATCTGTTGCTCTTAAAGGTAATAGCATGACTTATATCAATAACAGACTTGATGAGATCACAGATGAAATTGATGCATTAAATGACAAGATTACTGAGAAGACCAGTCGCATGAATCAGACACTTAATGATCTTCAGAAGACCAGCATGGATGTTGACCAGAACAGAATCTCAGATTCTTATGATGCTTCTCAGAATAATGATAGTCCTAATACCAGACATACTGAGGACGGTTCACAGATGTCACTTGAGATACAAGAGGCAATTGCTGATGTTCAGTATGCTCTTTCCAATGACCCTGAGATCAAAGACTGGAACAAACAGATAAATGAGCTTAATGAGGAAAAGGCTGACCTTTCAGAGCAGGCTTCTGCAGAACAGGCAGTTCTTACATCCGGTGAGAAGAATGCACTTGATGCTCAGAGAGAGCTTACAGAGCTTCAGAGCCAGGATACAATTTCAAATATTGAAAGCGTAGAAGGCGGAATCAAAGCAGATTTTGGCGGAGTAGTAACAGAAGTAACTGTTGAAAAAGGATCAACAACAACTCCTGGAACAAAAGTAATGACAATAGCTAGTACAGATAGCGTACGAGTTGATATACAGATTTCTAAATCAGACCTTGGAAAAATCAAGGTGGGTCAGAAGGTAGATGTCACAGTAAATGGCAACACTTACGAAGGCGAAGTTACAAAGATAGCCGGAGCTGCCAAGAACAACGCAAGTGGTGTCCCTGTTGTTGATGGTCAGATCAAAATCAATAACCCTGACGAGAATATCATTCTTGGTGTAGAGGCTTCTAACAAGATTCACACCCAGAAGGCTGAGCATGTAGTTGTTATTCCTTATGAGTATGTAGGAACAGACTCTGTAGGCGATTTTGTAATGACTGTAGAAAATGGTGTACTTACAAGAAAAGATGTTACAGTTGGACTTACAACTACATCAGATGCAGAAATTACCTCAGGTCTTAGTGAAGGCGAGCAGATTGTAGCTGGCGATGTAACAACACTTATAGAAGGAACTAAAGCTATAGCAATCGGAGAATAATAGACAGCATGGATACAATTCTTGAGTACTTAGAAAGTGCCATGAAAAATATTGTCAGCAATAAGATGAGAACTGGTCTCACTATGCTGGGAATCATAATAGGTATAGCATCCGTAATCGCTGTTATTACTCTTGGTAATGGTATGGCTACGTATGTGACAAGCGAGGTAAATGCCCTTGGCGGCAATGTTGGCGCGATTTACCTGGATACAAGTGTTACTGATGACTGGTTTACCTTTGAGGATGAAAGAGTATTAAAAGAGACTTTTCCCAATCTTCTTGGATCAAGCTTTACTGTTTCCAATATGGGAGTAGCCTCAGGAAACAGAGGCGCTTATGATGCAGCAATTTATGGTGCCGAGAGTGATTATCAGTACACAGCTGGAACAAAGGTAAAGGAAGGGCACTACTTTACAAAGGACCAGGTGGATTCTGGAGCTAAAGTCTGCGTTCTTATGGAGAATGATGCCAAGCACCTCTTTGGAACAACTCAGGCAATTGGCAGAACAGTAGAGGTTTCACTCGACGGATACTCTGTTGAACTTGAAGTAATTGGAATTAAAGAAAACTGGAGCGATATGATCATGCAGATGATGGAGCTCGAGGGATACTTTGCATATATTGAAATGCCTATAACTACCTTTGGCAATACTTTTGGTTATAACATAAGTGAGTTTTCGGACATGGAGCTGTATTGGCCACAGGATCAGCCTGAATCTATTGTAAGTGACGTAGTTAGATTCTTTGAAAATAGGAAGGGGCTCAGAGGACAGAATGCTATCTACCAGATGAGTATGTCTGATGTATCATCAGAGGTTAACTCAATAATGGGGGCAGTCACAACGTTTATTTCCTTTGTGGCGGCCATATCGCTTCTAGTAGGTGGTATCGGCGTAATGAATATTATGCTGGTTTCTGTAACGGAGAGAACAAGAGAAATCGGTATCAGAAAATCTATTGGTGCAAGGACCAAATCAATAATGGTTCAGTTCCTTGCAGAGTCATCTATCATTTCCCTTATGGGAGGTATAATTGGCGTTATACTTGGAATTTTAATTGCTGAGATCGGATGCAGATTTTTAGAATTCTCTGTAACAATAGATCCGGTGACAGTATTAGGAGCTGCTCTTTTCTCGATGGCTATAGGATTGTTCTTTGGAATTTATCCTGCCAGAAAAGCAGCCAAATTGAAGCCTATAGATGCATTATCCCGCAGATGATAAATGCTTTTTAAAAGAGAAAATAACATTATTTTGAGGTAAAAATGTGGAGTATCTAAAGAGCGCATTAGCAAATATAAAACAGAATAAAGGGCGATCCTTTCTGACGATGCTTGGCATTATCATCGGTATTGCTTCTGTTATTTCAATTTTATCAATTGGTAATGGCATGAAGAGCTATGTAAATACCTCTCTTGATGAGATGTCAAACGGAGCAGTAACTATTCAGATTGATCCAAAGAAAACAGATAGATATCTCACTGCGGATGACTTGGAAGTGATAGAGGATGCGATACCTGATATATATGGAGCAACGCCATCATATTCTACCTATGTGGTAATGAATAATGGCAGAGAGGACATGAACCTTTTCCTTAATGGTGGAAAAACTGTAATAGAACGTGAAGAGTCAGATGGAATGTACAAGGGACATTTCTTCAGAGAAGATGATGTAGAGAATGTATCCAGTGTGTGCGTAATGCCGCAGGCGACAGCTATACTTCTCTACGGTACAGATGATGTCCTTGATAAGACCTTCGAGATATCTTATGGAAGCCATACTGATGAGCTTAAAATCATTGGTATCACAAAGAGTGAAGAAGAAAGAATTGAGAGAATGAAGCAGGCCAGAAGAAATGGCGAGGCCAGCTATTACTATAGCGATATTTACGTTCCCTACACTCTTATAACTCAGAAATACGGCTTGGCAAGTGACAGAATTACAAGCTATAAAATTTACACTCACCCAGGTACAGCTGATGAGGCTGCATTAAAAGCAAAGTCTGTAACAGAAAACTTACTTGCCCTACGCGGAGAAGGCGCTGTTTCAATCCAGTCCTTTGCGAGCATGGCAGCAGCCTACAACAATATCCTTAACGTTGTAACCCTGGTAGTTGCACTGATTGCAGCAATATCACTCATAGTTGGTGGTATTGGCGTTATGAACATCATGACCGTAACAGTTACGGAGAGAACAAGAGAAATCGGCATACGAAAATCACTTGGCGCACGTACCTCCTATATCCTTATGCAGTTCCTCACAGAGTCTGCAGTTATCACACTAATAGGTGGTGCCATAGGTATGCTTCTTGGCTTTATCTTCACCAAGATCGCAGCTGGAATAATGCCCTTCCCTCCAGTAATAAGCCCCATGAACGTACTCATGGTAGTAGCTATCTCTACAGCCGACGGCCTTTTCTTCGGAATATATCCCGCTCGTCGCGCCGCTAAGCTAGACCCCATCGAAGCCCTCCGCCAGGAGTAAAATTGTGAATACAACTATATTAAGATTCCCGAATTTCGAAAGAAATTCGGGAATTTGTGGTATAATAGAACCGATAATCTAAAATTCGGGGATTCATTTTGTGAAAAGTGTTGTTGATCGTCTGTTAAAGGGACAGTTTGAATATAACGAAAGATCACTGAGCTTCTCAATTCCGCGCCTGGAGTTAAATATTAAACCGGGGGAGGTTGTAGAGGGCAGCTTTGTGCTGCATGGACCTGCGGACAGAGTCGTTCAGGGCAATATTTTTTCTTCTGAAATGAGAATGCAGATTCTTACTGCGAATTTTTCCGGAGCAGAATTTGAAGTTGGATACAGATTTGATGGTACGGGGCTTTGCGCTGGCGATGTCCTTAAAGGAGATATTAGCGTTATTTCCAACCAGGGTGAGTACCAGCTTCCTTTTGTTGTGAGCGTTGAAATCAGTCATGTTATGTCCAGTATGGGACCTATTCGCAATATGTTCCATTTTGTGAATCTGGCAAAGACTGACTGGGACGAAGCAAAGAAGCTTTTCTATTCCCACGAATTTATCGAAGTATTTTCCGAGAATGAAACTGAATATGAGAGCCTGTACAGGGGACTTTCTGAGATATCCATGTCTGAAGCTAACATGGAAGAGTATCTGATTTCTATTGGCAAAAAGCAGCCAATAACCTATATCCCTGACAGAACTCAGATTGAAGTTGATAATCCTACAGGTATTTCTGAGCATACAGTCATGATTGCAAGAAATGGCTGGGGATACACAAATCTAAAGGTTGAATTCGACGGCGACTTTATGACTGCTGACAGATGCGACCTTACAGATCATGACTTCCTTGGAAACAATTGCTATTACAAGTTTTATATAAATGCGGCAGCTCTTCATGAGGGCAATAACTATGGCCAGATCATATTGAAGAGTGCCTATAACACTGTGAACATTCCTGTAACTGTAAGGGTTAATCTTGGACTTGAGCATCTTTCCAGTTTGGAAATGGATAAAAAGAAGCTTATTGTAAATCTGGTTAAGCTTTACGAGGACTTTAGGAGTAAAAAGATTGGCTCCAGAGCATGGCTTACAGAGAGTGGCAAACTTGTTAATAAAATGAATGCACTTGATCCTCAGGATAGAGCATTTAGACTTTATACAGCGCAGTATCTTATTACCGCATCCAGAGAATCAGAGGGCAAGTGGATACTTGACTCCCTCGGACCACAGCTTGAGGATGAGGAGCTGGGTGATGATACTCTTTACTGCTACTATCTTTACCTCACAACTCTTGTAAGCAGAGAAGAGGATGTGATCAACGAAGTATCAAGACGCATGGAAGGTATATACTCCAGGAACCCCGATAACTGGCGTATTGCCTGGCTTTTGCTTTATATTTCTGAAACATATATTTCAAGTACCACCAGCAGGTGGCTTTTACTTGAGGAGCAGTTTGAGCATGGCTGCAGGAGCCCCATCATTTATCTTGAGGCTCTTAGTGTAATGGTGGATACTCCCACTATGCTTTCTAAGCTTGGAGAGTTTGAGATACATGCCCTTGAATATGGTGTAAAGAAGAGAATACTTGAGCCTACAGTTATGGATCAGGTTGTTTATATTGCACTTAGAGAGAAGAATTACAATGAGAGAATTTTAAGACTCCTTGAAAAATGCTATGAATTCAGACAGGACAAGGAGCTCTTGGAAGCAATCTGTTCTCTTCTCATAAAGGGAAACAGAACAGATAAGGATTCCTTTATCTGGTACCAGAGAGGTGTGGACGAAGAGATTCACATCACCAGACTTTTTGAGTACTACATGGCTGCAATCTATGTGGATGAGGATGGACTTCTTCCCTGTGATATATCCAAGATGGTGCTCATGTTTTTCTCATACCAGAGCGATCTGGAATACGAGAAAAATGCAATCCTTTACAGATATATCCATGAGCATCGGGATCAGTACCCTGACATTTATGATTCCTACAGGATACAGATTGAGAAGTTTATCTTAGAACAGCTGGATAAAGGAAGAGTAAGTAAGGACTTAGGCTATCTGTACAAGCATCTTATTACAAGGCAGATGGTAGATGCCAGCAACTGTGACAAGGTTATGAGAGTTCTGTACAGCAATGAGATCAGAACAAGCGACCCCAGAATGAAGAAGGTCATTGTTGTTTACGACAAGCTTGAGCATGAGGTTGAATACCCGCTTTCACAGGGTAAATGTTATGTGCCTTTGTATGGCAGTGACTATGCTGTTTTATTAGAGGATGGAGAGGGCAACAGATATTCTGAGGGAATTCCCTTTGAAAATGAAAAACTGATGCTTGCAGGCCACCTTAATCAGTATATTCAGCCATTCATACAGAATGGACAGGAGAACCTGGAGCTTTTCCTCTGCGAGATAGAAAAGAGTACCTACACAATTACAATGGAGAATGTTGGAAGGTACAAGGAACTTGCAGATTCAGGACAGGTTCGCAAAAAGTGCAGAACACTTATAAGAGAATGTCTTACAAGATTTTACTATGATAACGATTTTGAAAGACAGCTTTCAGAATACATTGATGATATAGACCTTGAGGAGCTGACTACGCAGGAACGTGGAAACATGTTTGAACTCATGGTTATGTCCGGGAATTATGACAAGGCTCATGAGCTGATCAGAAGGTTTGGTACCTACAAGCTTGATGCCAGAGTTGTTATGAGAATGTGTGGACGACTCATGGATAGAGAGGCTTATGAGGATAACGAAATCAATTCACAGATTGCCTGGTATGCATTTAAGCAATCAAAATATGATGAGCAGCTGCTTTCATATCTTGTAAAGAATTACAATGGTACAACCAGACAAATGAGAGATCTATGGAAGGCAGCAGGGTCCTATGATATTGATACCTATGACCTGACAGGCAGAATTCTTGTGCAGATTCTGTATACAGGATCGCATGTCGGTGACAAGATAGCTGTGTTTAAGAGCTATGTAAATAGAAGCGCTGGCGGAGATGATCTTGAAAGGGCATTCCTCGCACAGGAAGCAAATGATTACTTCGTACACAGCATGGTAACTGACAGCTATGTATTTGAGAGGATTGGTAAGCTTGCTCTTGAGAATATAGAGCTCCATGATGTGTGTAAGATGGCATATCTTAGAAGCTTTACAGAGACACACAGAGATCCACTTGAGCCTGAGGATGAGGTTATTAAGAAGTTCCTCTTAAGCCTTATAGATAAGGATGTTTATTTTGCATTCTTCATGCATTATCTGGGTGAACTGCCTCAGATGCAGAAGTTCTGCGATAAGACAATTATCGAGTACAGAACGGCTCCGGGAACAAAGTGCATTGTTCATTATCTTGGAGGCGACGAAGAGGACGAAGATTATCAGGTGGTAGAAATGCAGGAGATGTACCCTGGCATTTATGAAGTATCATTTGTATTATTCTTCGGAGAACAGCTTCAGTACTACATCACAGAGGAGTCCTTTGAGGGTAGAAGCGAGAAGCTTACAGAGAGTGGTGTGCTCTCAAAGAGTGATATCGTTCAGGATACAGTTGTTGGCAGATACTCAATCATCAATGATGTGATGATTGGAAAGACACTGCAGGACTATGAAACAGTTAACAGACTGCTGAACGAGTATTACAGGAAGAGATTTTTGACTAGTAAATTGTTTAGGATGAAATAAGGTTTGAACGTAATGTCATTATTGAAGGGGGCAAAAAGTTCAAGAAGGTTTGTTTTAGGATACGATCTGGGAGAGGAAGTCTCGCAGATTAGTTTCCTTGCCTCTGATTCAGATTTGCCCGAAACCCTCTCTACACTTGCAGGTGCTGAGGCATATAATATTCCAACTGTTCTTTGCAAGCGTAAGGATGTAAACCAGTGGTTCTACGGGAAAGAGGCCCTTGCAAAGATAGAAAGCGGTGAGGGAATACGTGTTGACCACCTCGTAGAGAAGGCAAGAGAGGGCAAGAGAATAGATGTTGATGGAACAGGATATGATCCAGTTTCTTTGCTGACTCTTTTTGTGAAAAGAACTCTTTCACTTTTATCTATGGAGATGAGCATGGATATGGTGGATGCTATAGTTGTTACCACCACAGCCATGGATGCCAGAATGATAGATGTCCTATCAGAGGTGGCAGGAGCTTTGGCACTTCCTGTAAAAAACATCTATTATCAGAGCTATGAGGACAGCCTTTATCATTACATGATGTATCAGCCAGAGGAACTGCTTAATCATGCTGTTATCGCCTGTGATTACAATTTTGGGACACTGACAGTTTATGATATGAAGCTTAACCATAAGACAACTCCTATTGTTGTTACAATTGAAAAACAGACAAGGGATGAGCTTGCATTATCAGAGGCACATTTTTCAGAAGATGCTTCAAAGAAGAGTGCTCAGAAGGAAAATCTTGATGAGAAGTTCCTTGATATCTGCGAGGAGCTTATGGAGGGCAGAATTGTAAGCTCTGTATTCCTTCTTGGCGATGGCTTTAAGGAGCAGTGGGTAAATAAGTCTTTGGAGTTCTTGTGCAGAACGAGACGAGTTTTTCAGGGTAATAACCTTTTTAGCAAAGGTGCAAGCATCGCTGCAAGAGAGAAGGTTGCTCCTACCGACAGACTTGATAAATATGTACTTTTAGATGGAGATAAGCTTAAATCCAACGTCGGTCTTATGGTGAAAAAACAGGGTCAGGATGCTTATCATGCACTTCTTGATGCCGGTGAAAACTGGTACGACGTAAGCAGTAGCATGGATATAATCTTAGAGCTTGAAGCATTTATAGATATAATTGTTACTCCGCTGACAGGCGGAGAAAAGCATACTCACAGAATAGAACTTGAAGGACTGCCTATGAGACCTGCAAGAACTACAAGGCTGAGGCTGAAGGTGAAAATGAAGTCAGCTGACAAGGTTGTTATAGGTATTGAGGATATGGGCTTTGGAGAATTGTTTGAAAGCTCGCATCTTACCTGGACTGAGGAGGTATCCGTATGAGCGTGCCTATTTTATGTACTGGTAAGTATGCCACAAAACCTTTTTATCTTGAAAAGATTGGAAGAAGAATTTACTCGATTGAGGAGCTGTGCTACTGCATAGTTCAGAACGCATACATGATTGATTCTGATTCCTTTGATATGGCGCTGGTTGACTGGATCGCAGATGAGCTTTTGCTTGAGAAGCTCGCTGATGAGCTTAGGAAAATGCTGGTTCACAACTGTTCAGCTGCATCATTTTTCGGGATGATAATTGATTATGTCGGCTACACAACCAAGGAAGATACAGATAGAACAATAGAAACTCTTAGAAGCAATGCTGACATGGATGTCTACGAAAAGCGCATGGCAAGGGCGGAGTTCCTTATGAAGCGTGGACGCATCCAGCAGGCCTTCAATGAGTACGAATATCTTTGGAAGCACATTCCTGAGATGGATAAGAATGTAAAGGCCAAGATAGAGCACAATGAGGGGGTTATGTACGCTTACCTTTTCATGTTTGACAGAGCAGCGGAGCTGTTTCTTAAAGCATGGGAGGACAGTGAGGATGAGGAATCCTACATGTGTTATCTTGCCTGTAAGAGAATGCTCCTTGGGGAGAGGGAGTATGTGGCTTTTGTGGGGGAGCACAAGGAAGCCAGAAATCTTTCTCTTAAATTGGAACAGCGTATGGATGAAGTTAATGATCTCTATGATTCTAGCAGCGCAAACATTAAGCTGAGAAGTCTGGAACTGTACAGATCAGGCTCAAAGATGAGCGAGTATTACAATGAGGTAGAAAGACTTACCGATGATATGAAGGCAGAATACAGGGAGATGATTCAGCCGTAAAACAAGGGGCGGAAGATGGGGTTCTTTGATCTATTCAGAAAAAAAGATACATATCATATTGAGAGGCAGGAGCAGCGGGAAATCGAGAACTGGAACGACATTGTCTACACCAGGAAAAATATCGATATGGATGACGATGCCCAGAGGCGAGAGTATATAGGAAACTGTCTTCAGCAGATGGCGGAAGCCAGCAGGGATATGGATTCCCTTCAGTTCGAGTACAGAGTAGTGACTTCCCATCTTCGTGATATGGAGGAAATAGATGCTCTGCCTGAAGAAAACAGGGCAGAGATCAACAGGCTTGCAGAGCGAATTCTTGATAGTGAGGAAAAGCAGAAGAATTTTAACAGAAGAAAAAGTCGCATGACTGATCAGGAATTTGAGAAGATGGAGAGGCTTCAGAATGATGTTATGAAAGGAGCCAAAAGTCTTGAGGAAGCTGAGGATTACCGAAAGAAGGTTAAGAACGACCTGAGAAGACTGGATGGAGAGCGCAAGGGTAATGAGTACAGAAGGGCAGAGATAGAAATCGCTGTTGATAACATGCAGAAGCTTATGTTTGTAACTGCTATAGCTGCCGGAGTTCTGACTTTACTTTTAACCATTGTTTCCATCGCACTTAAGCTTGAAGTAATCTATGGCTACATGATAATTATTGTTGTTGCAGCACTTTCATTTTTTTATCTCAATCAGAAAATACATGAGATGAGAAAAGAGAAGAAGGTTGTTCTAAACACTATAGCAAGACTTATTCAGATTCAGAACACGGTTAAGATCAGATATATCAATAATAAGAATCTCATAGATTATGAGTGCCTTAAATATGGCGTAAACAACTCGAGGGAATTATACCAGCTCTATGATAAGTTCCTTAAGGAAAAGGAAGAAAGAGAGAAATATGCTGAGGCAGCAAAGCAGCTTGATACTAATCAGAAGGCTCTTGTAGCTGCTCTTAGAAAATACAGGATAAAAGATCCTGAAATCTGGATTCACCAGGCTATCGCACTTGTTAATCACAACGAAGAGGTCGAAATCAGACATGCTCTCGTTGTGCAGAGGCAGCAGCTTAGAAAACAGATGGACTACAACCGCGATATTGTTGCTGGTAATGCCAAGGTTGAGATTCAGGAGCTTGTAAATGAGTATCCTGGTTACCGTGATGAAATCCTAAGCATGGTATCAAAATACGAAGAACAGTATCCTGGAGCGTAACTTTTTTGTCGATTTGCACAGTTGATTGTATTAATGGGAGATGTTAATATGTGTCTTGTTGGTTACTAGTTAATTTAATGGGACGGGATTGATGAAAAAGTTTTTTCTAAATGAAAATGACAAAATCGGTGAAGAATGCGGCGTCTTTGGAATTTACGATTTCGATGGCGGCGATGTCGCACCAACTATTTACTACGGGCTACTGTCGCTTCAACATAGAGGGCAGGAGAGCTGTGGTATAGCTGTCAGTGAGACTGACGGCCCAAAAGGTAAAGTTACGAGTCATAAGGACATGGGACTGGTTAATGAGGCGTTTAACTCTGATATCCTTGATGGGATGAAGGGTGATATAGGTGTAGGCCATGTACGTTATTCAACGGCAGGCAGCAGCACCAGAGAGAACGCTCAGCCCCTTGTCCTTAATTACGTTAAGGGGACTCTTGCAATGGCCCATAACGGTAATCTGGTAAACGCTCCTGAGCTTAGAAGAGAGCTTGCATACACTGGTGCGATTTTCCAGACAACTATTGATTCTGAGGTTATTGCTTATCACATCGCAAGGGAGAGACTTAACACGAACAGTGTTGAGAATGCAGTTGCCAATGCGATGAAGAAGATAAAGGGTGCATATTCACTCGTTATCATGTCTCCCAGAAAGCTTATCGGGGCGAGAGATCCCAATGGCTTTAGGCCCCTCGTTATAGGAAAACGAGACAACAGCTACATCCTTGCATCTGAAACCTGTGCACTTGATACTATTGGTGCAGAGTACATTAGAGATGTTGAACCCGGAGAGATAGTTACTATATCACCGGAAAAGGGCATCGAGTCAAACAGACAGATGTGTGATGCTGCTAAACCCGGACATTGTATTTTTGAGTATATTTATTTTGCAAGACCAGACAGTGTACTGGATGGCGTTAGTGTGTACGAGTCCAGAATAAAGGCCGGTAGATTCCTTGCTCAGGACAGCCCTGTTGATGCAGACGTTGTAGTCGGTGTTCCGGAATCAGGTAACTGTGCAGCCCTTGGTTATTCCATGGAGTCTGGAATTCCTTATGGACAGGCACTTGTAAAGAACCAGTATATTGGAAGAACATTCATCAAGCCTGGACAAAAGAGTAGAGAGAGCAGCGTACAGGTTAAGTTAAATGCTCTTGGCAATGCTGTTAAAGGTAAGAGAGTTGTTATGATCGACGATTCAATCGTCAGAGGAACAACCTCAGATAGAATTGTAAGAATGCTTCGCGACGCAGGAGCAACAGAGGTTCACATGAGAATCAGCTCACCTCCATTCCTGTGGCCCTGCTACTTTGGTACCGATGTACCAGCAAGGGAGCAGCTTATTGCATATAATAGAAATATTGAGGAAATACGTCAGATTATTGGCGCAGATTCTTTGGCATATCTTGGAATAGACAGATTAGAGGAGATTGTAGGTAACAAGCTTTCAATCTGTAAGGGATGCTTTACAGGAGAATATCCTGTAGCACCACCGGATGAGGACATCCGCGGAGAGTATAGTATTTAAGGAGGACAAAATGAGTACAGATCGTTATTCAAGCCCGCTTTCAGAGCGTTATGCAAGTAAGGAGATGCAGTATGTTTTTTCTCAGGACATGAAGTTCAAGACCTGGAGAAAGCTGTGGATTGCACTTGCTGAAATAGAGAAGGAACTTGGCCTTAACATAACACAGGAGCAGATTGATGAGCTTAAGGCTCACCAGGATGACATCAATTATGATGTTGCTAAGGCTCGTGAGAAGGAAGTCAGACATGATGTAATGAGCCATGTTTATGCTTATGGTCAGCAGTGCCCTAAGGCAGCAGGTATCATTCACCTTGGCGCTACAAGCTGCTATGTTGGTGACAATACAGACATTATCATCATGACAGATGCTCTTAAGCTTGTTCGCAAGAAGCTTCTTAATGTAATTGCTTCACTTGCTAAGTTTGCTGATGAGTACAAGGATCTTCCTACACTTGGATTTACTCATTTCCAGCCTGCACAGCCTACAACAGTAGGTAAGAGAGCATCACTCTGGCTTCAGGATTTCACAATCGATCTTGAGGACCTTGATTATGTTCTTGATAACATGAAGCTCCTCGGTTCAAAGGGTACAACAGGTACTCAGGCTTCTTTCCTTGAGCTTTTTGATGGTGACCTTACAAAGGTTGATAAGCTTGATCCTATGCTTGCTGAGAAGATGGGCTTTAAGGGCTGCATGGCAGTTTCCGGCCAGACCTACAGCCGTAAGATTGATATGAAGGTTGTAAATGTACTTGCTGGTATTGCTTCATCTGCAACAAAGATGGCTCAGGATATCAGACTTCTGCAGCACCTTAAAGAGGTTGAAGAGCCCCATGAAGCTAAGCAGATCGGTTCTTCAGCAATGGCTTATAAGAGAAATCCTATGAGAAGTGAGAGAATCTGCTCACTTTCAAGATATGTAATTGTAGATACACTTAATCCTGCTATCACTGAGATTTCACAGTGGTTTGAGAGAACACTTGATGATTCTGCAAACAAGAGACTTTCTATTCCTGAAGGCTTCCTTGCAGTTGATGGTATCCTTGACCTTTGCATGAACGTTACAGACGGTCTTGTTGTTTATCCTAAGGTTATCGAGAAGAGACTTATGTCTGAGCTTCCTTTCATGGCTACAGAGAATATCATGATGGATGCTGTTAAGCTTGGCGGAAACAGACAGGAGCTTCATGAGAAGATCAGAGAGCTTTCAATGATCGCCGGAGACCATGTAAAGAAAGAAGGAAGAGATAACGATCTTCTTGAGATGATCGTTAAAGATCCTGCTTTCCACATGGATGAGGATAAGATCAAGGAGTGCATGGATCCTAAGAAGTACACAGGCTGCAGCGCACATCAGGTAGATAAGTTCCTTGCTGAAGTTGTTAATCCTATTCTTGAAGCAAACAAGGATGAGCTTGGACTTACAGCAGAGATCAACGTTTAATAAGCTGTGCATACAAA
This sequence comes from Butyrivibrio sp., assembly GCA_015056655.1. Taxonomy (GTDB): domain Bacteria; phylum Bacillota; class Clostridia; order Lachnospirales; family Lachnospiraceae; genus Butyrivibrio. Next base: position 27,174 of record SVFV01000009.1, read on the forward strand.
TGCGAAATTGAATAAGCGAAATCGGTTCAGATTATAGAAATTTTATTTCATTTTTATTGATACTGATTTTTTATGGGACTACACTTATTTTGGAGACAAATAGGTGTAGTCCATTTTTATTGGAATAAATTGATGGATATGTTAAAGATTTTTGGAAAAGACTGACAGGAGGAAAGAATTTATGAATTCAAGGATCAGAAGACATTTGGCTGCTTTTTTAGCAATGCTTACACTCGTAATGATGATGGGGATAACGGTTTCTGCAGATAGCTCGGCACCGGATTACTTCGATTTTGGTGAGACAGTTATGAAGATAAATGCTGGTGAGAGTAAGACAATCACCTTCCGTACACCTTATAACTGGACCTATTTCATTTCGGGTGCTACAAGTAAGAAGACATATCTTTCTGGAAATTACCAGTCTGGAACAAGTCAGATCACTTTCAATATTGGTGAGGATGAAACAGGAAAGAATGTATTCTTCCATTTCTATGTTGATGATGAAAGAGTTCATAGTAAGGACGTTCATGACTGCGTAGAAATCTATGTTCAGCCGCCAAAGAATGCTACTCAGGTTGCTCCTGCTGCAACAGAAACTGCTCCGGCAGCACCGGCAGCTACAGAGGCTCCAAAGGATGTATATCAGTTTGCAGATGGCTGCAAAGGATATGCAGAGCTTATAAATGATGGAAAGATCGTAATGCTTTATAATGAGGACGGAACTGCACTTGCATCCTTCTCAGTTTCAAATAACGGGCTTATGAAGCTTACAGCTAAGGGAGTTGTTACAAATGATGGTAACTACTTTGATATAGGTGCTCCTTCAAATGGAAAGGTTAACATCTCTGAATCTGATAAGCAGGTAATGCTGGTACATGGATTTAAGGGAATCTACCTGAATGGAACAAAGGTAGACTGGTGATTTTGCCCCCAGGGGACGGGGTAGAGGTTCATAACCACCAAAATAATAAAGAGGATTGCGAAGCACTGTCACCTGTGTGGTGACAGTGCTTCTTTGCTTTATAGGAGGAGATTACTTGCATATTACTTTTTTATTTATCTCAAGAATTTTAGATTTCTGTTGAAAAGTTTAGCGTCGCATAATATACTTTAGTAAATAGTAAAGTAATTCATATTTATTCAAAACAGTAACAAATAAAAATGGAAAATGTGATTTATATGATTGAGGGGGGAAGAAATCTATGGATGGAATGAATGGGGAAGAAATTATGGAAGCTGATAAGAAACTTGAATTTAATAAGCCTTGGATACTTCAGAGAGCTGATCCCTATGTGCTGAGAGCAGAGGACGGCAGCTATTATTTCACTGCGTCAGTTCCTGAGTACGACAAGATTGTTCTTAGAAAATCAGACACCCTTGCAGGTCTTGCAGATGCTGAAGAAATCGCGATCTGGACTAAGCATGATAAGGGGATAATGAGTAAGCACATCTGGGCGCCTGAACTGCATTTTTGCATGGGCAAGTGGTATGTGTATTTTGCAGGCGGAGATGTGGATGATATCTGGGCAATTCGCCCTTATGTGCTTGAATGTCAGGGACCTGATCCTATGACAGATCCCTGGATTGAGAAGGGTAAGATGAAATGCGCAGATGATGATGAATTTTCATTCAGAGCCTTTTCCCTTGATGGAACAATCTTTGAAAACAAGGGCGATTGGTACTATATCTGGGCTGAGAAGGTCGGCGTAGGCAGGCAGATTTCAAATCTTTATATAGGAAAAATGAAAACTCCTTACGAATTGGAAACAGTTCAGGTGATGCTGACAACTCCGGATTATGACTGGGAGAGAGTGGGATTCTGGGTTAACGAAGGACCTTCTGTATTAAAGCGAAATGGTAAGCTTTTCCTTACATATTCAGCTAGTGAGACAGGAGCCTGCTACTGCATGGGAATGCTTACAGCTGATGAGAACGCTGATCTTCTTGATCCTCTTTCCTGGAAAAAGGAGAGATATCCGGTACTTAAAAGCAGCGAAGAGCTTGGAATATATGGCCCCGGTCACAACTCCTTTACTGTGGATGAGAAAGGAAATGACATACTGGTTTTCCATGCGAGAACAGAAAAGGAAATAGTTGGAGATCCGCTGTACAACCCGAATCGCCACGCTATGCTTTCAAAAATTGAATATGATGAGAAGGGTTACCCGGTATTTAAACTGGGATGAAGTGGCTGCGTTAAGAAGGTAACAGCTATTTTAATATGGGAAGGATATGGCATGAAAAGAAAACTTGTTTTATCTGTGCTTCTTGCATCGATGCTTGTAGGGTGTGCCGGTTCTGGGAATGGTGCTAAGACAGAAAACGTAGATGCTGAAGCTGGAAAAGAGACAACTGAAGGAGCTGCAGAAACCGGTGACAATAGTGGCTCTGCAGATAATAGTCAAAATGGGGAAGAAACAGCTATGACAATAGACTCGGCTGAAATTAAAAAAGGCGTTTATAAGAATGCGATAAGCTGTCATGATCCGCAGATAGTTCTCGGAAATGACGGTACTTACTACATGACAGGAAGCCATCAGATTCTTGCAAAATCAGATGACCTGACAAATTGGAGCTATATCGGCAATGGAAACAATGTGTTCTCCAATCTGTTTTCAGGTGATCTCGATGCCTTCAAATATGTAGGCAAAAACGAAGAGGGCGGTTATTCTGTCTGGGCTGCAAACACCTATTACAACGAAACGATGCAGAAGTATGTGATGTATTTCTGCACAACTTCAACCTATATAAAGTCAAATCTCTGTATGGCGGTTTCTGATGAACCCGGTGGAAAGTACGAGTACACCGACACAATCCTGTATTCGGGATTTACGGGATCAACCGCTGAGGAGACGGACATATTTGATGTACTTGGCGCAGATGCAGATATTTCTGAGTATCTAAAGCTTGGTGGTTATGACAATAACAAGTGGCCAAACTGCATAGATCCAGCTATTTTTACTGATACTGATGACCGTATGTGGATGGTTTATGGATCCTGGTCGGGCGGAATTTTCCTGCTGGAGCTTGATCCTGCCACCGGAAAGCCTATACATGAGGCAAAAGAGGGCGATCCTCAGGCAGAAAGCTTTGATCCGTATTTTGGATACAGACTTGTGGGAGGTGGGCATCACGCGATTGAGGGTCCTTACCTGACATACAGTCCTGAAAGTGGCTACTATCATCTCTTTGTATCCTATGGCGGACTTACAAGTGATGGTGGTTATCAGATTAGACAGTTTAGAAGTGAGAATCCCATGGGACCTTACGTTGATGCAGCAGGTAATACTCTTGGTGATGAAGAAGATTACATGAACTATGGTCTTAAGATGATGGGTAATTACACTCTACCCAGTCTCTCTGTGACATATATGGCACCTGGTGGACAGTCTATATTCCAGGATCAGGAGGGCAATTACTACATAACCTATCATCAGAGATTTGATGATGGCACAGAATACCATGAGCCCAGAGTACACAGGCTTTTCCTTACAGAGGATGGCTGGTTCACAGCTTCTCCGTTTGAATTTACTGATGATGAGCTCTCGGGCGATAAGCTGACAGATGTCGCAGATCTCAATGGAACAATTTATATTCTGGATCATGGAATTTCTGTAAGTAATCTGGTAAATAAACCTGTGGAATGCACTGTGAAGGACGGCGTTATTACCGGTGAAGAAATCGAGGGTACGGTGGAGCTTACCGGAGATTCCACAGCTAAGCTCACAATAAATGGGGAAGAGTTTAGCGGAGTAATAATTGATATGGCTGATGAAGCCGGTAATAAAACCAGAAGCATATCTGCTGTAGGTGCAAACAACCATACAATATGGGCTGTTTCATATATTAAATAACCTATGAAAAGTGGCTTTTTACATTAATGGCAATAATCGCAAAATAGCAAGCAACATTTAATTAAAAAAGTCAATAGAGTGTTCAAAAATTGTTTTAGTTTAAATGTACAAAAATTAGTTTAGTATTTTATTACTTTCGGCAAAAATTTAAATTAGTTAACAAAAATCTAAAATAATCATTGACGTTCTAAAATAGCATAGGATAAAATTACTATATCAAATCACTTTTGATTCAAATTTTTAGGAGGAATTGCTATGAAAAAGAAATTTTTAGGGATTGCAATGGCTTCAATTCTGGGTCTGTCAACTGTTGCTGGTTGTGCTACCACAACTGTAGAGGAAGCTGGCGAGACAGAGGCTGATACACAGGCAGCTACAGAAGAGAATGCTGACACTGCAGAAGCTACATCTGACAACGCTGATGCAGCAGAGGCTACAGAAGAGGCAGCTGACGAGAGCAGCTCTTTATCAATGACAGGTAATGGTGACAAGACACTTCACGTTTTCCTTTACATGCAGGAGCATGAGAAGAACATCTATGAAGGTCTTGTAAAGCAGTTCGTTGAGGAGCACAAGGACGAGATCAAGGAAGTTGTATTTGAGGTTACAACTCAGGATGAGTACAACCAGAAGATGATCGCTAACATGACTGCAAACGATATGCCCGACGTATTCTATGTTGGACCTGCAGCGGTTCGTTCTTATGTAGATAATGGTTATATCCTTCCTCTTGATGATTACGTAGATGCTGAGACAATCGGCAGCGTATGGGGAACAACACAGACAATTTACCGTTATGATGGTTCTAAGATCGGTGAAGGTTCACTTTATGCACTTCCTAAGGATCTTTCATGCTTTGCATTTGCATATAACAAGGATCTTTTTGATGCAGCTGGACTTGATTATCCTGATCCTAACAAGCCTTATACATATGATGAGTTCACAAAGGTTTGCGAAGCTCTTACAATCGATAAGGATGGCGACGGCGAAGTTGATCAGTGGGGTGTTGCAAACGCAGATCAGTGGGGCATGACACCTTTCCTTTATTCAAACGGTGTTAAGTTCCTTAACGACGACATGACAAAGGTTAACGTAGCAAACAACGAGCAGCTTAAAGAAGCTCTTACATTCTACACAGACCTTACAAAGAATGGTCTTACACCTTCAGTTGAGCAGGATACAGCTCTTGGCGGATACCAGAGATGGCTTGATGGCCAGGTTGCTTTCTATGCATGTGGTACATGGGATGTTGCAGCATTCATGGATAAGGCTACATTCCCCTACAACTGGGATCTTTGCGGATGGCCTGTAGGACCTTCTGGTGATGGAAGATCACACACATGGATGGGTTCAGTTGGTTACTGCGTATCTGCTACAACAGAGAATCCTGATCTTTCTGCTCAGCTTATCGCTAAGCTTTCAACAGACGTTGATGGTCAGAAGGCAGTTTCAGGTATCACAACAGGCGCTTCTATCCAGCTTCCTAACATCACAGAGCTTGCATACGGCGAGTTCAAGGATGCTGTAAACGACGGAACAGTTCCTTATGCTTCAAACGTTGATGTAATCTTTGGTTACTTCGATGGTAACGATAACTATGATGCAGCTCTTCAGGAGTTTGACTACACATACAATGCAGAGTGGTGGACACCTTTCTGGTCTGGTGTATTCAACATCAAGAACGGCGATATCACAGTAGAGGACTTCTTACAGCAGGTTGAGCCTGAGATGCAGGAAGCACTTGATGAAGCAATCGAGCTTCAGAATTCTGCTACTAAGTAAAAGTAATCACTTAGCGGCTGAGAGAACTTAGTGAGGTTTTTTCGAACTTAGTTCGAACGTGTTACATCGAACGGAGTGAGATGTAACTTCCGATTGATATTTAGCTAAAATTTTTCGGGCCCCTTCGCCTGCGGAGGGGCTCAATCTTGAGTAGAGCACTTAGTGAGGTTTTTTCGAGCTTAGTGCGAACCATACAAGGCGACTTGGCGAGGTATTTTCGAGCCTAGTCGAGCGTGTAATAAGGGAGCTAATACTATGGCATCAAAAAAACAAAAGATTCATATGTCTGCGATGGCAAAGAGAGAAGAGAGATGGGCATGGCTGTTCATAGCTGCACCCTTTATAGGATTTATGCTTTTCATGGCTTATCCTATCGTATTTGCTCTAATTGCCAGCACAAGCAAATGGACTGGAATTAACTCTTTGTGGGGAAATATTGTAGGATTCCGCAACTACGCCAAGATTCTGGCAGATGCGAAATTCTGGAAGGCTATGTCAACAACCATCATCTACATGATAGGCATTCCGATTGGTATGATTCTTGGAATTCTTATAGCTATGGGACTTAATCGCAAGATTCCCGGAAAAAGAGTTCTGACTACCATGTATTATGTCCCTGTTGTTTCTTCACTTGTTGCAGTTTCAATCCTGTGGGCATGGGTATTCAACTACGATTATGGTCTTCTTAATGGAATCTACAAGGCACTTACAGGAATGCATGGTCCTAACTGGCTCGGTGATGAGGTGATGGTAAAAATCTCACTTATCATCTTCATGGTATGGAAAGGACTTGGAGGAACTGTAATCCTCTATCTTGCTGGACTTCAGAATATTCCTAGAGACTACTACGAAGCTGCGATGATCGATGGAGCAAACAGCTGGCAGAAGTTCAGAAACATTACACTGCCTCTTCTTTCACCTGTTACCTTCTATGTGCTTATCACATCACTTATTGGTGGTTTCCAGGTATTTGTAGAAGTTCAGGTTATGACACCTTCCGGTGGACCGAACTACAGCTCAGCAACAGTTGTGTTCTATCTGTTTGAGAAGGCATTTACTAACGGACAGCTTGGCTATGGTAGCGCAGTAGCGGTTATCCTTGCCATTATCATATTCATTATCACTGCCATCAACTTCTGGGGACAGGATAAATGGGTAAAGACTATAGATTAAGGAGGTGTGATAGATGGAATTAGCATTAAAAAGAAGCAGCGCAAAAGACTATCAGTCTGATCGTGTCACAACTTCCAAGGAAAAGGTAGTAAATATCATAGTCTTTATCGTTCTTTTCCTGTTTGCGATCACAATGGTATTTCCGCTGATCTACATGGTGGCAACATCATTCATGACAAAGAACCAGATTTTATCAGGAAAGCTTACGCTTTTCCCTAATCCTATTCTGCTAGGAAAATATTCACAGGTCCTTGCAAAGGGACAGTTTATAAGTGGTGTTATCAACACTGTAACTGTTGAGATTCCTGTACTTTTAATCGGTGGCTTTACTTCATCACTGGCAGCCTTTGCTTTTGCCAAGATGAACTTCAGAGGAAAGAATATATTGTTCCTTGCATTGCTTGCGACAATCATGATTCCCTTCGCAGTTGTAATGATTCCGCAGTATGTTTTGTTTACAAAGCTTGGATGGACTAACTCCCTTGCACCGCTTATTATTCCTGGATGCTTTGGTAACGTTGGAATGATTTTCTTCCTTAGACAGAATCTTTACAGCATTCCTTCAGACCTGATGGATGCCGCAAAGATTGATGGATGTAACTACTTTAAGATTTACTACAAGATTTTCCTTCCTCTTATGAAAGGTGCTCTGGGCACACAGCTCATGCTCTGGTTCATGGGAATCTGGAATGATTATCTTGCTCCCACAATCTTCCTTAGAAGTGAGAAGCTGTGGACCTTGCAGGTAGTTATCAGATCCTTCAACCACTACTACGCAATTCAGAGTGATTATGCTCTTATTATGGCAGCTTCAGTTATAGCTATGCTGCCTACACTGGTACTGTTCTTCCTGTTCCAGAGAGTTATCATCGAATCTATCGCTATTAGTGGAATTAAGTAAGATTATTTATGCTTCGGAAATGCTTGCCTGTTTGGCATTGCATTTCCGAATTTTTTTACTATCTTTTTGGCTATAATTCACCGGGGCATTTGGCTATAATTTGCTGGATTATTTTGTGTTTTTGGGGAATCTAATGGTCATTTTTGTGATTTGTAGGATGAAAAAAGTTCTTTACATTTCTTTTACTATACTATATAGTTGCTTTTGTATTTTTATAAGCTTCATAAATGTATTTTTCTTTTTGGCTGCATAAGTCTAGTGTGGCTGAGAAATCCCAACATTTTTATTTGCTTTATTTGAAATGGCATTGCTTTTTGAAATTTGAGTACGGTGCTAGTGCGTTGTATTGGTTGGAAGCACCGTAGAGTATTACTCGATGGCTTTAAATTTACGGGGCTAATGATAGAAAAGTGGTTATGATACCGTATAAAACGAGATTTTAGCTAACACTTTTACGGTATCATTTAATGCATTTAGAAAAATGACCTGTAATTAGCTCTAGTATATGGTAAATGCCTACGGGGCAAAAAGAAAAAAGGGGCAATTGGTACGGTAAGTTGTAGCAATAAATACGAAGGAAGCTATGTGTTAATGCTACATGAAAGGATAAGTATGAGAAATTATAAAGAAGAACTGAAAGCTCATAAGGATGAGATAGATCAGTTGATATTAAAAACCGAAAAAACTTTGAAAAAATATAAGGGACTACCAAATAAAAGGATTATAATTAGCCAAAGTAATGGCTGTGACCAATACTATTTAGTTGATAAGAACACTCAGAAACGTAACTACGTAAAGAAGAGCGAAAAAGATATTTTGACAAAAATAGCGCAGAGGGATTATGAACTTGCTATAAACAAGGAACTAAAAAAGATAAGCAAAAGCCTTGGCAAATTTTTGGATACATATGATGTGGAAAGAATAGAGAATATATATGGGAAAATGGCCAGAGCAAGGAAATTGATTGTAGAACCATGTATTGAAACTGCGGAATACTATATTGAAAAGTGGAAGGCGGAAACATATGATTCAATGCCATTTAACGATGAAACAGAGTATTTTTCGAATAATGGTATCAGAGTAAGGTCAAAATCAGAGCTGATAATTGCAAATAGCCTGGAACAAAAGGGCATACCATATAAATATGAAAGGCCGCTATTTTTGGATGATTTAGGAATGGTTCGACCGGATTTTACTTGCCTAAATGTAAAGACTAGAAAAGAATATATATGGGAACACTTTGGAATGATGGATAATATTGCATATGCAAATAAAAATATCGGAAAAATAAATGCATATGAGAGAAATGGATTTTTTCCTGGTAAAAACATGATTGTAACTTTTGAATCTTCTCAGAATAACATTAGCTCTAATATAATAAAAGCAATGTTGGAACAATATCTATTATGATAATTCTATAAGTATGAATCGGAGTTTACGAGACAGATTAAGAAAACTCAAGATTAGCCCCGTAGAATAAGGAGTGATGAAGCTAAATTTTACGGGGCATGGTGATAGATAGGGACATTAAACCCCGTATTGTGGGTTAAAAAGATGGACAATTATACGTGTCAAAATGCACTAATTGTTTAGATGGTAATAAAAGACTATATATAGAAAAGAGGAAAAATGGATACCAGAATATGTAAGCATTGCCTGCTCCGGGATTTGGGCGGAGATCAGGCTGAGATGATAAAGAAATACAAGGATGCTATAGATGAAGCCGACAGGGTTTCGACAGAGAAGTACGAGGAGAGGCTTAAAATCTGCACAGAATGCGACAAGCTTCTGCAGGGAACCTGTAATGCCTGCGGCTGTTATGTGGAGCTTAGGGCTCTTGGGAAAGAAATTCACTGCCCGAAAAAGAAGTGGTGAAGCATATAATAAATGACAGAAAAACAAATATATGATGAAACATATATATGATAGGCTGGCATATCCCAAAAAATGATGTAGACAACACTTAAATAAGAATACAAAGTATTTTATAAAAAGCTAAAATATTCATTGACTTGTGTTTTTACGATGTATAAAATTATTTAGGTAAAGTGTTGCATTTCTCAAAAATTATAGATTGAAACACTTACAGAAGAAACTATTGCTGAAGAAAATTAATAAGAAAGAGAGAATGGGTTATGGCAAAACTTGTAATTAACAACGAGAGCAAAAAGTCACATATTGCGCCTGAAATCTATGGCCATTTTTCAGAGCACCTTGGAAGATGCATATATGAAGGACTTTATGTTGGTGAGAATTCAGATATTCCTAATGTAAACGGAATGAGAATAGATGTAGTAGAGGCGCTTAAGGAGATGAAGATTCCTGTGCTTCGCTGGCCCGGTGGATGCTTCGCTGATGAGTATCACTGGATGGACGGAATTGGTCCTAAGGAAAAGAGAAAGAGAATCATCAACACTCACTGGGGCGGAGTAGTTGAGGACAACAGCTTTGGTACACACGAGTTCTTTGAGCTTACAAAGCAGCTTGGATGTAAGACATACGTTAATGCTAACCTTGGTTCTGGCACAGTAAGAGAGATGAGCGAATGGGTTGAGTACATGACCTTCAAGGGTGTATCACCTATGGCTGACCTCAGAACTCAGAACGGCCACGAGGAGCCTTGGACAGTTGATTACATCGGCGTTGGTAATGAGAACTGGGGCTGCGGTGGTAACATGCGTCCTACTCACTACGCTGATGAGTACAGAAGATACCAGACATACGTAAGAAATTACGCTGGTAACGCACCTATCCAGAAGATCTGCTGCGGACCTAACGTGGATGATTATCATTGGACAAAGAACGTACTTGAGACATGCTTTGATCACACACCTGAGCACATGCATGGCTTCATGGATGGTCTTTCACTTCACTATTACACACTTCCTGAGACAGAGGGTGACTGGAACTTCAAGGGTTCAGCTACAGACTTCACAGAGGAGACCTTCTATCAGACACTTAAGAGAAGCTTCTTCATGGAAGAGCTTATCAATAACCATGGCGCTATCATGAACCAGTACGATCCTAACAAGCAGATCGGACTTATGGTTGATGAGTGGGGTATCTGGACAGACGTTGAGCCTGGTACAAATCCTGGATTCCTCTATCAGCAGAACACAATGCGTGATGCTCTTGTTGCTGGTATGAACCTCAATATCTTCAATAAGCACTCTGACAGAGTTAAGATGGCATGTATCGCTCAGCTTATCAACGTTCTTCAGTCTGTAATGCTTACAGATGGTGAGAAGATGATCAAGACTCCTACATACTATGTATTTAAGATGTATCGTCATCACCAGGATGCAGACCTTCTTAGCAGTGAGCTTGTTGGCAATGGCACAGTTGGTGCAGGCAAGAACGAGCTTCCTAAGCTCTTTGAGTCTGTTTCTGAGGATAAGGACGGCGTGATTACAATCACTCTTACAAACAACTCACTTGAGGCTGACGAGACAGTTGATGTTTCACTTACACTTGATGGCGGAAAGTACAACGTATGCGAGGCTCAGGTTGTATCTGGTAAGATGGCAGATCACAACACATTCGAAGCACCTGAAGTTGTTAAGGAGCAGGATTTCACAGCTTACAAGAAGACTGACAACGGAATCAGCATAGATGTTCCTAAGTGCTCAGTAGTAATGCTTCGTCTTAAGAAGTAATACTATAATAAACAAATAATCAGAATCGAAACTTCCCTATAAGAGGTATGGTGATAGAATACTTCTTATAGGGAATAATGTTATAGCAAACTTTTCACTTTAAATGGAATAGGGTAAAAATATGAAAAAATATCAGGCTAAAGTATTTGACACAAGTAAGCACAGCCTTGGAGAAAGTCCTTTCTATGATGCTAGTCTTGGACGATATTCATGGGTTGATATTACCAAGGGACGTCTGTGGACGCTTAAAGACGGCGAGAAGGCGTGTTTTGAACTCGGACAGCCAATTGGTGCGGCAGTTCCGATACCGGGCTCTGAGGGCTTTATATTGGCCGCTATGGATGGCCTTTATAAGTATGAGAATGGTAAAGCCGAACTTATGCAGGATCTGACCGGAACCTTCAAGTCATACTGGCGTTCAAATGATGCGAAGCTTGATCCCAAAGGAAGACTTTTCTTTGGGGCAAGTGTTGCTGATGATGACCATGAGGCTGAGGGTGCATTGTTCATCTATGACAATGGCAATATCAGATGCCTTCAGGAAAACACAAAGATTTCCAATGGAATGGCATGGAGTAAGGATAATAAGTCCTTCTTTTTCTCTGATTCTCTTGAGTATGCTGTATTTAAGTATGACTACAATATCGGGGATGGCAGTATAACAAACAGAAGAAAATTGTTTGAAGTTGAGAACGGCGTATCTGATGGAATGTGTATCGATGCTGATGACAATATCTGGGTTGCTATCTGGGATGGTAGCAGGATTGAGAAGCGCGATGGCGAGACAGGAGAGAAGCTTGCTGAGATAGAAGTTCCTGCAAAGCACGTAAGCTCCTGTACATTCCTTGATGATGGAAAAACACTCTTTATTACATCAGCAGGAGATGGACTTGATGGCGAATATGACGGTTGCCTGTTCACCTGTGTTGTAGACTAAATAAGGTCAAAATAATACCCCTGACAGTGGCGAAACTGTCAGGGGTATTTTATATAAATGGAATGGGTTACAAGGAAGTTCTGCTCTCGTAAGAGGCCTACTCTGGGATTCTCACTAGGCTCGATAAAACCTCGCCAAGTGTTCACAAGGAAGTTCTGCTCTCGTGCATTGCACTCGCCAGAACACGTTCGGGCTAGGCTCGAAAATACCTCGCCAAGCCCTCTCAGCCCTTTACAGCTCCTTCGATCATACCTTCCATTATCTGCTTCTGAGCGATAAGGAAGAGAATAATCATAGGCAGGATTGCGAGAAGTGCAGCTGTCAGGATGAGGTTCCACTGCTTAACGTATGAACCTACGAATGCCTGAACTGCAACAGGAAGTGTTTTTACGGGACCATTCTGACCAAGCATCATTGAAGGCAGAAGGTAGTCGTTCCAAATCCACATTCCGTTAAGGATTGTTACTGTTGTGATAACAGGTGTAAGGAGCGGGAAAATAACCTTGAAGAATACCTGCTCCGGTGAGCATCCGTCGATTGATGCTGCTTCCTCGAGGTCGAAAGGAATACCTTTAATGAAACCAACGAGGATGAATACTGTCATAGCACCGCCGAATCCAAGATAAGCGAATACGATTCCGGGAACTGACTTAAGCATCGGGATTCCGATGAATTTTCCTACATCTCTGAAAGTAGAGATAAGAGGAAGCATAACTACCTGGAAAGGAATGATCATTGAAGCGATGAATGTAAAGTAAATCACGCTTGACCAAACAGTCTTGTTACGGCAGATAACCCATGCTGCCATTGCTCCGAATAAAGCAAGGAGAGCAAGTGATAAAACAGTAATGAGTGCTGAATATCCAAATGTCTGCCAGAATGTGAAGCTTGAGTTGTTAATAACTTCATTCAGGTTTGAAATAAGTCTGCTGAAAGAAGCGCCATTCAAACCGATAGGATTTGAAGTAATGTTAGCTGAATCCTTGAATGAGTTGATTACTACAAGGAAGAAAGGGAACAATACATATACTGCAATAACGATCGCAATAATGAAGCGAATTATTACATTCGAAGTCTTTTCTTTTGTATGCATTATAATTCAACCTCCTTCTTGTTAGACATACGAACCTGCAGGATTGAGACACAAGCCAGAATGATGAAGAAGAGTACGGCTTTTGCCTGACCAAGAGCGTAATTGTTCTTGATAACTGCAGTGTTGTAGATGTTAAGTGCAAGCATCTCTGTACCGTTTGTGAGGTACTGACCAAAGATATCAACAGATCCCTTACCATTTGTGAGTGCGAGGTTTACATCGAACTGCTTGAATGCACTTGTAAGTGTAAGGAATGTACAAATTGTAATAGTAGGAGCGATCATGGGAATCTTTATCTCGAAAAGAGTCTGCATGGGGTTGGCTCCGTCAATAGCTGATGCTTCAAGTACATCGCCGGGAATAGTGTTAAGACCTGTGATGTAGATGAGCATTATATATCCGGCATACTGCCAGATGTAAACGATGATAACTGCAAGGAATGCGGTTCCTGTATCAGCAATCATTGAGTACTGAGTGTTGAACAGCTTAGTTACTACATTACTGAAAATGAACTGCCAGATGTAACCAAGTACGATACCGCCAATAAGGTTAGGCAAGAAGTAAGCTGCTCTGAAGAAGCCAAGGCCCTTGATCTTTGATGTGCAAAGAAGAGCGAGCAGGAACGCTACAAGGTTAACCATTATCATGTTACATACAACAAACAAGAATGTTAAGAAGATAGACCAGAGGAAACTGGGCTGTGTAAACATACTTGTGTAATTCTCGATACCAACAACATTTCTTACTCTGATACCATCCCAGTCAGTAAAGGAATAACCAATACCAAGGAAGAGAGGAATGATAACTGTTACTGCAAATGCAAATAACAGAGGGAATAAGAAAAGAATATTTATTATAGTGCGGTGATGTTTAAGTGTAGGGAAGAAGTAAAGTCCTATGACAATACCAATGATTCCAAGTACCAGAGTAGCACCTCTAAAGGACGCCTCTGATTTCGAAAAATCCAAAGCTAAAGACCATATGAGTAGTCCAAGCCCGGCAATCAGACAAAGTAGAGAAAAAGCTCTTTTTGTCGCAGATGGTGTTTTCATACAAGAATCTCCTTCATGGCCAAAAGCCCAACGAAAAAATAAAGCCTCAACAAATAGATACTAAAAACTAGATAAACCGGGCAGAGCATTGCTCTGCCCGGCACATCACTATTTAAGTGAAAGATTATTCAGCGTAGTAAGCCTTGATAACTGCACCAATCTTCTCAACGAACTCATCAGCGGATGCGATTGATCCCTTTGCATAATCTGCAAATACCTGACATGTATCGTTCTGAAGACCATCCTTCTTAAGCATTGTGTGCCATCCACTGTAGTTACCAGCATCGATGTAGCTCTTCATGCTCTTGTAGAAAGGATTTGTAGCTTCATACTGGCAATCATCGAAAGGAGATACAAGACCAGCCTTGTTAACAAGGATGTTCTGAGCTGAATCGCCTGCGCACCAGTTGAAGAATGCCTTTGCAGCATCAACGTTACCGTCCTTATATGCTACCCAGTATGACGGAGGACCAGCGATGATTGTGTTCATGCCATCCTCGAATGCATAAGGAGCAAAACCAACTTCGAAGCTAACATCATCAGGAGATGTTACGCACCAGTTACCCTGTGTGATGAATGCGAACTTGCCTTCTTTGAATCCAGCAACCTGCTCATCATATGTACCGTCAACAAGAAGGTGATCCTTGTCAGAGTACTGGTTCATCATGCCAACGAACTCAGCGAAGTGCTTCATTCTTGTTTCGTCGATCTGACCACCGTCGTTAAGGAGATCGATGTATGTTGTATCGTCTGCCTTAAGACCTGAATCAAGGTACTGACCAAATACGTGTGTACCTGAAGACCAACCAAGGTTTGTGGGCTCTGCACACCATGCAAATACAGCTGTAAGTCCAAGCTCATCCTTCTTTGCATCGATTGCTTCGCAAGCAGCCTGCCATGCAGCGGGGCTTGTAAGAGATGAAGGATCAACGCCAGCAGCTGAAAGAATGTCAGCGTTGTAACCAAGAGCTGTAGCCTCTACTGTGTAAGGGAATCCGATTGTTCCCATTGCATCATCAACAAGTTCGAAACCTGTCTTGTTTGTCCAGTCCTCACCAGCGAGATCAGCAAGCATGCCGTCCCATGTTGCAGCCTGGTTAGCTTCGATAACGAAGATGTCAGGCATGTTGTCAGCCTGGTACATTTTCTTAAGCTCATCGCCTGCGCTTGTGTCGCCACCGATTGTCTCGATAACAACCTCAGCACCTGTCTCAGTCTTGTAAAGCTCAGCGAGCTCTTTAAGCTGATCATTGATCTCAGGCTTACCATTAAGAAGACGGATAGAACCTGCAGGAGCTGCTGCTGTGTCGCTAGCCTCTGTAGCTGTCTCCTCTGTAGCTGTGTCCTGAGTTGCTGTCTCTTCTGTTGCTGCCTCTTCTGTCTGAGTCTCTTCTGTAGCTGCTGTTGTATCAGCAGTCTCACCTGTTGAACTTGATCCGCCGCATGCTGTCATGCTAAGAACCATAGTTCCTGCCAGAAGAATAGATAATGCTTTCTTTTTCATGTTACCCTCCTTTTGTGCACTTTGCTAATCGGCTATACCGGTTAGCGGTTACTTTTGCGCATAAGTTTTATGCTAAAACAAAAATAGCACTCAGTGAAGTAAATTTCAAGTTAAATTTTTAGAAACTTTCTTGTATTTGTGTAAACTTATGCGTGAAAGCTGATTATAAGCGGATTTGTGCATGATGTTAAAAAATAAAAATATTTATGACCAAATAATGAATTCTTGCCGTGTCAAATTGCTCAAACGATTGCGTTAAAAAAGAAGTCAAGTTGTATATATTACACAACTTGACTCCTGAAATGATTATCACTATCAATTAGTTATCTTAACTGTGTCCCTGATTACAAGCTTGGTAGGGAGCTGTATCTGTCTGGGAGTTTTTTCGCCATGAATTCTCTGAAGAAGCACGTTCATAGCTGTGATTCCCTTCTCTTTTACGTTCTGGTGAACAGTGGTGAGAGCAGGGCGGTGGAGCTGTCCCAGAAGTGTATCATCAAATCCTGCGATTGAAATATCGTCAGGAACCTTAACACCTCTGTCCTCTAAAGCACACATAAGCTGCACTGCATACAAATCGGACACGCACATTACGGCGTCAAACTCCTTGGCCTTTTCACAGATATCTGCAAGAGAAGCATCAACTTCGTCGCTCCTGGGTTTGATCTTAAAGAACCAGTCATCCTCATAATGTATTCCATTTCCGGCTAAAGCGTATTTATATCCAGAAAAACGCTCGTAGTCTACACCGTTCATGTTATCTGAAAGGAATGCTATCTTTTTATGACCCTGTTTGATCATGAAGTTAACCATGTCAAAACAGCCCTGTCTGTCATTAAGACCTACGTTTGTAAAGTGCTTAAGACCTTCTATACTGTATGTGTCTATGCACACGATAGGCTTGTGATAGCGCTCACTGACACGGATTCCGTCATCATTAAGCATACCAAATAGTAGAAGACCATCCACGTTCCAGGTGGAAACATGACGCATTATCTCATCTGTATCTCTTGAAATATAGAGCATCATAAAGTAACCGGCGTTCCTGATCGTCTCCTCAATACCACCAATAAGCTCGGAAACAAAGGGATCCATCAAAAGGTTTTCATACTTATCAGCTCTTGCCTTAAGCGCAACTCCGATGATCTTTGATTCGTTCTGTGCAAGGTTTCTTGCATTTATGTTAGGAACGTAATCAACCTTTTTCAGATAATCCTCCACAATTTTAATTGTTGAAGGAGAAACTTCGCCGGTTTTTCCATGAATTACATTTGAAACCGTGGTTGTACTCATATTCAGTTGTTTCGCAATTTCTTTTATTGTAATCATAGAATAACCCTACCTATAATTATTGTAACATAAACGCGTAAGTTAAAAAGCTTTGACAAAAGATAAAAAATAGTTATATTGTAAAAATAACACGAGAGTATTGTACTGTCAAAATCGCAAAAAACACATATTATAAGAAACCTTTTGCGTTAAAGTTGCAATCAATGAATTTTTTTTGAAAGGATCTAAAGAATGAATACTGTTTTTGACAAGATTAGCCCTATGAAAGCGATATCTGAAGATATGGTAAAAGAGCTTGCTACAAAGGAGATTTCTATACCTGCTGACATCCCCCATGGTGATATGCCGGGAGACAAGATTGAGATTGGAGATAGCCACATTGCAAAGGCAAAGACTATTTTCCCTCGTTTATTAGAAGAGCTTTCAAAAGTTACAGCTGCAAATCCTTATGGAAGGGCTGTAGTTACTGTATGCGGTGGTTCAGGCGTAGGTAAGTCAGAAATAGCTTCACTTCTTTCTTATATGCTTGAGCAGTCCGGAATTGGAAGCTACACAATGTCTGGTGATAACTATCCTCACAGAATTCCTATGTACAATGATGCTGAGAGACTTCACACCTTCAGACAGTGCGGAATCAGAGGAATGGTTGATGGCGGTGCTATGAATCCTGAGAACTACAAGATCGTTAAGAAGCTCCAGGAAGAGAATGACGATGCAAATGCTGCTCACGTTCAGGAGCACAGCTGGTTTTCTACATATCTTGATGCTGGTAAAAAGGGACTTGCTGAGTATCTTGGAACTCCTAACGAGACAGATTTTGCTGAGGTTGATACAATCCTTGCTGCATTCAAGAATGGTGCAGATAAGCTTTGGCTTAAGAGAATGGGTAGAGATGAATCTACACTCTGGTACGACGAAGTTGATATGAGCAAGAAGCAGGTTCTTATTATAGAGTGGACTCATGGAAATACAGATTGCATGAAGGAGGTCGATATTCCGATCCTTCTTAACAGCACACCTCAGGAGACACTTGAGCACAGAAGAAGTCGTGCACGTGATGGTAAGGTTGATAGCCCCTTCACAATGATGGTTCTTGAGCTTGAGCAGAACAAACTTGTTTCACAGGCACACAAGGCTAAGATTATCGTAAGCAAGGCTGGTGAAATCATCAGCTATGATAAGTTCAAAGAATTGATGATGTAATTATTTATTTTCTTATGAGGTGGATCAGTAAAAGGAGATATTATGAGTAAATTTGTAGATAACGGACCTATGTTAAATGCTTATCCGGACAGCTGCGGCGGTACTC
Source organism: Butyrivibrio sp. (assembly GCA_015056655.1). Taxonomy (GTDB): domain Bacteria; phylum Bacillota; class Clostridia; order Lachnospirales; family Lachnospiraceae; genus Butyrivibrio. The sequence continues at coordinate 45,725 of SVFV01000009.1, forward strand.
TGGGTGACATTGTGACACTTCTTGAGAAGGACGAATTCAAAGATACATTCAGTTCTTTTTACATCCTTCCCAGCATTTATAACACAGATCTTGACCGTGGATTTTCAGTTATTGACTACGGTATCAACAAGGAGCTTGGAAGCAAGGAGGATCTCGACAGACTTCGTGCTTTAGGTATTGACCTTAAGCTTGATTTCATCCTTAACCATGCATCAGTTCTTTCGCCTCAGTTCCAGGATCTTTTGAAGAATGGTGAAAAGTCAAAGTATGCGGATTTCTTTATTAACTGGAATAAGTTCTGGGAAGGCTGCGGTGAGATGACTGAAGAAGGCTACATCCAGCCAAGACAGGACCTTATTAAGGATATGTTCTTTAGAAAGCCCGGACTTCCTATCCTTATGGTTCGCATGCCTGATGGAAAGGAAATCCCTTACTGGAATACATTCTATCAGGAGGTTCAGTACAAGAAACCTGATGCACAGGATATCATCAATATCGCTGAAGAAGCTGGAATCAACGGCGGTGAGAGAATCCAGTACATGACAGCTGAGAATGTTGCTAAGCTTGTTGTAAAACAGCTTGATGAGGGCAAGAAGCCTGAGGAGATGGACTTTGGCAAGTATGAGTATTTAAAGGATGCTGTTGCTAATTTCCTTAACAAGGATAGAAAGTACCTTGGACAGATGGATCTGAATATTAAGTCAGATCTTGTTTGGGAACACTATGAGAATACACTTAAGACTCTTTCTGAGTATGGCGCTGCTATTGTAAGACTTGATGCGTTTGCTTACGCTCCCAAGGAGCCTGGAAAGAGAAACTTCTTAAATGAGCCTGATACATGGGATGTTCTTGAAAGAGTAAAGGGCATTGCTGAGAAAAACGGCGTAAAGCTTCTTCCTGAGATTCATGATGGCTATGGTGCAGGAATCTATGAGAAGGTTGCAGGAAAGGGCTACATGACCTATGACTTCTTCCTTCCTGGACTTCTTATTTATGCTATGGAGAAGAAGAACGGCGAAGTTCTTGCCAGATGGGCAAAAGAACTCATGGATAAGAATATCCGCGTTGTTAACATGCTTGGATGTCACGATGGAATTCCTGTTCTTGATCTTAAGGGATTTATTCCTGACGAAGAGATTGAGAGCCTTATTAACACAATCGTAGGCCGCGGCGGACTTGTAAAGAACCTCCATGGCCAGAAGAATATGTACTATCAGGTTAACGCTACATACTACAGCGCTCTTGGTGCAGATGAAAAGAAAATGCTCTTTGCTAGAGCAATTCAGATGTTTATGCCTGGAAAGCCTCAGGTTTGGTACCTTGACCTCTTCGCAGGTGAAAACGACATGGCTGCTGTAGAGAGAGCAGGAGCAGGTGGACATAAGGAAATCAACAGAACAAATCTCACAAATGAGAAGATGGCTGAAATGATGAAGAAGCCTGTTGTTCAGAAGCAGCTTGAACTCCTTAGACTTCGTAATACAAATCCTGCATTCGGCTTTGATTCAAAGCTCGATATTGACCAGGATGGTTCTGTTCTTACAATGACATGGCAGAATGGTGATAACAAAATCAGTCTCAAGGCTGACTTTGCTACATACGAGTACACAATTGAGTAAATCCACCTAGTTAATAGAGGTATATATATCCTATTTGCGGACGCTTGCGCTCTACAAGCGTCGTCTCGTTACCAGCGCACCAAAAGACGGTGCTGCGGTAACGACGCGCTTGAAACGCCGCGTCATAGGATATATATACCTCATTTTCTAGGTGGATTTACTTATTTAATTAATTAAGCTTCAGGAAGCGGGCTATAAGAAATCTTCACATCAATGTCCTGGTTATAGTTGCCAAAATTCTTACCAAAGATAGTTAAACCGCCCACGTGCTCAGCATCTTCGGGAACAGCAAGCTTAAATTTAATATTGCTCTTGCTTGTAAGACCAAACTGGTCAATAGTCACATCGGATATCTGAAGACCGTCGATAAATGTTCCGCGGTGATTGATTACAAGCATTTTCAGAAGCCCATACTGATTCCAGTTGGGGAACCACCAGTCAGGTGTAAATATTCCCTTTACATCTCCAAAGTCACCAGGAGAAGTCCAAGTGCCAAGGAAGGTATTGTTTAGATAAAAGTAAATATCAGAAGGCCATACGTTGTTAACGCCAGGAGCCTCGCTGGAAAGCTCTGCTGAAATGCAGATCTCATCTATTTTCTGATTAAAAGGAATGAAATTCGGAACAACATATTCAACGTAGCCCTTGGTAAACCAAAGAATATCAGCATCATATCTGTCTGGATGAGAGAAGTATCTTGTGTCGTCAACCTGACCTATGAGCTGTGAGGAGGAAGCAAGTCCGCATGTAGGATAAACATCATAATCAGCGAACTGACCAACCTTGATGCCGGCTGTGTAGATATCCTCATCCTTTGCCTCATCCTGAACATCGATGAGAATTTTGTCGAGATGAACGGAGCAGATTTTCTGATTACCATGTCCGCTTGTCTCGTTACTAACTGTGATAACTCCACATTCCTCGAGTTTTCTGATGTGGCTTGTCAGAGCGCCGTTAGTGATATTGAGCTTGCTTGCAAGCTCGTTCATGTTCATTCCGTTTTCTTCCAGGAGAATCCTTATAATTTCAAGTCTGATCTCGGAGCCAAGCGCCTTAAAAAGGTCGAGGCCTTCAGATAGTGATTTGATATGAAGCATAATAACTCCTTAAATTATTTTAATTATTAATAAAATATTTGACATCTATATAATATCATGCGTTTGAAAGTAAAATCAATTCATAATTGAATCAAAATGTAGTAGTTTCCTTATTCTATACCTTCCGAAGCCTTGTCATTTGCTGACAGTGAGTTATAATACTTTAGTCAATAAATCATTTGGAGATGGCTATGAAAAGAATTTTTTTGGGAATGATTGTTTTTATGGTTATAGCCCTGGGGACTTTTGCTTACGGCGGGAAATTAGTAAGTGAAGCAGACACAGTCCATGCCGAGTATCAGACTGTAAAAACAAAAAACTACAAAATCACTGAAAGTAAGAAGCGATTTTATAAGAAGCTGACTGCTGGGGAGCAGTTACAGCTTGAGATTTCTTATAAGGGTAAAAAAGTCGACGCATCCAAGCTTTTGTTTTCTTCTACAAAGGAAAATGTTGCATCTGTAAACGAGAACGGACTTATCACTGCCAATTCTAATGGCGTGGCTGTAATTAAAGTTACTAATAAGAAGAAAAACGCTGGAGTATCAATTTTTGTTACAGTGGCAGATGTGTCTGTCAGAACCTTGTTTATCGGAGATTCCAGAACTTTAGATATGTTCACATCAAAACCAGGTAAGCATTATGGAAGAGTCCATAACGGAATGGTGGTATTTGCTTTAGATGGAGCAACAGCCAGGGATATGACTAATATCCTTAATAGAGTGGATTTGGGTGACTACGATAGAATAGTTTCCTGGATGGGAGCTAATGATTACGGTCATTTTGAGCATTACCAGAATTATTACGATAAGCTTTTGAAAAAACATAAAAAACTGATTCTTTGCACAGTGGGACAATCTAACGACGATTGTCTTCCGGAGAGAGACAGTGTGTACTTTGGTAACTGTGTAATATCTTCTTTTAATAAGAAGCTAAAGCAGTATGCAAAACAGCATAAGCTGACAGTTATAAATGTTTCAAAGGCAGTGAGTAAATATACCACAATAGACGGGGCTGACGGACTTCATTATTCACCAAAGCCCAATAAAAAGCTGTGGAAATATTTTGTGAAGCAAATTCAAACGAAATGATTTTACTTATAAGGAATAATGAGGTATAGTATTTAACGGTCGCCAAATTTGATTGGCGGTCTAACAAATGTGCGCACATATAGTGGCGCGGCGTAATAATTGTTTATAAACAGAACGGAGAAAATCATGGTAAAAGCAGTAGTTGGAGCAAACTGGGGTGATGAGGGAAAAGGTAAGATCACAGATATGATGGCTGATCAGGCCGATGTGGTTATCCGTTTCCAGGGTGGTGCAAATGCAGGACACACCATTGTTAACGAGTATGGTAAGTTCGCATTACATACACTTCCGTCAGGTGTTTTCCATCAGCATATTACAAATATTATTGGTAATGGTGTTGCGCTTAACATTCCTGTACTTATGAAGGAACTTAAGACTGTAACTGATCAGAATGTACCTACACCTAACCTTCTTATTTCAGACAGATGTCAGATCGTAATGCCTTATCACATTCTTTTTGACCAGTATGAAGAGGAGAGACTTGGTGGTAAGTCCTTTGGATCAACAAAGTCAGGAATCGCTCCTTTCTATTCAGATAAATATGCAAAGATTGGTTTCCAGGTTAATGAGCTTTTCGATGAGGAGCTTTTAAAGGAGAAGGTTGAGAGAGTTCTTGTTACAAAGAACATCCTTCTTAAGGAGCTTTATCATAAGCCTGAGATCAGTCCTGCAGAACTTCTTGAGACACTTCACGAGTGGAGAGATATGGTTAAGCCTTATGTTGCTGACACATCACTCTTCCTTGACAAGGCTATTAAAGAGGATAAGACAATCCTTCTTGAGGGACAACTTGGTACAATGAAGGATCCTGACCACGGAATCTATCCTATGGTTACATCTTCATCAACACTTGCTGCATACGGTGCAATCGGCGCTGGTATCCCTCCTTATGAGATCAAGCAGATCGTAGTTGTAAACAAGGCATACTCTTCAGCAGTTGGAGCTGGTGCATTTACTTCAGAGATCTTTGGAGATGAGGCAGATGAGCTCAGAAGACGCGGAGGAGACGGCGGTGAGTACGGTGCTACAACAGGTCGTCCTCGTCGTATGGGCTGGTACGACTGCGTTGCAAGTAAGTATGGCTGCAGACTTCAGGGTGCAACAGATGTTGCTTTCACAGTACTTGATGTACTTGGATACCTTGATGAGATTCCTGTATGTGTAGGATATGAGATTGATGGCGAAGTTACAAAGGAATTCCCTGTAACGCATCTTCTTGAGAAGGCTAAGCCTGTATATGAGACACTTCCCGGATGGAAAGAAGATATCCGTGGAATCAAGAAGTATGAGGACCTTCCGGAGAACTGCAGAAAGTACATCGAGTTCATCGAGAAGGAAATCGGTTATCCGATCACTATGGTATCTAATGGTCCTGCCAGAGAAGATATCATCTATCGTGAGAGTGCACTTTCAAAGTAAGGATTTTTATCGGGCTGCTGCAATGCTTGCGGCAGTCCGTTTTTCAAATTAGGAGAAAATATAAAATGAGTAGCGATAAAGAGACAACAAAGACACCGATGGCAAAGAGGGTTATAGCTTTGGCTGGCGTACTTCTTTTAGTTGGTGTATACGTTAGATTTTTCATTTATGCATTGTTTGGCAAAACAGGTGCTGGTTCAGCTTTTGTGGCTTGTGCAGCAGCTACTGTAGCAATTCCGATATTCACATGGTTACTCCTTTGGGCATACACAGCCCTTACAGGCAAGCGTACAGTTGCATCATCTGATCCTTATGGAAAATTCGATAATGCAGAGGATAAGGAAGATAAATAATGGCAGATATTACAACGGTTGTATTTGATATAGGCGGAGTTCTGGCGGATTTCTGCTGGGCAGATTTCTTTAGAAGCAAGGTCCATGATGAGGCTATGGTTCAGAGACTTGGAGAAGCCAGTGTTAGAAGCGATGCCTGGAATGAGTTTGACAGAGGAGTTCTTGATACCAAGGGTATTGTTGATGGCTTTGTTAAGAATGATCCTGAGATAGAAGATACTATCAGAGAGGTTTTTGCTGATCTTACAGGACTTCTTAAGAAAAGAGAGCGCACCATTCCCTGGATCAGGGCTATAAAAGAAGCGGGCTATAAAGTCCTTGTTCTTTCAAATTTCTCTAAGCAGGCTTATGATGCTAATCCGTTCATGAAGGAATTTCTGGATGAAGTAGATGGCGGAATACTCAGCTATAAGGACAAGGTTATAAAGCCCGACCCAGTTATTTACAATCTCCTTTTGGAGAGAAATAATTTAAAACCTCAGGAATGCGTATTTATCGATGACACAGAGAGAAACATCGTGGCAGCGAAAGCACTGGGGATGAATGGAATAGTATTCCATGATTATGATCAGGTAGAGGCTGAACTTGCGGCACTTGGCGTGAACTATTAAGCCTGGGATTGGCGCAATAAATACATTAGATGTAAAAATATTTAATAAAACCCTTGACATAAGCCAAATGTCAGTGTTATATTACTCAAGTATGAAAACAAAGCAGAGGTTTCCGCTCTCACCCTGTGGCACAGGCTTGCAGGTGTTAATACAGTGAAATGCTTGATCAGAAGGTCTGATAATCAGACTGAGAGATCAACAGGCAACAGATAGTTGCCATGCGAGAACTGATATTACGTGGATCCTTTGTGGATCCACTTTTTTATTACACTAACTACTTTTCACAAGTTTTATGGAGGTACAAAGCAATTAGCAACAACGATTTATTCATCAATGAACAGATCAGAGACAAAGAAGTGCGTGTTATTGGCGTAGACAATGAACAGCTTGGTGTTATGTCTATCCAGGAGGCTAGAAAGCTTGCGGATGAGGCTGGAGTTGACCTTGTAAAGATTGCTCCCAATGCAAAACCGCCGGTTTGTCGTATCGTTGATTATGGCAAGTTCAAGTATGAGCAGCTCCGCAAAGAGAAGGAAGCTCGTAAGAAGCAGAAAAACGTTGAGATTAAGGAGATTCGTCTTTCTCCCAACATCGATACAAACGACTTGAACACCAAGGTTAATGCAGCTAAGAAGTTCCTTGAGAAGGGTAACCGAGTAAAGGTTACACTGAGATTCAGAGGACGTGAGATGGCTCACATGGGCGCAAGCGTGCATATCCTTACAGATTTTGCAGCAGCACTTGAAGATGTAGCTGTAATTGATAAGCAGCCTAAGGTTGAGGGACGTAGCATGACCATGTTCCTTACAGAGAAGAAGTAATGTCTCCTGTCTAATAGATGGGTTACATATATAGTAATTGTTCAGAATACTAACTTGGATGATTACGCTGTCCCACGAGGACGGATATCGCAATAATTTACAAGCATAGGAGGATTTAGTTATGCAGCACAAGATGAAAACAAACAGATCTGCTGCCAAGCGTTTCAAGGTAACAGGCACAGGTAAGCTGATCCGTAACAAGGCGTACAAGCGTCACATTCTTACAAAGAAGTCAACAAAGAGAAAGAGAAATCTTAGACAGGCAGCAGTAGTTGATGCTACCAACGTTAAGAACATGAAGAAGATTCTGCCTTACGTTTAATCTTAAGTGCAGTACCAGTTAAATTAATTTAGGAGGAAAACCAAAATGGCAAGAATTAAAGGTGGCATGAACGCCAAGAAGAAGCATAAGAGAGTTTTAAAGCTCGCTAAGGGTTATAGAGGCGCTAGATCAAAGCAGTATAGAGTAGCAAAGCAGTCAGTTATGAGAGCACTTACTTCTGCATTCGCTGGACGTAAGCAGAAGAAGAGAGATATGAGATCTCTTTGGATCACACGTATCAATGCAGCAGCTCGTCTTAACGGAATGTCTTATTCAAACCTTATGCACGGCCTTAAGCTTGCAGGTGTTGATATCAACCGCAAGATGCTCGCTGAGATGGCTGTTAACGATGCTGAGGGATTCAAGACTCTTACAGAGATCGCTAAGCAGAAGATCGCTTAATCTTATAAATGATTCACTTAGGATCATACCTACGGGTATGGTCCTTTTTTGAAAATATAATTTAAATTCTAAAAATTATATTAACATTGATTTTTTGTATCAATTAATCTATCATAAAAATTGGTGTTAATGTGAAATTTAATTTCGTTTATTATCTCCAAAACACACTAAGGGCTGAGGAGTGTTTCATGGCAAATAGGGAACTTAGAAAACTTAACAGAAAAGAACTCTTACAGATGCTTGTGGAGTTTTCGGAGGAAGCCGAATCTATTCGCAATCATGAAAAAGAAATGCAGGAGCAGTTCGACAAGGAGAGAGAGCAGCTTATCAACCAGATGGCTGAGGAGAGAGCTGATCTTTTGGCGAAATTCGACGAAGAACGAGCAAGTATGAGAGAAGCCTTTAACAGACAGAAGGAAGAAGTCGTTCAGAAGATGAACAAGGACATCACCGGATTAAAGGCTAGACATGAAAGAGAAATAACCGTTCTTATCGCTGAACACGAGAGAGAATTCGAGGGATTTAGAAAGAGACTTGAACGTGAGAAGGAAGAGATAAGAGCTGAAGTAGATAAAAAACTGGAGCAGATAGAAAACTCTGGAACTCTTGCGGAGGCATGCCTTGCAATCAATGGATTTTTCGAAGCTGCGCAGAATGGTGCAGATAAGTACTTGAAGGCTGCTAAGGAAAGTCAGAAGAAAGCTAAAAAGGCAGCTGAACTGGCGGATAAGGATCCTGAAACTCTTGAGAGAGAGGCTAAGGAGAAGGCTGCCAAAGACTTAGAGAAAATAAAAGCACTTGTTGAAGAAGCTAAGGCTGAAATGGAAGAAGAAAAGGCTGCTAAGGATGCAGAATTGAATCAGGCGCCGGATGCTAAAAATGAGGATGAAGGAATCCCTTTTGAAAATAAGGAAGAATCCGAAGACGGAGAAAACTATTTTTTTGATGAAGGCGAACCTGAGGATGAAAAGTCTCCATTTGATGAGGGCGAGCTAGAACAGATCCTTGAGGACGTGGTAGAAAAAGAGAAACCTAAGAAGAAAACGATCAAGAAAACCACAACTAGAAAAACGACAAAGAAAGCCACAGCAAAGAAGACAAAAACCAAAAAATTAAACCTTTAATTTATAGAGCACAAAAATAACTACTTGTCAAGTACGAATTTTGAAATAAAGCCTTCATTTTCCGTAGTATCTGTTCTTAAAGGTTTTTGTATAATAAAGAAGCATTATATCGATACTTAGGCGAGTATGCCAATGAAAAATATATGAATTCAGAAGAAAAGAACGTTCAAATCAAAGATAATAATTCAGAAGAGCAGACATACAGGCCTACACTAGATGAATTGAGGGCCGAGCTAAAAAGAGAATATAGAAAGCATGACTACACGAGGACACTTAGAAATACAATAGTGGTAGTAATTGTAGTCGCAGCTTTATCGGTTTTGGTATCAAGCTTCTTCATAACGGTACTTAAGGTTACCGGAGATAGCATGACACCGACACTTGACACCGGACAGATAGTTATAGCAAATAACTACGCAACATTTGAAACCGGCGAGCTGATTGCTTTTTATTATAACAATAAGGTACTGGTTAAAAGAGTCATAGGATCACCTGGTGACTGGATCAACATCGACGAGAACGGGCAGGTTTTTGTCAACGGAGTTCAGATAGATGAACCATATATATCAGATCCAAGCCAGTATGTAGACGGAGCAAATGAAAGTGATAAAGTCACTTTCCCCTATCAGGTTCCGGATAAAAGATATTTTGTACTTGGTGACCACAGAACAGTTTCGATTGATTCGAGATCCCAGACAGTTGGATGCGTTTCAAAAGAACAGCTTATAGGTGGAGTGGTCTTTAGAATTTATCCTTTTAATGTTTTTGGAAAAATTGACAGTGTAGCTGCAAAGGAAGAATAAGTAGATGGCAAACGTAGAAAACAACAATCGCATAGCGGGATTTGTTAAAAAGCATATCTTTGCGAAGAGATGGGTTTCCATCATGCTGGTCATAGCGCTTCTTGTTACAACAGTGACCATGTATGCTCTTAATAAATCAGCGACAGCTGTATCTGAGGATTCTGCGGAATCCGTAGGTATGGTTCTTGATACTGCATCCGAAGATGGATCAGACGACGGTTCTACAGAAGAAGTTGTAGCTGAGGAACCTGCTGAAGAAACTCAGGAAGAAAATAATGAGAGCACACCTTCTGAGTCAGAGGTGGCAGAGAGCACAACTGAGGAGCCTGCTGCTGAAGCATCAGAAGAGACAGAGAACACTGAGTCAGAGAGTACAGTTGTAGAAAATACTGAGAGCACAGAATCCAATGAGTCAGAGGAAAGCGAATCAGAATCTACAACAGTAGCTGAGACTGAGAATACAGAAGAAACAGAGAATACAGAAAATACGGAAGAGGAAGCTCCTGCAAGCCAGTCAGAAGGCACTGAGGAGACAGAGAATACAGAAAATACTGAGAACACAGAATCTACTGAGAATACAGAAAACACAGAAAATCCTGACGAAGAGTTAGTTACTGAAGAAACAGAGGATGGTACAGCTGTTACTGAAGAGACTGAGGAAGTCAAAGAAGAGAACGAACTTACGCAGGACGTTGCCCTTACAGTTTCCTACAAGGATGAGAACGGCGAGAACATCGCTGATGATAAGGCCATCAATCTTGAGAACAGCATCGACTTTACAGAAGCTGCTCCTAAGCAGGAAGGCTACATCTTCAAGGATGCAAGACTGGACGATGCAGTCATCACAAAGATAACTGTTGAATATGATGTCAACATGTTCAAGTACTATGTAGTAACACGTGAAGATGGATCGACTGAGGAAGTCAAAGAAGATAAGACAGTAGTTCTTACTTATACTAAGGAAGAAATCGTTAAGTCTGAGATCAAACTTACTGCTAAGTTCGCAGATAAGAATGGTGAGAGCATTAAGGAAGATACAGAACTTAAGCTTACATCTGAACTTGATGTTACAAAGAAAGAAAATGTAGACGCAATTGATAACTACTTCTACATGGGCGCTACATACAACGGAGAGAAGATTGCAAAGATCGCTCCTGTTACAGAGAAGACTGAAGAAGCAGCAACTGAGGAAACTGAAAATGCAGAATCAAATACAGTTTCTTCTTATGTAATAACAACAAAGGATGGCGCAGAGGTATCCGTAACTGAGGATGCTGAAATCGTATTCACATACTACGCAGCCATCACACAGACAGAGTTCAAGGTTACAAATGATAAGGTTACAGTTACAGCTACTTTGTCAGCAGCTGGTGCATTCCCTGAGGGAATAGAGCTTAACGTTACAGAAGTTAACGCTCAGACACAGGGTTACAACTACGACGCTTACATGCAGGCTCTGAATGACAATGCTGATAAGATTGCAGAGGCAAATGCAAACGACGAAGCTACAGAGTCTACAGAAGAAAACGTAACTTTTGACGAGAACAATACAATCCTTTACGACGTGGCATTCATGCTCGAAGGCATTGAGTACCAGCCTCTTAAGGGTAGTGTAAATGTAAAGATTGCTTTCAATGATAAGCAGCTCACAGAAAACCTCGCTGCTGTATCAGAAGAAGATATTACAGTAGTTCACCTTCCTATTAAAGAGGAAGTTAAGGAAAATGCTGAAATCACAAGTACTGAAGAAGCAACAGATATCAGCGCAAGTGATGTTGAGGTTAAGCCTCTTACAGAAGCCACAGCTGCTGTAGAAGAAGAGCAGAGCGTAGAGTTCAAGGAAGATGGATTCTCAATCTTTGCGGTCACTGCATACCAGAGTCATGTAGCAGGCACCGATACTGTAGAAACAATTCTTGGAGATGCTGTATATTTTGGTATTGTTGCAAATAAACTAACATTAAAGGAAATGCAAACAAACTTTGCAACAGAGTATGCCATTTCAAAAGCTCCACAAGCGGGAGCAGATTTGATAAATACTGTAGAGCAGACGTTTATGATTGGTGAACTATCAGGAAAGTTTAATGTAAAGGGTGAGCCATCATATATCCTTATACCGAAAGAACATCCTGAGTATAAGGTTGTTGCTGAGAATAATCCTAACTATATAGGAAACCACTCAGATGGACTGGTTAGATTTGACGATTCATATACGGCAGCTGAATTAAAGAAAAATGTAAAAGATATGCTTTCATATGTTCGTAGTGCTTCTGCGGATCTTGCTTCGAGAGAAGAGACGGCAGCTGTTACTACGTATGGAGATGCCAACAATACTCATTATGTTATTGATATTTCTCCAAAAACATTTTCATCACAAACCCATTATGTTTCAATAAAAAAGGATATGATGAAAAAGATTGCTGAGGCATCCCAAAAAGGATGGCTAGAAATAAAGAAAAGAAGTGATCAGGTACTTGTTCTTAACATTGATTGTGATGAAGATATAACATTAGGTAAACCCAAAGTTTATCTTGATGGTAGTGAAGTTGATCTCGGGTCATATATTAATGCCGATAGCGGAAAGGGAACGACAGATAATCTTTCTAGATCAATCATTTGGAATTTTACAAATGCAACAACAGTAACTAAGCATGATGCTGGAATTGGTGTCTTTATTTCTGGAAACAGTAGTTCAAAATGGATTAATGATGGAACTTCATCAGGGTGGTTAATGTTCCCAGAAGTCGAGATTGGTAGTGGTGAATGGCATAATACGTATGATAAAGTTAGATCCTTTAGTGAAAAGGCGAAAATCCAAGCATACAAATATATCGAAGGAGAAGCATCAACTGTTACTGGATTTGAGTTCAAGCTATACAAAATTACAGATAGTAGCGAAGAGCTAATTCAAACAAAGAAGAATGATAATGCGGCTTATCCTGAGTTGGTGGATTTTGATGAAATCACATACGGTGGTGACAAATCTAGAGAAAATGAATATGGCTATCAATATACTACTGTTTCGAACGATAATGATAAGCAAGATTTTATTTACAAAATAGTTGAGAGTCAGGGATCTAAAGATTCGGAAGGAAATGATTATTATCCTGACACTACGATATATTATGCAAAAGTGACTGTTTCTCTCAAGAAAGCATATGATAGTAATGGAAAAGAAAAAGAAAAATATTATCATGTGAGTGCACCAAAGTATTATTTAAATGAGGAGTGCACTAATGAGTATAGTGAAAATATTCCTATATTTAATAATAAGAAGACAATAAATGTAAATATTGAAGTAACCAAGAAATGGGTTGGAATCGAAGGTACTAATACTCTTAATCCCAACAAGGTAAAGATTACTCTCTATAAAGAGGAAAATGGTAAAAAGTTAGAGGTTACTAATCCACAGCCTGTTTGGACGAACACAAATGTAAACAATTGGATTTGCAAGTGGGAAGGACTTCCAAAGAAGGATAGTGCAGGAAACGTAATTAAATACTTCGTATCCGAGACAACTGTTCCTGAAGGATTTACCTCAAGTGCACCGGCAAATACCTATGAGCAGGTTGTATTCGAAAATAGCAGCACCGGAACAGCTCAGGTTGGTAAGGCTACAATCACAAATACTGCTGATGTTGAGTTTGAAGTCCATAAGCAGCTTAACGGAGCTAACCCTGCTAATAAAAAGTTCCTTTTCTGGATGAGAGCTTTAGGTCAAAATTCTGATAAAACTTATAATAAGTATAAGAATTATGGAAAAGGCCAAGGACAGGCTTACAATGATGAAAATGGAACCGTGAAATTCACAGTTAACCTGGCTGACTGGAAAATAACGGAACCTGGTGATTATTTCTTCCTTATATGGGAGCCTATAGAAAATAACACAAAAAATAGTTCTGTTCTTGATAACAGTATTATTGTAGTGCTAGTTGAATATAAAGATGATGGTTCTATAGCTAAGACTTACTTTAAGTACGGAGATGCTTCTCTGATTAATGGGAAAGAGCCAAATTGGGAGGCCTTCTATAATGAAGTTATTTATAATCGTAAACTTGGTGCTCCAATTTCTTCCGATGATGCGGTATTTAAAAACGAAGACATCAGTGTAAAGAAGAATTGGGTAAATGGTGAATGTGATCATATCTATGTTTACATTGAAGGAACATATACAAATTCTCAAGGTACTTTATGTTATACAACTGGAGAGAAATACAACCAGATAATAGAGCTCAACAAGGGAAATAATTGGGAAGCTAAACTTACTGGACTTTTAAGTACATACGATGGATATCAAGTAGAATACAATGCTTACGAAATTAATTCCTGGTATGACAATGGAACAAAAGAGTATAAGCAATCTGATATTGAAGCGAAGCTTGAAAGTGGAGATAGGAATATACTTATAACCGGCTCTAATAGCAAGATTGTAACAAGTAAGGGAACATTTAACGGATCTACAGTTTCTGATTATACGAATGGTGTTGGAAAGAAGTTTACTTTTACAAATAAGTTCATTCCCAACCTTAAAATTAAGAAAGTGTGGACTAAGAATGGAGTAGATGAGAATGATCCCCAATATACTACTCAAGTTATAGTTGATTTGTATCGAAAACAAAATGGAACTAGCGAGCTAGTAAAGAAAAATATTCCACTTAATAGTGATACAAATTGGGAGGCTACTGTAGATTTGGGTAATGTAAATCTGGAATATGTAGAAAACGCTGTGTACTACATAAAAGAGACGCAAGGAAATGGTCTTGTGACTACATACTTGAATGATTCAGGAGCAGAAAATACAGATCCGGAACAGGTTACGGTTACTGATGACGGTAAAGGAACGCTCATGGTTCTTACTGTAAAGAATGAGCTTGGTGGTAATACACTTCCTAGCACCGGTGGTTCAGGAACAATGCCATTTGCAGTTGGCGGTCTCGGAATTGCTACACTCGGACTTCTCGGATTTGAGATGTCTCGAAAGAGAAAGAGAGAAGACTAATAAGTTTTCAAAGATTAAAGCAAGCTGCGAGGTGAAAAGCCTCGCAGCAACAAATAAGGTTTTAGATGCACAAAGCATTTTTAACGAAGGTGCTCATTTGCACCGGATTATAAATGTATGGTCTGATTGATCGGCAGACTATACGAAGTAAGTAAAACAATCGTAACCAAACAGACAAGATTCAAAGGAGAAAAGGAGAGAGGATTAAATGAAAGGTTTAAAGAAAGTTTTAACTGGGATCCTTGCTGGTGCTATGGCGTTGTCATTGACACTTTCAGCTGGATCAGCAATCAAGGCTGAGGCCGCAACTATCGTTATTAATAGAGATAATTCAAGTAAAAAGCCCAATGTTGATGAAGCTGTTGTAAAGGCTCAGAAGTATACATATTATAAGATTCTTAGTGCTGATATTATTACTCAGGATGCTAAGACAACTGAAGGTCCGACAAATGGTAGTGCAACATATTATGTTACCGATGCAGATCAGAAGACAGAGCTTGAAAAAGCTGGTCTTAGCTTTTCTGAGATGATAGATGGAACAACAACAAAGTACATTCTTACAAATGCTAATACTTTTACAAATGGTGATGAGTTAGCTAAGAAGCTTAATGAAAAAATTGACCTTACAAAGTTTACAAAACAGGAAATAGCAGCTGGTGAAACTTCTACTACAATTGATGGACTTACTGATGGTTATTACCTCATTGTTTCAGCTGTAGGTTCTAAGCTTATGGCTCAGACTCTTGGAAATCAGACAGTAACTCTTACAGAAAAGAATGTATATCCTACTGTTGACAAGAAGCAGAGTAAGACAAAGTCAAATTATGCTGATGATAAGCTTAAAGTTAAAGTTGGCGATATTATCTATTATGATATTGAAGTGGAGATTCCTAAGTATTCAGGAGCAGATATATTTGTAACTGATACAATGTCAAAGGGTCTTAAATTTAATGATGATGTATCAATTGTTGATGCAGATGGTTTTGAACCCGAAGTAGTTGCTAAGACAACAGCCGATACATTTACATTTAAGTACAAGTTCTCTGTAGATAAAATCAAGACATTAGCAGATACAAAGAAAGTATACTTCTATTTCTCAGCTACAGTAACAGAGGACGCTCTTAAGGATACAGGCAGAATCAATGATGTAGATCTTGATTATTATAACTATCATGAGACAGATAATGTTCCATATACAATCGAGAAGACAGGTCTTGAAAAGAAGGATTTTGCTGATAACCAGAAGAAGATGAAGGGTGTTGAATTCAAGCTTGTTGAAGCAACAAAAGATGCAGATGGAAAAGACGTAAATGTAGAAGTTAAAGTTACAAAGAATGACGAAGGCGTATATTATCCTGATGACAATGGTTCTTCTACTGTTGTAACAGATGACAATAGTAAGATTATTATTCGTGGTCTTGAGCCTGGAAAGAATTACAAGGTTATTGAGACAAAGGCACTTCCTGGATACAATTTCCCTGCAGAAGAATCCGCTAGAACATGGACACTTACTTTAGAGGAAGATGCATTCTCTACTGATGCAAATGGAAATAACACCGTTACTGATCCTACATTCCTTACAGTAAATAATAATCAGGGTGTTACACTTCCTTCAACAGGTGGAATTGGTACAACAATTTTCTACCTTATCGGTGGACTTCTCATCGTAGCAGCTGTTGTATACTTCGTAGTTCGTAGAAAGGCAGATGCTGAATAATATATTGGATTCAGTTCAATAGTAAAATATACTATAATCGATTTAAAATGATTGAATCTTGTTTCTGTAGACCATATATAGAAACTATGATAATCCCGGCGGGCTCATCCGCCCGCTGGGATTTTATATAAAAAATAATAAGAGATAACAGAATTTAATTACATGAGTGAGACGAAGCAAG
The DNA here is from genome assembly GCA_015056655.1 of Butyrivibrio sp. Taxonomy (GTDB): domain Bacteria; phylum Bacillota; class Clostridia; order Lachnospirales; family Lachnospiraceae; genus Butyrivibrio. The sequence continues at coordinate 62,284 of SVFV01000009.1, forward strand.
AAAATAAAAAAGGTTTTGTTCATTACTTACCAAACCTCATATTCGCAGTGGTTTTCATTGTTGGGTTGGCGATTTTTTTGTATCCGTCAGTAAGTAACTATATAAACTCTAAGCATCAGACATATGCTATTTCTGCTTATGAGAAGTCTTTAGAGAATATTTCTGATGAGGACTATGAATATTATTGGTCTAAAGCCAGAGAATACAATGAGAAGCTTGCATCCGGAGCTTTGAATTTTAACTTAACGGATGAAGAATTAGCGGAATATAATTCCATTTTAGACCCCACCGGATCCGGAGTTATGGGGCATATTGAAATCGAAAACATAGGTGTTGATCTTCCTATTTATCATGGCGTTGAGGAATCTGTTTTGCAGGTTGGAATAGGACATATTCCGGGAACATCGTTTCCCACTGGCACAACCGGCTCACATGCTGTGTTGTCAGGACACAGAGGACTTCCGTCATCGAAACTTTTTTCTGATCTTGATCAGATGATCGAGGGAGACACATTCCTTTTACATATTATGAATCAGACCTTTGCATATCAGGTCGATCAGATTACCATAGTCCTTCCTGAGGAGACTCAGGGGCTTGGTGTTTTTCCCGGAGAGGATTACGTTACGCTTGTAACCTGTACACCTTACGGTGTAAATACTCACAGAATGCTGGTGAGAGGCAAGCGTGTTGATTATAACGAAGAGACAAAGCTGATTGTTCCGGCTGACGCTTCAAGGTATAATGCAATTAATGTTGCACCTTTTATTGCTGGACCGATCATTTTAGTATTATTTATTTGGTTTGTGATTAGCACTTCACATCCCAATGAGAAGAGGATAGCGAAGGAGATGCTTCGCGGTAAGAAGTAAGACGCGTATTCGCGAATAAGTCAGTATATGACCAAGGGGTACTACGTTATGAAGAGTTTTAAGAAAATGAGAAAGTTTATATGTGGACTTACATTGTTATGTTTGTCACTGGCTTTGCTTTTACCTGCAGGACGTGTAAGTGCGGAAGCTAACAATGGCGGCCTCGGGTACATTGATACTACGAAAACGGGTAACCTGAAGATCTACTATAACTTTAGTGGATACGGAGATATGGCTGGAGTTAAGGCTCATATTTACCGTATTGCAGACGTTTCCAAGACTGGTGAGTTTACTGTTGTAGCTCCGTTTAATACGCTTGGACTTAATATCACAGATATGACTTCCATTTCCACGCATGAGCAGTGGAAGGCTATCACTGATACTTTGAGCATATATGTAAAGAACAATAGTGTTCAGGAATATGCTACGGCTACATCCGGAAATGATGGTTTTGCAGATCTTGGATCGGTTGCTACAGGTCTTTACTATGGTTACAGTGATCCAATCGAGATAGATGGAACAAGGTATGTGTATTATGATGTTATAGCTCCTGTTCCCGGACCAGTAATGCTTGATGAGACAGGCAGATCTGATTGGGATGGCACATGGACAAATGCGCCTTACGATGTTATCGCAATTCCCAAACGCGAATCTACAAGAGTAGAGGGCGACCCGGAAGAATATACTATTTTCAAGCAGTGGAATGATAAGGGTCATAGCGATGACCGTCCGGTTTCAATAAATGTAAAAATTTATTGTGATGGAGCACTTTTTGAGACGGTACAGCTTTCAAGCAGTAATAATTGGCAGTATTCCTGGAAGCATGAGAAGGGACATAAATTCACTGTAGAGGAAGAGGTTGACAGTGAAAAGTACACAGTTACTGTTTCACAGAACGAGACAGGAATTGTAATTGTAAATAGCAGAAATCCTGAGAAAAAAGAGGAGAAGCCTCCGACAGAGACACCTCCTACTCATACAGAGGAGGGACATAAGGAACCTCAGAGAACAGAAACTCCTCCGAATACAGAGAATGAGTCACCTAGTGTATTAGGAGCTGTTAGAGAATTACTTGGTGAGCTTCCTGCAGTACTTGGAGCCAGAAGACTTCCTCAGACAGGTCAGTTATGGTGGCCGATTCCTGTTCTTGCTATCGCTGGAATCATCCTGATTCTTCACGGAATTAGAAGTGAGAGAAGAAGAAAGAGCAGAGAAGTATAAGACAATGACATAATAAATCCGCATGCCAAATGACATGCGGATTTTTAATATTGAAGTATTCTGCTAAGAAACGTAAAATAGTGTTGAGCTTTTTAATTGTGAAAAGTCACTTCAGAGCTCACTTTATATGAAAGGATAATCTTTATTTTGAAAATCACAAAAGGAAAAATCTCGATTCTCCTTGGCCTTGTATGTTTTGGGGTCGCAGCTTGGATCATTGCTCATAATCATGAAGAGGACATGGCAGCTGGAGAGAGTTCAGAGGCACTGCTTAAGGAAGTGGATGCAATGATATCGAATGTGGCGGTTGATGAGCCTTCAGGAGAGATGAAGGCAGTAGATGTAGATGGCCAGTCATTTATTGGAATTATTGATATTCCTTCGATTGATATAAGGCTTCCCATTCAGGCAGAGTGGTCACAGGAAAATGCAAAACAAGCTCCTTGTCGCTATAAAGGTTCAGTATATGAAAACGACCTGATTGTGGCAGGGCATAACTATCAGAGGCATTTTGGTAATCTGAATCAGCTCGTAAGTGGCGATACGGTTATTGTTACAGATGTTGATGGCAGGCAGTACTACTACGAGGTTACTTACACCGAGACAATCGGTACCTATGATGTCGACAAGATGGATGAGGGAGATTGGGATTTCACTGTATTTACATGTACTATCGGCGGTGCTAGCCGTGTGACTGTACGTTGTGAATATGTTAAGACTGTAACACCTGGCTCAGCAGAATCTGTAATTCAGGAGATTGAGGAAGCGGTTTCTGAGGACAGCGAACAAAAATAAATTAAAAGAGGACTAAGAATTATGGCATTAGAAAAATTACAACCCAGTGAAGTATTTAAATGGTTCGAGGAGATATGCAGAATACCTCATGGTTCAGGTAATCTGCAGCAGATAAGCGACTTCCTTGTGAAGTTTGCAAAGGATAGAAATCTTTATGTTCGTCAGGACAAGGCGCTTAACGTGGTTATCATGAAGCCTGGTACAAAGGGCTATGAGGATCATGAGCCGGTTATCCTTCAGGGACACATGGATATGGTCGCTGTAAAAGAGAAGGACGCCAAGATTGACATGGTTAAGGACGGCCTTGATGTTCAGACAGATGGAGAGTTCGTTTGGGCAAATGGCACCAGCCTTGGTGGTGACGATGGAATAGCTGTTGCTTATGCTCTCGCTATTCTTGACAGCAAGGACATTCCCCATCCCCCTCTTGAAGTCATTATCACAACTAATGAAGAGGTTGGAATGGATGGCGCAATGGCTCTTAGCTGCGCTGATATCACAGCTCATAAGTTTATCAACATTGATAATGAAGAAGAGGGCGTACTTCTTGTAAGCTGTGCTGGTGGTGCACGTTTCCATGGTTACCTTCCTCTGTATAGAGAAAATAAGAGCGGAATCAAGGTTAAGCTTCATGTTAAGGGACTTCTTGGCGGACACTCCGGCGAGATGATCATCAAGGGCAGAGGAAATGCCAACGTTATCATGGGAAGGCTTCTCCTTGAAGTAACAGATGCTCTTGAGATTGGCCTTATAAGCCTTAATGGTGGTGTTGCAGATAACGCTATCGCCTCAGATTGTGAGGCAGAGCTATTGCTTATCGGACTTTCTTCTCAGACACATGGAAGCATTATCGGACCTGATGTATCATTCTTCTCACTTTATAAAAAGCTGACAACAATAGCTTATAAGGTTCAGGAGGATATTAAGAGTGAGCTTGGCTCCAGAGATCCCGGACTTGAAATTATAGTAGAGGAAGTAATGGAAGACAGGCTTCCTGAGAGTGGCGATGTATCTCAGATGGAATCTGTTAACCTTGACTCAAACGTAGAAGCATATCTTGAGGTAGGAGAGAAGAGATCTGTTATCTCAGGCGTTATTCCTTGCGAGCAGGTTATTGAGCTTGCACGTTGCATCTGCGCTATGCCTAACGGTGTTCAGGCTATGAGCGCTTCAATTGAGGGACTTGTAGAGACCTCTCTGAACCTTGGAATTATGAAGATCGTATCAAATCAGGTAGGTGCTATTGAAGGAAAAGGCGCTGCAAGCATGGGACCTGGAACTATGAATGAGGCGTTCCTCCTTGATTATTCTGTAAGAAGCTCAGTAGCTTCAGCAAAAGAGGCTCTGATACGTAAGATGGAAATCATCATGGAAAGCTTTGACGGTATCCATGAGCTTACCGGTGAGTATCCCGGATGGGCTTACCGTGAGGATTCACCTCTTCGAGAGAAGATGGCAGAGGTTTACAAGAAGATGTACGGTAAGGACATTAGAATTGAAGCAATTCACGCAGGACTTGAGTGTGGTCTTTTCTCTGAGAAAATCCGTGATCTCGACTGTGTATCAATCGGTCCTGACATGCAGGATATCCATTCCACCGGTGAGAAGCTTAGCGTAGCCTCAACCAAGAGAACCTACGAATATCTGCTTGCAGTATTGAAGGAACTTTAATTATCCGAGTCAATCAAAGAAAACTAATTTAGTTTACGAAAATTTTCGTAATAGTTTATAATTACGGCAGCCCAATTCTTAGCATGAGAATTGGGCTATTTTACGCTCTTTTCTTGGAAACTCCTTTTGTCAAGTACGAATTTTGAAATAAACCCTACATTTTTCGTCCGCAATTGTGAAATTATATTTCATATAATATTTCATGAATAAAAGGTATTTGTGAAAATTTATTTCACGAGGAGGATACAATGAGGAAGAGCATAGCTAGGAAATTTGCAGCGTTATTGGCATTTGTAGTGCTTACAACAACGTTTGCATCAGACTACAACAGTATTGGTGTTAAGGCATCTGACGAAGCTGCTGTAGAGACACAGGTAGTTGATGGATCAACTGCAGATACCAACGAGGTAGAAGCAGAGGTTGTCAACGAAGTCGAGGAGCAGGAATCAGAGCCTGAAGTTGCTGAGGTAAAGGAAGAAGAACCACAGCAGATAGAGGAACAGAAGGAAGAGCCTGAGCAGGCTCCGGAACAAAAGGAAGAACAGCAGGAAGAGGCTCAGCAGGAAGAGGAACAGAAAGAAGAACCTCAGCAGGCTCCGGAAGTTCAGCAGGCAGAAGAGCCTCAGCAGACAGAGGAAGCTCAGCAGGTTGAGGAGACAAAGGAAGAAGAGCAGGAACAGCCTGCATCTAATGAAGAAGCAACACCTGAGAGTCAGGAACAGCCAGAGGCAACAGAAGAGGCACCTTCAGTAGAAGCTCCTGCAGAAAATCCTGAGGAGACACCTCAGAATGATGAACAGGCCGTTGAGGGAACTCCTGAAGATGGAGCAACACCTACAGTTGATGCAGAATCTGATGGCAATAATGATGAAACTACAATCACTATTTCTTATGAAGCTACAACAGGTGGTGTAGTAAGCGTAGAAAGTGAAGAAGTATCTGACGTAGCTCAGGGCGCAACAGCAACAGCAAATGAAGGTTACAAGTTCGTAAACTGGACATGGAATGAGGAGGTTGTTTCTGAGAATACAACCTTCGTACCTGAAGGCGACCAGCTTGTTGATGGCGCAGTATTTACAGCTAATTTTTCTCAGGTTGTTGAGAAAGCTTTCGCAGCTGAGACAGTAGTAGATAATATCAGGATTTCTCTTTACGCTAATCCTGGAGTTCTTCCTGAAGATGCAGAGCTTAGAGTAGATAAGATCAGCGAAGAAAAGGAAGCTCAGATCGAAGCAAAGCTTGATGAAGTAACTGGTGAAGATGTTAAAGTTGCAGATACATTCACTTTTGACATCAAAATCTTTTCACCCAGCGCAAATGACTTTGTTCAGCCAGCTGAGGGAACAGTTGAAGTTAGATTTTCCCAGATTGAAGAAGCAAAGGGCGATGATACAGAGCTGTCAGTTTACCATGTAGAGGATGACCTCTCAAAAGTAACTGATATGCAGGCAGAAGTCAGTGATACAGAAGCAGTTATTGATGCTGAGCATTTCTCTTTATATGTAGTTACTATTACAGTTAAAGAAGAGGGTAAAAACTATTCAAAGGTAATACAGATAACTGCTAAAGATACTAACGGAAAAGTTCTCTTTGATTCAGATAAAGGCGAAAAAATCAGTTATAAAATTGCTATTGGAATAGATGAAAAGATTACTCCTGCTGATATTGAGAAGTCTCTTAATATTCAGTCAAATCGCTATTCTTATTATGATTTCGCTTATGCCAAGGGTGGGGATGATCAGGCAGAGATAGAGTACTTCTACACTGTAGAAGAAGACAAGGAAGTAAATGTAAAGTATCACACAATCGATGGAAACGATTATGATCCCGAAGATTTAACCTTCTATTACGAAAAGAAGACAGACTGTGTTGACATCATCGTAATGGGATATTCTACACAGGTTGACAAGTTAAAAGATTTACTCAATCTTGACACGGTAGAGGATTACGGTTACGCACCTTTGGGTGTTATTAGCTTGCGTGAAGAAACTCTTGAGAAATATTTTGGTAATGCAACAAGTAATAAACAAGTTAATTTTAAAAATTCTGAAAACTCTGAATTATATAATGAAATAATAGAGGCATTTGATGATTTCAAGTGTGGTTCAGATGTAATTAGTAAAAATAATAATACTACTATTGCTGCCAAATTAGATAAGGTTGCAAAGGGCTCTAATAGGACAGAACTTTGCTATTTTGTTGATGGCAATCAATATAGAGAAAACGATTTTGTTTCTGAAGATCATAAAGCATGTCAGTACCATTTGAATTTATGCTTTGACGAAAGTTCTTTTATGGAACTTAAAGATGGTGAACAACTGGTTTACTATTATCTGCTTCAGCCGGGATATTCAATGGTCCCCAATTCTAAAGATTGGACGCAGTATTATCCTGAAGGCGAGGCTCATTCTTGGCCGGGAGTAGCTAAGAAGGTTAATGATGCTGACAAAGACGAAAACGGCAATGTTTATGATGCGACGGGTAGAAAGATTGAAAGCTATCTTGTAACCAAGCCTACTGATGATATGTTGAGAGCGTATTTTAATAAGTATTCTCTTAACGCTGATGATTATGAAATTGTTTGGTACACTTATAAGTATGCAAAGAGTGACGGATTCTGGCACGTTGATGGTATTGTAAGAGAAAAGACAGAAGATGTTGTTGTTTATGCGACAATAAACAATAATAATGATGAAAACCGCGAAAAGCTTAGCAGTATGCTCTTTTCAAAGTGTTTAGGAGAAACTCTGGTTAAGGGTAATGGTTTTGCTCCTGTAGGCGTTATAAAGCTGCCTGAGTCTGTTCTTCCAGCTACTGGAAAATCGATTAAGTACACCGGAAATGAATCTCAGAAGGCAATTACCGATGCTTTAAATTATTTAGACTGCTCAACAGATGTTCTTAGCGCAAATGTAAATAATGATGTTAAGAATAATTTTGCAAATATTATTTATGATAGTAAGACTGTATTACAGAACATTGAGAAACCAAATCCAGAGACTAAATTCACTTCTGATGAGCTTAACAACTGTCATTATCATCTAAATCTCTGCTTTGATATTAATAAAGCAACGTATTACAAGGTCTCATATAACAGAAATATTGGTGATAATGATACTGTCATTTACGAGGATAAATATGCGACTGCTGGTACTTATAAAGTAAAGACCATTTCTGAAGTAATAGCAAAAAATAAAAAATTCGATCAGTTAGACTATGAATTCCTGAGTTGGAATACCGAGGCTGACGGATCCGGAATTACTTATAACTCTGAGAATCCCAGCATAGCATCTGTTACGGAGGATGTAACTCTTTATGCTCAGTGGAATAAGGAACCTCGTCGTAAAGTAACTCTTAGTCTTTTGAAGATGAACTGTAATCGTCCATACCTTGCAAATGGTGAAATCGACGGAACAGGACAGGATCTTGCTGAGTACTTTAGCTTTAGCAGACCAAAGGGAACACATGGCAAAGTAACTGGATTTGATTGTGGTTATGCTTATGCTGATACACTTAAGGATACAACAGATAGTTCAGGTAAGGAATGGAAGGTAGTTCAATATTCTAAAGGGAAAGAACGTAACTATGTTGTAGGTGAAGGTGTTGATGGAGCTTACAACCTTACAGTTTCTCAGGATGTTATAGATAACATAAATGCAGCAATCGCGGAGATAACCGGACCAGATAAACCATATGGTGATTACACCGAGTATCAGGGCTACACTTTCGACGATATCGTATGGTACGTTTACAAGCATTCAAACGAAGGCGGAACCGGTAATTACGATTATCATTTTGATGGTGAGTTCAGGAAGAAGGAACCTGAAGAGACTGTTAAAGTAGCTGTATATACAACTACTTTAACTAAGGATCTTTACAAGGATGAATATGTTAATCTTCTTGGACTTGATGCGGATCCTTTTGTAGATAAAAACTATTACAGTCCTATTGGTATTGTAGAGCTTCCTAAGTCTGTATGCGAAGCAGGGCTTAGTGATGATAATCTTGATTCAGTTCTTGATATGGTTGTTAAGAACGGAGTAGATACATCAAAAGAAGTATTAAAGAAGAACGTAAATAACGGCATAATAAAATTCCTTGAAAATGACAGAATCAGGGTTGTAAAACCTTCCGATTCCAGTAAGACAAAGCTTTTTGCAAATACAGGAAGATCAGGATTTACAAATAAGTATGAAGTTGCTTATCATCTTGACCTTGCAATTAATGATACAGATAATGATGTGTTTGCATTTTATATCATTAAGGATTTGAGAGATGATGGAACAAAGATTGATATTCCTAAGCCTATGAGTTTAGGTGGTAACCACAGTTATCCGTCTGTAGAATATGCTCCCGGTTCTACAGCATGGACAGGTTCTGTTAAGGAAAATCTTAGTGCACTCGTTACAGATGTAGAAAAGGATAATTATTACGCAGATTTCGACTTGACAACAAATGAGTATATAAGCGGTGCAAACCATTCGACCCGTATACTGAAAAATGTTGATAAGTTTGATTCTGCAGCAATACCTGGAATGAACCAGTACCTTAAAGATACGTATGCACCTGTATATGGTGGAACACAGATAACATTTGATGATGTAGTTTGGTATGTATTTAAGAAGGAAGGTAAGACTTACCACATCGATGGATATCCTACAGCATCTGTTACTTATCATTCCAACTATCCTTCTGAGCTTGGTAAGGCTGAGGAAACAGATAAGTTTGAGGCAAGAGTTGGATATGGTCATGAGCTTAAAGGTCAGGGAAGTTTTGCAGCAGATGGATACATCTTTGATGGATGGTATCAGGATTCTGAGTGTAAGGTAAAGGCTAAGGATAGCTATACATCAGTTCATGAGCACCTTAACTTCTATGCAAAATGGGTTAAGAAGGATGTTATTATCTTAGCTCTTGGTGCTGATGGTTATAACGAGCGCAGTCTTGTTTATAACGGAGACGTCAACTTTGTTGATGTTGATCTGGATATTACAATCAAATCTGTTAGTGGCGGGGCTCAGGCACCTGTAGCTGATACACCTGCAGCTGATACACCTGAGAATATCGGAGAAATCATTGGCGAAGTAACAAACTTTGTTGGAACAGCAGTTGATAAGCTTGCTAAGCTTGGAACAATCAATGCACATGCTGAAGATTTTTCACGCGAAATAGTTAAGACTGTAGAGTATAATGGTAAGACTTATGAAATCTCAGGTCTTAAGGTAAAGGGTGGAAGTGGAACAAACGTAAAGCGTAATGCTGATAAGACTATAGGATCTTATAATGCAATTCTTTTATTCGACCCTGCGACAGTTGTTGTTAAGTGCGGTGACCAGATTGTAACAGATGAATTTGACATTGACTTTGATTTTAATAGCGTTAAGGAGTTTGAAGGTGACTATCCTGTAATCGGAAAGCTTTTCATTCTTCCCAGAGAGGTAACATTTACATCTGCATCAGCTAGTAAGGTTGATGATGGAAAGCCTCTTACAGCTCCTACCGTAAAAGTTACTCCTGAGGAATTAACAGAAAAAGGCGGTTTTGTAACTGGCGAAGGCGCAAGCTTTGATGTAACTGGTAAGCAGGTTGGAGCAGGAAAATCTGCTAATACATTTACCTACACATTTAACAAGGGTACAATTGCAGATAACTATGAAGTTACTGCTGTTGAAGGTACACTGGAAATCACACCTGTTACAGATGGCAACAATGATGATCCTAAGCCTAATGACAACCCTTCAAATGATAATAATCCTGGGGATAATCCTCCAAATAATGATCAGACAACAGATACAACTACTCAGGATGGTCAGCCTAATGTAGATACTCAGGAGGATGAGTCTACAGAAGATAGCCATGAGGATGGCAAGAAGGTCGACAACGAAAAGTCTGATGACAAGTCAAACAATGAGTCTTCACAGAACAATGATTCAGCAAAGAGCACACCCGGCGTACTTGTAGAGCGCGGATCAGTTCTTGGTGCAAACAGAGAGCAGGATACTCCTACTGAGAAGGCTGGAGTACTTGGTGAGAGACGTGGAGGTACAGAAGATACCACAAACACAGCCAGAGCATTTATTCTTCTTGTAGCAGCTGGTGCAGCAGCAACATTCATTGCACTTGGCAAGAAAAAGAGTAAGAAAGAAGACGAGTAATATATAGTTTTCGTGGTAACTAAAAGTCAGAGAGTACATAAAAGTGCTCTCTGGCTTTTTGCTTGCAGGAAATGCTATATGCTTGCGAGCCTTCCATTACTTGCATATAATTAAAGAAAAATCTTTCGGGGGAGTAGACATGAACAGAGAAAGCGGAATTCTGATGCCGATCTTTTCTTTGGCATCGAAGTTTGGAATTGGTTGCTTTTCAAAGGAAGCGACAGAGTTTATCGATTTTCTTTATAAGTCCGGACAGGGATATTGGCAGGTTTTGCCCTTTGGTCCTACGGGCTTTGGCAATTCGCCTTATCAGCCATTCTCGGCATTTGCAGGTAATCCCTATTTTATTTCACTAGAAACACTTATAGAGGATAAGCTCCTTACATGGGATGATGTGAATGGAGTTGATTTTGGTAGCAATCAGGAGCAGGTTGATTATGGCAAGCTCTACGAGAATAGGGAAACGGTTTTAAGGAAGGCGTATGAGAGATTCGTGGCGCTTGAAAAGACGAATTCCGGTAAAGCAGGTGAAAAGAGTCATGATGATAATGCAAAGGATGAAGCTTTGAAAGAAAAGCCGTTCATGAGCTTTTCAGATTATAAAAAACTACATAGTTACTGGCTAGAGGACTATGCTCTTTATAAGGTTATAAAAAAGCTCCAGGAGGGTAAGTCATGGCTCGAGTGGCCAAACGATCTCAAAAAAAGAGATAAGAAGGCTCTTGATAAGGTTAAAAAGGAGCAGAAGGACGAGATAGAGTTTATCTGCTTTACCCAGTATGAATTTGATAAGCAGTGGGCGAAGATCAAAGCCTATGCAAAAGAAAAGAACGTGAAGATTATTGGTGATCTTCCGTTTTACGTGGCTATGGATTCAGCGGATAGCTGGTCACACCCCGAGGTTTTCCTTATGGATAAGGATCTGGTGCCTACAGCGGTAGCAGGATGTCCCCCGGATGCTTTTTCTCCCACAGGACAGCTATGGGGCAATCCTATATATGACTGGGCTGCACTTAAGAAGAATGATTATTCCTGGTGGGTTCAGAGAATTGAACGCAACTATGAGTGGTATGACACCATAAGGATTGATCATTTCCATGGTTTTGCAGAGTACTATGCAGTTCCCTATGAGGATGAGACTGCTGAGAATGGCGAGCAGAAAAAGGGGCCTGGAATGGATTTGTTCAAGGCTCTTGAGAAGAAGCTTGGAAAGCTCGACATGATTGCCGAGGACCTTGGAACTACCACAGAAGAGAATGTGAAGCTTTTGAAGGATTCAGGATTCCCCGGAATGAAGGTTCTGCAGTATGGTTTTACCAGTTGGGATAGCATCTATGTAAATCACAGACATGAGAAAAATTCTGTAGTCTATACAGGAACTCATGATAATACGCCTACATTTGCCTGGGTTCAGGAGATAAATGACGGCGAACGTGATTTTACCAGAAGATATATCAACTCCATGAATACTGATTATGGTGCTTTTGTCTGGGATATCATAAGGGAAGCATACAGATCTGTAGCGGATCTGTGTATCATTCCGATTCAGGATTATCTCTGCAAGGGCAGGGAAGCGAGAATTAACACTCCCGGGACCTCAGAAGGTAACTGGCAGTGGAGACTTACTCCTAACTATCTTTCAGATGATCTTGCAAGAAGTATAAGGCTTTTGGCGGAGACGTATAGCAGGATTCCACCTGAAGTATAATATATGGGGCTATATCAGAAATTTGTGAATCTAAAAAAATAGAAAGTTTGACTTGGTTTTTCACATGAATAATTAAAGGCGGAAGATTTTGATTCTTCCGCCTTTTGTGTTAAATGGCATATTTCATGTGTGCGAGCGCTATCTTTTTGCCACACTTTACAACGAGATGAGTTCCATCCTCTTCGTAGTTGGTTTCAAGGACTTCCGCTCTGCTAGTTATCTCGTGAAGTGCGCCGCCATCGGAGTAGGGGATAAGGAATTCGCATTCAACCTTTTCCCCCTCTAGCGTGCGCTCGATTAAAGTTATAAGCTCATCGATGCCAATGCCTTCCTCAGCGGACATGTAGATTCTGTCATTCCTGGTGTGAGGAATTGTCATTGATGCATGGTCTGATTCGCCTACCACAAGGTCAGCCTTGTTGAAAACGTAGATGATTGGAATCTGGCCTGCGCCTATATCTCTAAGGGTTTTCTCTGTGACTTCCATCTGATTCATGTACTCCGGATCAGAAAAATCAATTACTTCCAAAAGTATGTCAGCGTAGGTTGCTTCAGAAAGTGTGGATCTGAAGGCTTTTACAAGCGTTGTAGGAAGCTCGTCTATAAAACCAACGGTGTCAGATAAAAGGAAAGGTCTGTGGCCTGGTACTTCAATTCTTCTGACTGTAGTATCAAGGGTAGCAAAAAGCATGTCCTTTTGCATAACCTTTTTGTTCTCAATATCCTCTACATGACTGGCATCAAGGAGAGCGTTGAGAAGAGTTGATTTTCCTGCGTTGGTATATCCCACAAGAGAAATTCTTGGTATATCGGAATTAAGTCTTTTTGATCTCTGAGTGTCGCGCTCACGCTCGATGTTTTCAAGCTCGCGTCTAAGTTCAGCGCAGCGGTGCTCGATTCTACGTCTGTCCAGCTCTAGCTTTTTTTCTCCGGCACCCTTGTTGGAAAGTCTGCCGCTACCGCCACCCTGACGGCTAAGCTCTGACCTCATACCTGCAAGTCTTGGAAGCATGAACTGAAGCTGTGCATATTCAACCTGCATGCGAGCTTCTCTGGTCCTTGCTCTTTTTGCAAAAATCTGAAGAATGAGGCCTGTTCTGTCGATGACCTCTGTATCAAGGATTCTCTCAAGGTTTCTGATCTGAATAGGAGATAGCTGGTCGCCGAAGATGACAATGTCAGCATCCTGCATATTTATCAGGTTCTTAAGCTCCTCAACTTTGCCGCTTCCGATAAAGGTGCTGTTATCAGGGTGCGGGAGTGACTGAGTGATCGTGAAGACAGGCTCTAAGTCGCATGCTACAGTAAGCGCGCTAAGCTCCTGCATTGATCTTTCAAATCTGGAATCGTCGCGTTCCCCATATTCAAGTCCCACGAGAATTGCTTTGGGAGTTCCGTAGTTTTCTGTTGTTTCGTAAGTTGTAGTGTTAGTATTCATGGTTATCATTGTATATGAATTGATAAGTGTATTCAACAAGTGGCTTTGAGATTGGGGTTGACTAAAAATCGGTAGCTTTTTCTTATAAAAGTGTGAAAATTTCATAAAGGCCGACAAATGTCGATATTTTGCAGATATAATTGTAAATAGGAGATTTGTCGATATAAATATAGAGGTAGTGCTTATGAGTTTTGATTTTGCATCTTCTATGAATAGATTAACAGATTTATATCTGGACTCCGAGGGACTTGGCAAGAGAAGTATTGGAAGCTATGGCAGCAGTGCGGATAAGCTTACAAACAAATTTGCTGAGAGGTTAAAGGAAGGTTCTAAGCTTGGTGAGCAGGCGAAGGAAAAGTATGGGCCTGAGTTTGCGGAAGTCTATGATTCCATGCAGGCAATGCGGACCTTGAGCGATGCCATGCAGGCAAGATACGAGTTTGATCACAAGGACGACAAAGAAAGGTCTGTGCAGGACAGGTACTCTGCGATGACTTTTGCCAAGGGTAGTAGCAAGATAATGGATATGCTTACTGAGCAGGTTTCAGATAGCATGAATGAAAAAGTGGATAAGGCGATGAGTAACGCGCTTAAAAATTTGTAAGTCTAGTAATAACCGTTTTGTCAGGGGGAAGAGATGATTCGTGTAATTAAAGGCGACATAACAAAGGTTACAGGTTTCCAGGCTATAGTTAATTCAGCTAACAATAGCCTGCTTGGTGGCGCTGGCGTTGATGGCGCAATTCACAGGGCTGCAGGCCCTCAGCTCAGGACTGAGTGCAGAAGGCTGAACGGATGTGAAACTGGAGAATCAAGAATTACTCTGGGTTACAACCTGCCCTGTGGTCATATAATTCATTCTGTAGGTCCTGTTTGGATGGGCGGAACCGCCGGAGAAGAGGATCTTCTAAAGGCTTGTTATTCGAGCGCACTTCAACTTGCAATAGACAACAACATAAGGAAGCTTGCTTTTAGTGCAATTTCCTCAGGGGAATATGGCTATCCTTCTGAACTTGCTTCAAAGGTAGCAGTGGCAGCAGTCTGCGATTTTATCAAGGACAATCCCGATTCTTTTGATGATATCTGCTGGGTAGTTCAGGACGATAATACAGCTTCTGCCTACGCCGCAGAGATAAAGGCCGCCGCCCCAAAGAAGACCGAACCAAAGAAAAAGAAGGCTGCTAAGAAGGCTGAGGTAGTAGAGGAAGAAGTGACAGAGAATGCTGAAGAAGACTCGGAAACAGCAGAAGCTGCCGGGGATGGTGCAGAAGCAGGGACTGATAGTGTCGCTGAAGGAACCGGGGAAAATACTTCGGAAGGGGCAGCTGAGAAAGCAGAAGGTTCGGCGGATGGTACTTCGGGAGACAAAGCTGAAGACGGAGGAAATGCGTCTGAAAGTTCCGCTAATGGAGCAGGGGAATCAGAGAAAGCCCCCGAGAATACTTCTAAAACAGCTTCCACAAATAGCACAATTGGTAGTTTTCATGGCGCAATCTGGAACAGATATGACATCAACTGGCTTATCAGGGAAGTCGATTCCGGAAAGAAGCTCACCTACACTTGCTTCTGGCATGGAGACGAGAATTCAGAGAACAACATTCTTTCAAGCTGGTATGGTGGAAGACTTATTTTCATAAATGGACGAAAGTATGACACTGTCGAGCAGTACCTGATGTCAGAGATGGCACTTCTTTTCGGGGATACGGACACCTATGAGCTTATAATGTCCGAGCCTGATCCGGCACAGTGCAAGAAATATGGTCGAAACATCAAGCATTTCGATGAAGCTGCCTGGGAGATAGTTTTTAGGGAAGTTATTTTCCATGGAAATGTTGGCAAAGCCATATCTGACAAGGAGTTTGCGCAGGCACTTCTCGCGACAGGCGATTCTGTACTTATAGAAGCAAGCCCTTTTGATGATATTTACGGCGCAGGCATGAAGGAGAGCGAACTCTTGAATGAGGACGGAACCCTGAAGGTACTGCCTAAGGAGTGGAGAGCCTACAAGTCAGAGCGCCAGGCCCAGAACGTGCTTGGATTTGTGCTCATGGCTGTGAGAGACTATTTGAGGATGTTTTCGGAATGAGCTTTTGATTTGTATATTCGTGGTGGTATAGAGTAACACTGCAATATAATGCGATTTTTATATAGAAATGATCTGGCCCGATAGTTTTTGGCACAAAATGGAAATAAGAGCATGAAATAGAAATTTGGTACCCAAAAGAGAAGTAAAAATGGGTACCAATTTTTTTGCAAGCCCATCTATTTCCAGACAGGCAATTGAAAAGCAAAGGATTGGAAATAAGAGCAGAAAATAAAAATTTGGTACCCATTTCAGGTAAAGAACAGGCCCTCAACCATAGAAAATAAGCGGAAAAGGGGAGGAAATAGAAAAAATTATAAATAATTAGCACTCACTCTTGACGAGTGCTAACAATAGTGTTATAACAGTTATAGAACAAGGGAACAGAAATAAAGGGAGCAATAATAATGATGATGAAAACTCCGGTCCCCGAATCATAATTCTAAACTATTAGTTTTTATATAAGGAGGTAACTATTATGTTGATGCCTAGTATTTTTGAAGAGAACTTATTAGATAACTGGTTTGATTTCCCGAGATTCTGCGATTCCGATGACACAGAGAGGAAGCTCTATGGTAAGAATGCAAGCAGACTTATGAAGACAGATGTCCATGAGAGAGAGGATGGCTACGAAGTAGACATTGACCTTCCTGGATTTAAGAAGGACGAGATTTCACTCGAACTTGATAATGGATACCTTACAGTAAGCGCTGCCAAGGGACTTGATAAGGATGAGAAGGACAACAAGGGTAAGCTCATCAGACAGGAGCGCTACGCAGGTTCGATGCAGAGAAGCTTCTATGTAGGCGAGAACCTTACTGAGGAAGACATCAAGGCTTCCTTCAAGGACGGCGTTCTTAACCTCAACATTCCTAAGAAGGAACAGCCTAAGGTTCCTGAGAAAAAGACAATCATGATCGAGGGATAACCACCAGACAATAAACCCGCTTATATCTAAGACACCTCAATATATATTGAAATGCCCTCTCTGCTTTAGCAGGGAGGGTATTTCTATGCCCAACCTATAACCATTCATAGAAACCTTTTATATAGTAAAACTCTGGCAAAGAATGTATAATGATTTCGGTATGAAAAAATACATTTACGGAGGATAAAGGTATGAAATTAAAGTTTGGTATTAAGGAAGTTGTCGCTCTTGGTATCGGAACAGCACTTTTTGTAGTTCTTACAACTGTGCAGATTCCTTTCTTTGTAGTTCCCAACACAGCACTTCAGCCCAGAATGGCAGTACTTGCTTTTATTGCAGCTGTATTTGGACCTATCGTTGGTGGTGTTGCAGGACTTCTTGGACATTCACTTGGTGATGCATTCTTCTACGGTTCAGTATGGTGGAGCTGGGTATTCCCTGAGGCAGTTGTTGGCGTAGCAATTGGAATATTTGCTAAAAAGTTCGCTGTAACAGAGGGTGGCTTCGTAGGAAAGAACATCGTACTTTTCAACATCGTTCAGGTTATTGCAAATGCTGTAGCATGGATCATTGTTGCTCCTGTTCTTGATATTCTTGTTTATGCTGAGCCTGCTAACAAGGTATTTGCTCAGGGTGCGTTTGCATTTATTGGAAACATCGTAGTAATCGGAATCCTTGGATCAATTCTTCTTGTTGCTTATTCCAAGCTTTCTGGAAAATCATCTGATCTTAAGGTGGAGGAATAATAGATTGGATAAGTCACCAATCATAGAATTTTCAAACGTATCATTTAAGTACAGGGTTCAGCAGGAGCCCACACTTAAAAACATAAACTTAAAGATTTACCCGGGCGAGAAGGTTCTCATAGCAGGACAGTCTGGCTCTGGTAAATCTACATTGGCACATTGCCTCAATGCTCTTATCCCCTGCTCCTTTAAAGGGGATATGAGCGGAACACTCCGAGTAGCTGGGGAGATCCCCAGTGAGCTCGGAGTTTTTGGCATGTCACAAATTGTGGGAACAGTTCTTCAGGATACTGATGGACAGTTCATTGCCCTGACAGTAGCAGAGGACATAGCCTTTGCTTTGGAAAATGAATGCACACCTCAGGCTGAGATGTTTGGCAAGGTTGATGAGGTTGCAGAAAAACTAGAGCTTACCAAGGTTTTAAAGAATGCACCTGGTGATCTTTCAGGTGGCCAGAAGCAGAGAGTTTCACTTGGTGGAGTAATGGCTTGCGATGTAAAGGTGCTTTTGTTTGATGAGCCCCTTGCAAACCTTGATCCCGCAACTGGCAAGAGAACCATTGCGCTAATTGATGAAATCATGAAGCGCGAGGATATGACTGTTATCATTATTGAGCACAGAATTGAGGATGTGCTTTATAAGGACGTGGACAGGGTTATCCTCATGGGTAATGGTGAGATCATAGCTGACATGCATCCTGATGAGCTTCTCAGTGTAGGTCTTTTGTCTGAGCATGGAATAAGAGAGCCACTGTATGTTGCTGCAATAAAGGCAGCAGGCGGACAAATCGATAAAGATACTCATCCGCAGCATATAGAGAGTATGGAACTTGAGCCCTATAAGGACAAAATCCACAGCTGGTTCCATTCTGTACCAGAGCATAAGCATGAGAATAATTCTGATGTAATCCTTTCTGTGAAGAATCTTTCATTTGGATATGACAGTGACAGAGAGATTTTGCATGATGTCAATTTTGAAGTAAAAAAGGGAGAGATGATTTCCCTTGTTGGAAAAAACGGTGCAGGAAAATCAACGCTGGCGTCCCTTATCTGCGGATTCTACAAGCCTGATGAAGGCCAGATCCTTTTTAAGGGAGAGGACATGTCGACTCTGTCCATAAAGGAGAGAGGAGAGCGCATTGGCTATGTTATGCAAAGTCCCAATCAGATGATCAGTAAGCCGATGATCTCTGAGGAGGTGGGACTTGGACTTACAGCCAGAGGCGTAGATCCTGAAACAGTAAAAAATAAGGTAAATGAAGCTCTTAAGATTTGCGGACTTTATCCCTTCAGAAAATGGCCTGTGACAGCACTTTCCTTTGGACAAAAAAAGAGAGTTTCCATAGCATCAATACTTGTGCTTGATCCAGAGATAATTATTCTGGATGAACCCACAGCGGGACAGGATTACAGCCACTACACAGAGATTATGGAATTCCTTAGAAAGCTCTGCTTAGAGACAGGAATCACCATAATAATGATCACTCATGATATGCACCTGATGCTGGAATATACTGACAGGACGCTGGTTTTATCAGATGGACAGCTTCTCATGGACACTGAGCCAGTTAAGGTTCTGACAAATGAAGAAATATGTAACAGGGCATATTTAAAGAAAACGTCATTATATGATTTGGCTGTGAGATGTGGAATCGATGATGCTTCCGAGTTTGCAGCAAGGTTTATTGATGATGAGAGAGAAAGGAGATGCCATGACAAGAATGATCTCCTATGAAAAGAAGGATACGCCAATACATAAGCTGAGCGGCTTTACAAAGCTTGTATTTTTCCTTCTCTGGTGCATGACAAGTGCGCTGACCTTTGACACGAGAATACTTCTTTTGATGCTTGTTATGGGAGCCATTATTTACAAGGTTTCCGGGACAAAGTGGAAGCAGGTTTCAGGCGTGTTTAAAGCTGTAATGGTATTCATGACTATAAATCTTGTGTGCATTTTCTTTTTTGCTCCATACGAGGGCTGCAGGATTTATGGTTCAAGGACAGACATAGCTCACTTATTTGGCAATTATAACTTTACAAAAGAGCAGTTGTTCTATGAGTTCAACGTTCTCGTCAAGTATTTTACGGTAATACCGTCAGTGTTTATTTTCCTTACGACGACAGATCCAAGTGAACTGGCTTCGTCCCTTAACGGTGTGGGAGTACCTTATTCCATCGCTTATTCACTGGAGATTGCCCTTAGATATATTCCGGATATTCAGGACGAGTTCCACAGAATAAAAAATGCCCAGGAGGCGAGAGGAATAGAAATGAGCGCCAAGGGTAGGCTCTTATCCAGGATAAAGAATACAGCCGCTATAATTTTTCCTCTTCTTTTTTCTTCTATGGAGAGAATAGACGTGGTAAGTAATGCCATGGAGCTTCGCGGATTTGGCAAGAAAAAATCACGAACATGGTATTCCAGAAGGAAGCTTACCAAGGGAGATTTTTTAGTTCTAACTTTTATAGTACTGTTCTTTGCAGGTGCGATGATATTCACCTACCATGATGGAAGTAGATTTTTTAATCCTTTTATATGAAATGAAAAACGCCAATGCTTTGATGAATAACTTAAAGCATTGGCGTTAATTTTTTGGACTAATATCTTAGACGAAAAGTCTGATTTTACGCAGCCTTTTCACTTTCAGTTTCATTATTTGCTTTATTCTTGTGCTGCTCTATAAGTGTCTTAGCAGCGATAACTGCAAGTACAACTGAAAGAGCAACAAGGAATACTGCGATTACTGACTGAACAAGTGCCCATCCATCTGCTGCGCCTGAGAAGTAAGCTGTCATCTTTGCCTTAATTGTCTGGCAGAGAGAGCAGATAGTAACAGCAAGCATGAATACCATGGGTACAAAGAACATCTTGTTGTTCTTTCCAACTGAGCCAAGCCATGTGCAAACTGCAAGGAGACCTACTGCAGCAAGAAGCTGGTTAGCTGCGCCGAAGAGAGGCCAAATCTTTGTGTAACCAGTCATACCAAGACTTACACCAAGTACAACTGTGATTGTAGTTGCAACATAAGGATTAGCAAGAACCTTCTTGTAACCAGTTGCATCCTTAGCTGTCTCGCCCTGATCAAGGAAAAACTCCTGGAACATGTATCTTGCAAGTCTTGTAGCTGTATCAAGTGATGTAAGGCAGAATACTGAAACTGCAAGGATGAGCATCTGATACATGATGTTCTGCATGCCGGGTGCGAAGGTAGCGATCATTGCTGAAAGGCCGCCTGCGAATACCTGAGTAGGGCTTGCATAAGTTCCGTCAGAAGCGGCAGCCCATACAAAGCCGATAGCGCAAAGAGAGATAACTGCTACTGCACATTCGATAAGCATTGAGCCAAAAGCTACAGGCTGAGCATGCTTTTCGTTATCGAGCTGCTTAGCTGTTGTTCCTGAAGAAACAAGTGAATGGAAACCTGAAATAGCTCCGCATGCGATTGTAACAAAGAGTGCAGGGAAAGCTGTTCCTGTTGTAAATACGCCAGTTCCCTTAAGTGATGCATCACCCATAGCAGGAACCTGGAAGCTGCCATGTCCTGTAACTACCGCACCGATTACAGCGATTACACCAGCTGCGATCATGAAGTAGAGAAGGAATGAACTAAGGTAATCTCTAGGCTGTAACAGAATCCATACAGGTGTTACAGAAGCAACAAGGATATATGCTGCAAGAACCCACATCCATGTATTGTAAGAAAGTGCGATGGGATGGAAGTTAAGACCAATAGCAACGATGGCGATAATTCCAACAACGCCTGCAACTGAAGCAACGCCTACAGGTGCATTTTTTCTATAAACAAAGTAACCGAAAGCCATAGCCAGAGCGATGAAAAGAATAGAAATCATAGCTGTTGACTCGTTAGCTGCAAGGGTAGCTCCCTCAACTGCTGCGCCTGCTGCTGTAGTAGTACCAAAGGTGCTTGCAACGATTGAGCTGAAAGCTGCTACAACAAGCAGAAGAGTAAGGTAACCAAAGGTAAGGAAAAGCTTCTTAGCCTTTCTTCCCATAGCATCATCGATGATCTCACCGATTGACTGACCCTTGTGACGAAGTGATGCAAAAAGAGCACCAAAGTCATGTACGCCACCAAAGAAAATTCCTCCGATGAGTACCCATAAAAGTACAGGAACCCAGCCAAATACTGCGGCCTGGATAGGACCATTTATAGGGCCTGCACCTGCGATTGAAGAAAAGTGATGTCCCATAAGGACAGGTGTCTTGGCAGGAACATAATCCATGCCATCCTGAAGTTCGTGAGCCGGAGTCTTACGACTCGGATCGATTCCCCACTGCTTTGAAAGCCAGCCGCCATAAAGTACATATCCGGCAACCAGGATCAAAGCACTACCAATAAGTAACACTGCTGCATTCATAAAACAACTCCTCCTTAAATCCCCTTAGGGTAATTAACATATTAGCTTGCAGCTTCTACAGAAGTAGAAACTTTCTCATAGACATCCGAGAGTAGGTCTCGAAGGTCTCGGCCACAGTAGTTTGAATAGACGTTACCTGATGAAAGGGAGATTAGTATAAGTCTGGCTTCACTGTGGCCTCGGAAATTAAACATATAACCTCGGTCATATTTGAATTTTTTTATGGCCCTGATGGTTTCTGGAGTGGGATCGGTGTCTGATACAATGACGAAAGTCATGTAGGTACACATGTGATCTTTCTCGGGATAATTCTGCCCTTTTCGGACAAGCTCAGGTTCCATATGGCCTTCAATGATGTCCTTTATGTCTGAAAGATTCTCTGTATTAAAAGAAGAAACATTCTCAAACAGAACATGCTCGTATGCCTTAATTGCCCAGAGCTGTGCCTCTTTTCTCAGCACATATTTCTCACTTAATGAGCAGAAGTAGGCATAGGCCGGATAGGTCCTGTCTCCAAGTGTGTATTTTTCAGTTATATCGAAGTTTGCCTGATATCGGCGAAGAAGTTCCCCAAAATAAGTATCTGATGATACCATCTCCTGTCCCCTTTCAGGTCAATTTTCTTGACCTATTTTAAAATGTCTAGAGAACACTTTATCACTTTGACGCGTTATTGCAAGATGACAAATTTAATCAGTTTATAAAATTTTTAGATTAATTTTGTAATGTATTTAGAATTTTGTAGAATAAAAAAAGACCTTGTGAAAAATCACAAGGCCGCGTTTTTTGCTACATGAAGGTCAACCTTCCAGTACATGTTCTTGAATTCTGAAGGGGTGCAGCCCTTGTGAATCTTGAACATTCGGATGAAGGAGGAGATTGAGGAGAAACCGCAGTGGACAGCTACGTCGGTGACTGTGTTGTTTGGCTCCATGAGCATCTCCTGAGCTTTAACTATTCGTTTTTGATTTACATATTTATAGAAGCTCGTTCCGGTGAACTGCTTGAAAAGTCTCTCGAAGTGGAATTTACTAAAGCCACTCATTCCAGCGATGGCGTCGAGCTTTAACTCATCGGAGCAGTGTGAATTTATGTAATCGCAAATTTCGGTAAATTTGATCACAAGCTCATCCTGAGTTTTCATCTTGTCGTCCATGCTGTCCTCGTAGTTCTTTGCATGATTCCTTCCAACAAGGACAAGCATCTCGAGAAGCTTACTATAGATATTCATTTCTGAGAAGGAATCACCGGACATGTATTCCTTTTTGATCTCTAAAAGGAGTTCCTTTATTTTGCCATGAATCTCAGGATAATCCTCCTTTGTAACGATGGTGTAGGGATACATTACTGATAAAAGTACCTCAACCTCTCTCATGAAACGAAGCTGTGTTGTGTTTGGCTGGAAAATCACACGTCTGCCAGTAGATGGAGCAGCGATAGCGTGAATACATCCAGGACATATGAAACAGATATCATCCTTTTTAAGCTCCACATCCCTGTTGGGGAAATGGAGATAATAGCTGTTCTCTATCGGCATAATGATCTCGATTGCCGGATGCCAGTGAGCAGGATAATCCTCGTTCTGCACATTATCATAGAGCTTTAAAGTAGTGCTCTTTTTGAAATTTACGGTTTCAATCATTCCATTTAAAGTTTCAATCATACCTAAACCCCCGAAAACTTTTGAAAACGATTTCAAATCTCTTCCCAATTATTGCTTTTTGCCGATTTTCTATCAACAGACAAAGTATAGTTTATGGGGGGATAAATTATATTTGCTTGGAGGAATAAAACTTTTTATATATTTTTAAGAATTAATTTCTACTTAAGATATTTATAAAACACATAGTTTATAATGGTTTTTCGTATTTATGCTATCATGAGATTAGTAATTTTAGAGCGGATGGAGCCGGCGAAAATATGAATAAGAAATTCGATTTTCACAGGTTAAGACACATATATGTCGGTCTAAGTGTACTTTGCCTGTGCCTGGCCATAGTGTTCCTCCGAAGGTTCGTACACCAGGAGGCTGCTACATCTTATGAGATACCTGCAGATTATGTGGAAGAGGTAAATCATAGGGTGCTTTTGTTTTGCTCCTACAATCCCCAATACTACACATATTCAGAACAAATAGACGGCTTTAATGATGGCCTTTGTGCTAATGGCATCGAGTATGATGTCATATTTATGGACGGCAAAAACTACAATACCGAAAAGGATCACGAGGACTTCTTTAAGTTTTTCAAAGCAAGAATGAGCGCAGGGAAAAAGTACGACGGAATTATCATAGTTGATGATGATGCCCTCGAGTTTACCTGCAACAATAGAGAAGAGCTCTTTGGCGATCTTCCCATTGTTTTCATTGGGGCTAATGACCTTTCGATTGCCAAAAAGGCTGTAAATATGAAGGGAATCACTGGCTTTTATGAGAATGATTATCTGAAGGATACCCTTAATCTGGCTTTTGAACTTCTACCAAATAATAAAGAAATATATGGCTTATATGACAATTCAGTCGCCGGAAAATCAGATGCTGAGCGTTTTTCAAGTATGCAATACAGATATCCGGAATATAATTTCCATCCGGTTGATGTCTCAGAGCTTAAAGACAGTGAATTAATTAAAGTAATAGAGAGCATTCCTGATGACGGAATCATAATCTATATGACTTGTTTCATCGATGCAGAAGGTCGTAACCATTCCATTTATGAAATGACCAGCTTTTTGAGCAAGTATTCAGATGCACCGATTATGCGCTGCTATGAGAGCGGAGTTGGAAATGGAGTTCTGGGAGCTGTGGGTATGCAGTTCTACGAGCAGGCAAAGCAGGCAGGCGAGACTATGGCCAGTGTGCTAAATGGTGAGGAAGAAATAGATTCTATCAGAATAAGCCTTGAAACTCCCAGCGTAACAGTCTTTGATTATAACCTCATGGAGAAGTACAACATAGATGAAAGACTTCTTCCTGAAGATGCAATAATTTATAACAAGCCTATTTCATTCTGGGAAAAGTACGGCGATGTAATGCCTACAGCATGCTTTATTTTTGCTTCACTCATTTTCTTCCTTCTTAATCTGAATGAGGTTGTGATTGAAGGTAAGCGTATCAATAGTGAGCTCATGGAATCACGAGATGAGCTTGAAAGATCACATGAGAGACTTAAATATCTGGCAGAACATGATGATTTCCTGGACATTTTAAACAGGCGAAGCGCAGTAAATTACCTGCGTGACATTACTACGCCTGACAGTGTCTATTCAATATTGATGGTGGATATTGATAACTTTAAGGATATCAATGAAACCTATGGACATCAGGTGGCAGATGAGATTCTTAAGTATCTGTCCTTAGAGCTTGAAAAGCTTTCTGATGACAATGGATGGA
This sequence comes from Butyrivibrio sp., assembly GCA_015056655.1. Classification (GTDB taxonomy): domain Bacteria; phylum Bacillota; class Clostridia; order Lachnospirales; family Lachnospiraceae; genus Butyrivibrio. The sequence continues at coordinate 87,666 of SVFV01000009.1, forward strand.
TGCTTGCAAGATATGGCGGAGATGAGTTCCTTGTTATGGCAAAGGCTGAGCGCGTAACAGAGGATAGCCCTACCATAGAACATATTATGAATATTTTCAGAACTCCTATTTCTATTGGAGATGAAACCATTGCTATGAGCTGCAGTATGGGTATCTCTGTTTCTGATGGAATGACACTTCCTGATCAGCACATTATAAATGCTGAGATAGCCATGTATGAAGCAAAACTTCGTGGCAGAAACAAGGCATTCCTATACTCTAATGAATTAAAGAAAAAGGTTAGAGACGAGAATAAGATCAAGGCAAAGATCCTTGATGCGATAGATAATAATAAGTTCTTCATGGTTTATCAGCCTCAGATTGATACACAGACCTGCAAGGTTATCGGCTATGAAGCTCTGGTTAGAATGGAAGAGGGAATTTCTCCAGGAGTATTTATTCCTATAGCTGAGGCAAGTGGCTGGGTTGCAAGGATAGGACGAATCACGACTGAGCTTGTAATCAGTCAGCTTTCCGAGTGGAAAAAACAGGGGCATACTCTTCATCCGATTTCAATAAACTTCTCATCTAATCAGCTGAATGATACCGGATATGTGGACTTTTTGAAGGAGACACTTGAGAAATATGATGTTTCTTCAAACCTGGTTGAGATAGAAGTTACGGAGAGCCTTTTCCTTGAAAGAACTGACAAGGCGAAGAAGCTCTTTGACAGATTAAAGGAGATGAATATCAGGATTCTCATGGATGATTTTGGTACGGGATACTCATCTCTTGGATACCTTACATATATTCCTGTTGATGTGATAAAGCTGGATAAATCATTAGTTGATGCTTACCTGGTTGATGGTAAGGATCGCTTCATAAAAGATGTTATTTTACTTGCCCATGATCTCGACAAGATGATTATAATAGAAGGGGTAGAAGAAAAATGGCAATATGAGAGACTAAAGGAGTTTAAAGCTGATATAATTCAAGGGTACTACTTTAGTAAACCACTTAAGCCAGAGGAGGCAATTGTTTTTGATGTTAAGGCATCAGATTAACAATCAGGGGAGTGTATGGAAGAGAAAAAATCTGACTTTTTAGCGGCGAGAGAGCAACTTTATAAAATAGTGTCTGTGGGTTATCTTGGGGACTGGATAAGTATAGCCTATGACCTTGTCGGAACAATCGCTTTAATAATAAACCTTGCGGCAGCATTTTTATCCACTTATGCAAGCCTGGAAGCAAAATATGGTGCTATTTTTCACACTATAGAGGCGGTGACAGTATTTTTCTTTGCAGTCGATTACGTGCTTCGACTTATCAGTGCAAAGTGTATATATCCTAATAAATCTGAGCTTGGAGCAGTCATAAAATATATCTTTTCGTTTGTGGGTATTATCGAGCTTTTAAGCTTTTTGCCTTATTACTTACCTGTGTTTTTTCCTGCTGGAGCAACAGCTTTTCGTATGTTCCGCGTGGCAAGGATATTCAGGCTCTTTAGGATAAATGCGTATTATGACTCTTTGAATGTAATCACTGAGGTCATCAAAAGTAAGTCTCAGCAGCTTCTTTCATCAATGTTTATCATTGCGGTAATGATGCTTGCATCAAGTCTTTGCATGTATTCCGTAGAGCATGAGGCTCAGCCGGATGTCTTTGAAAATGCATTTTCCGGAATATGGTGGGCAGCATCGACGCTTTTAACTGTAGGCTATGGAGATATTTATCCTATTACACCGATGGGTAAGTTACTTGGTATTTTGCTGGCATTCCTGGGAGTTGGAATTGTCGCTATCCCTACAGGTATTATTTCCGCCGGATTCGTCGAACAGTACACAAAGCTTAAGCACATGGGCGACTATGCAAAGAGCATAGATATGCATTTCATCAAGGTGGAGCTTAGTGCTAAGGACGGATGGGCTGATAAGAAGATTAGAAATATAGAGCTTCCTCATGGAGCAATCATTGCAATGATCCTGAGAAGAGGAAATGTTATTATCCCCAATGGTAATATCATTCTTGAAGCTGGAGATAAGGTGGTTATCGGTGCACAGGCACTTAAAAATGACGTGCCCATGCATCTGAAAGAAGTAACACTTGGCGATACACATCCCTGGTGTGAGAAGTTTATAAAAGACCTTGATTTCCCAAGACAGACAATTCTTTTATCCATCAAAAGAGGCTCAAGGTCTATTGTTCCAAAGGGCGGTGTTAAGTTAAAGGCAGGAGATACTATTGTTGTAATCTCCAAAGTTCATCTTCCGGAAGAGGATGTAATAGAGGTTTAATCCTCATTTCCACAGGTGAATTTTTTGCCACTGAAAAGATCATAGATCAGAGCTTTAAGCTGATCCTCAGTGATCTTGTCACTGTTTAAGCAATAGTGCTTAGCAATAATTGTAAGTCCTGCAGCAAGGAAATCTGCAGTGATATTATTTACTACGACATCATCATCAAAATGCATTTCTTTACAGGAAGAAAAAGCATTGTAGAGATTGCACTGCATCATATAGATAATTTTGTTTTTAACAAGGAGCTGCAAAATCTCCTTTTTGGAGAGAATGTATTTGCTATAGGCTTCGCTCAGCTGAGTAAGCGTAGGAGTTCCTTTGCATTTGCATTCATGAGCAGGCTGGAAATCATAGTGCTTTGCAAGAACAAATGCTACGATGTTTTCCTTGGACTCAAAAAGAGTATAGAAGGTCTGCCTTGATACATCAGCCTGTTTACAGATTTCGCTGATGCTGATCTTGGAATACTCTTCATTTCGCAAAAGTTTAATGAAGCTGTCTGCGATATTCTTTTGAGAGCTTAATGCTGTTTTGTTGCATCCTTCGTACATATTGGTTTCTCCATGGAAAACAGTAAGATTTTTTTATTATTATTCCTATTTCATTGACATCTGTCAAGGATTATGAGGGCTCGCAATGAAAAAAGGTTTTGCAGAAGATGTTATTGGAATCGTAAAGGGTAAAAAAGCTCCGGGATTCGCATTCAAGCTGGCTGTTGTAATCGCGGTTATGCTTCTTGCTGCAAACTTTTTCCTTGGCTCATTTCTTGTTCATAGTTCAAAGAATTCACTAAAAACTCTCATTCAAAATCGCATGCTTGATATTTCCAATACTGCTGCTGCAAGTCTTGATGGCGATGTATTAATGGACCTTAAGGCAGAGGATAAGGGAACAGAAAAGTATCAGATCATTAATGATACTCTTGCTGTTTATCAGGAAAATATAGATCTGAAGTATATCTATTGTATACGCAAAAGTGGTGAGAATGAATTCACCTTTACTGTTGATCCCACAATCGAAGACCCGGGTGAATTTGGTGCGCCTATTGTGACAACCAAGGCACTTGTGGCTGCATCTGAAGGTACGGCTTCTGTTGATGAAGAACCCTATGAGGATTCATGGGGCAGATTTTATAGTGCCTACAGCCCTGTGTTTGATTCTGAGGGAAAAGTAGCAGGAATAGTTGCAGTAGATTTTTCTGCCGACTGGTACGATGAACAGATAGCTAAGCAGACCAGAATGATCGTTATAAACAGTATTGTTTCTGTGCTTATGGGTATCATCATGGTCCTGATTGCAACAAGAGGCCTTAGAAATCAGATAGGAGATATAACTGAGGAGCTAGAGGATGTTGTAGGGGATATTGATGAGCTTACAAGAGAGATAAACCCAGATGCAGTGACGGAGAGGATTGATATTATTGATGCTGGTGATGTTAAAGCTGTTGGAGGCAGAATCCATGAGATAAAACAGGCTTTGCATGGGTATGTTCAGGATAAGCATTCTCAGGCAGCAAGCATGATCACTGCGCTTTCTTCAGATTATCGAAGTGTTTATTATATTAACCTTGATCAGAATGAGGGTATCTGTTATCAGTCCCATACTGAGATTGATGATGGTCTGAAAAAGGGAGAGCATTTCAAATATGAAGAAACCTTGAAGGGGTATGCAGAGAAATATGTTGTAGAGAAAAACCGCGAGGAATTTCTGGAGTTTGCAAACCCTGATTCTATTAGAAAAGCGCTTTTAAGTGACCGAGTTATTTCTCTTAGATACATGATAAACAGAAAAGGACAGGAGTCCTATGAGATGGTGCGTATAGCTGGTGTCAGAAGACCTGAGGACAGGGATGACCATATCGTACATGCCATCGGTCTTGGATTTGCAGATGTGGATTCTCAGACGAGAAAATCGATTGCTGAAAGTCAGGCGCTTAGTGATGCCTTGAAGGCAGCAGAGGAAGCCAGCAGAGCAAAGACCGCATTCTTGTCTAACATGAGCCATGAGATAAGAACACCTATGAATGCAATCATAGGTCTTGATCATATTGCCCTTAGTGAGCCGGGACTTCCTGATAGTACAAGAGAACACCTTAAAAAAATAGGATCTTCTGCAGATTATCTATTGAAAATTATCAATGACATTCTTGATATGTCCAGAATAGAAGCTGGAAAGATGGTTCTTAAATCAGAGATTTTCTCTTTGGTTGAACTGGAAAATCAGATAAATGTAATGATTGGTGGTCAGTGCCACGACAAAGGAATCAACTGGCATAGTGAGATAGTAGGAAGCTTTGGCGAATACTACATCGGTGACGACATGAAGCTAAAGCAGGTACTGATAAATATCCTTGGTAACTCAGTAAAATTCACCAAGGAAGGCGGAGATATCTTCTTTAAAGTAGAGAAAATAAGAAGCTTTGATAATAAGTCGGTTTTCAAGTTCACCATGAGAGATACCGGAATTGGTATGAGCGAGGATTATATACCAAAGCTATTTGAACCCTTCAGTCAGGAGGATTTAAGCACTAAGACTATTTACGGAAGTACCGGACTTGGAATGTCTATTTCCAAGAATATTGTTGAAATGATGAACGGTGAAATAGACGTCAGAAGTAAGAAGGGAGAGGGGACAACCTTTACTGTTACACTGACGCTTGAGGAGTCTGCAAATGCAGGAGATGCTAAGGCTTCTTCTAGTCCGGAAAATGCAGCCGGAATGAATGATGATAAGTCGGAAGGCGAAAAGAATGTAGAGAGCGCAGCAGACGAGATGCCTGTTGTAAACGAGGCGTTCCTTAAAGGCAGACATTTCCTTCTTGCTGAGGATATTCCTGTTAACGCCAAGATTGTAATGATGATCTTAAAGAAAAAAGAAGCAGTAGTAGACCACGCTGAGAATGGCAGACTTGCACTTGAAATGTTTGAAAAGAGCGAGCCCGGATTCTATTCTGCAATTCTGATGGATATGAGAATGCCCGAAATGGACGGACTTGAAGCTACCAGGGCAATACGTGAATTAGACAGAGAGGATGCAAAGAGTATTCCTATTATCGCACTTACTGCAAATGCATTTGAGGAGGATGTGGAGAGAAGCCTTCAGTCAGGCCTTAATGCGCATCTTTCAAAGCCGATTGAACCGGATGTTCTGTATAGTACTTTGGCAAGACTGATATAGCTTATTCCTAATCTCGTAATTTACTTTTGACTAATCTGTGCTATATTTATAAGCATGATTATGTGATTACGAGAGGAGCATTATTATGAGCGATTATACAATCAACACAAAATGCGTACAGGGCGGTTACACACCTGGCAATGGTGAGCCCAGACAGATCCCGATTGTCCAGTCTACAACATTTAAGTATGACACCAGCAGCGATATGGGAAAGCTTTTCGATCTGGAGGCATCTGGTTATTTCTATACAAGACTTCAGAACCCTACAAACGATTATGTTGCTGCTAAGATAGCAGAGCTTGAGGGTGGAACAGCAGCAATGCTCACATCTTCAGGACAGGCTGCTAACTTTTTTGCAATGTTCAATCTTTGCGAGGCTGGAGATCACATCGTTTCATCTGCATCAATCTATGGTGGAACCTTCAATCTTCTTGCTGTAACAATGTCTAAGATGGGCATCGAGACAACCTTCATATCTCCTGACTGCACAGAGGAAGAGCTTAATGCAGCATTCAAGGAGAACACAAAGCTTGTATTTGGTGAGACTATCGCAAATCCTGCACTTACTGTTCTTGATATTGAGAAGTTTGCAAAGGCAGCACATGCTCATAATGTGCCTCTTATTGTTGATAATACATTCCCTACACCTGTAAACTGCAGACCTATCGAATGGGGCGCTGATATCGTTACTCATTCAACAACAAAGTACATGGACGGTCATGGCGTTGCAGTTGGTGGTGCTATCATTGATTCCGGAAAATTCGACTGGATGGCTAACGCTGAGAAATTCCCTGGACTTACAACTCCTGATGATTCTTATCACGGAATTGTATATGCTGAGAAGTTTGGAAAAGAAGGAGCTTTTATAACCAAGTGCACATCACAGCTTATGCGTGACCTTGGAAGTATTCAGTCTCCTCAGAATGCATTCTATCTTAATCTTGGTCTTGAGTCACTTCACGTAAGAATGCCTCGTCACGTTGAGAATGGACTTGCTGTTGCACAGTTCCTTGAAAAGCATCCTAAGGTAGTTAAGGTTAACTATCCTGGACTTGAGTCAGATCCTTACTATGAGGTAGCTAAGAAATATATGCCTAATGGTGGTTGTGGTGTTGTTTCCTTCGAGCTTGAAGGTGGCAGAAAGGCTGCTGAAGACTTCATGGGTAAGCTTAAGCTTGCAGCTATCGAAACGCATGTTGCTGATGCCAGAACATGTTGCCTGAACCCTGCTACATCAACTCACAGACAGATGTCAGATGAGCAGCTTGAAGCAGCAGGAATACCTGCAGGCCTTATCAGAATCTCCTGTGGCCTTGAGGATAAGAAGGATCTCATCGCTGACCTTGAGCAGGCATTAGCATGATAGATTAGTTCTGGCGAGGGCATTGCCCGAGAGCAGAACTTCATTACGCATTTTCAATAATGTGTGCCATAACATGAACTGCATATAATGACATTGCACAACGGCTCTGCTTCAGCTCATCAGTGAGTTCGAAGTAGAGCTGTTTATCTTTGTAGGACTCCTTGAAAACAGGAGAGAATACTGCATCCCACTCAAGAAGGAATTGACCGGGCTTTCTTGTGTAGCATGTCTCAGCCTTTGCCTGTTCTCTGTGAGAGCGGTCAACAAACTGAGCGATGGACTTGTGAAGAGCCTGATCCTCGCCTGGGAGATAGTAGTAATCCCTATAATTTTTGTAGAAATATTTAAGCTCTGTTTCTAAGAGCGGGATTCGTAAAGTTGCAGAATCGCCCTCTGCCTTGAAAAAGCATTTGTCTGCTGTACCTCCGATAGAAGAGGGCAGATAATCCGGCAGAGAAACCTTCATGAGAATTTCTTCTCTTTCTTTTCCTGAGAAATCCTTATAGTAATTGGCCTGGACCTTCATGGCACGAATAGGAAGACCAATGACTGCGCCAGGATCCTCGTTTTTTGATACCTCATCAATTGCAAAATCTGTGCTGACCTGAGGAAATTCAGGCGCATCAGTTCTGAATAAGACAACCTTCTGGTTAAGAATTGAGTTGAACAAATCTCTGTAATATAGAATCGGAAGCAGATTAAACATGCCTCTCACATCATCAGCGTTGTGAAGGGTCAGTATTTTGAACAGCTTTTCACTTGGATTATCCAGGTAGCGTCTGTAAACCTCTATGAGTTCACCGCCTGTGTATTCGTCGGTTCTGTCTATACCAAGGAAAAGCTCAACAGTTTTCTGTTTGCAATCGGGAATGCCAAAGACATTTTTGTATGGAGCAACACACTTATAAAGGTCAAGTGACTCAAGATTTTCAAGAACATCTATCATCTGAACCTTATCACACTTGAATTTCACGAAGGGCAGATCGAAGCGGTTACCATTAAAATGAATGAGCATTTTGAAATCTCTTGCAAAGCTAAGGAAACTCTTTAAAAGATCAAATTCCTCGTTCTTTTTATCCGCAAACCATTGACGAAGATGCCACTTTTCTTCTTTGAAATATCCGCAGCCAATAAGATAGAGCGCACTCGTCTTAGGTGAAAGGCCTGTTGTTTCTATGTCAAAAAATAAAATATCTTCTTTCTTATCTACAATTCTTTCAAGGGGATAGTCCGGCTCTGCCTCAATGATCTCGTCAATTATTTTCATACCCAGTCCTCGTAAAAGTGTGAATTTAGGCGACAATAAATAAGAAAAGTCGCAGCGTTAACGATAACTAATCTAAATAAACTAAACATTAATATAATAACACATAAAATGTGTAAATAGATGAGCAATTTTTGCATTAAAATCTGACTAATTGAGCAAATGTATGATACAATTAATAACGTCTATGAAAATATTCTAAAACGTGTCTGATACGTTAGAGGAAAGAGGTAGGAAATGGCTAAATTAACTTTTGTTGGAGGAGTGCATCCTTACGAGGGCAAAGAGCTTTCTAAGGATAAACCCATCAAGGAAATTCTGCCAAAAGGTGATCTTGTTTATCCACTTTCTCAGCACATCGGAGCTCCGGCTAAGCCTATAGTGAACGCTGGTGACAGAGTGCTTGTTGGACAAAAGATCGCAGAAGCAGGAGGTTTCGTCTCTGCGCCGATCTACGCGTCGGTATCCGGTACTGTTAAAGGCATTGAGAAGAGGAGACTCGCTACTGGCGGTATGTGTGACAGCATTATCGTCGAGAATGATGGCCTTTATGAAGAAGGCCCCATGCTCCCTACAAAGCCTTTAGAGGAACTTACCACTCAGGAGAAAATTGATCTTATTCGCGAAGCAGGAGTTGTCGGAATGGGCGGCGCCGGCTTTCCTACGGCTGTAAAGCTTTCACCGAAGGAACCGGAAAAGATCGAGTATGTTATTGCTAACTGCTCAGAGTGTGAGCCTTACCTTACCAGTGATTACAGACGTATGGTTGAAGAGCCTGAGCTTTTACTTGGTGGTCTTCGTATTGCAGTTTCACTTTTCCCGAATGCCAGGGGAATCATTGCAATCGAGGATAACAAGCCTGATTGCATCGCCAAGTTCCGCGAACTGACTAAGGACGATGACAAGATCATGGTTAAAGCCCTCCAGACAAAATATCCCGAAGGTGCTGAGCGTATGCTTATTTACGCATGCACAAAGAGAGAGATAAATTCTTCAATGCTTCCCGCTGATGCAGGCTGCATAGTTGACAACGTTGATACTCTCTGCGCGGTTAACAGGGCTGTCACAGAAGGCAGACCTCTCATGGAGAGAATCGTAACCATCACTGGTGATGCTGTAGTTGATCCCAGGAACTATAAGGTTCGCATTGGAACAAACTACAGAGAGCTTTTGGATGACGCAGGTGGATTTGTGAAGACTCCTGCAAAGATCATTTCAGGTGGTCCTATGATGGGATTTGCCCTGTTTGATCTGGATGTTCCCACAACCAAGACAGCGTCAGCTCTTACATGTCTTACAGAGGATGCTGTTTCAGAAATGGAACCCAGTGCATGTATCAACTGCGCAAAGTGTGTTGAGGCTTGTCCTGAGAGACTTATCCCTAAGAATCTTGCTGATGCAGTTGAGCATGGACAGACTGACAGATTCCTAAAGGAGTATGGTATGGAATGCTGTGAGTGTGGTTGCTGTAGTTACATCTGCCCTGCAAGAAGACAGCTTACTCAGCTAATCAAGGGTATGCGCAAGATCCAGCTTGCAAATAGAAAGAAGTAATGGAGGAGAGTACAATGAGCGATATGATGAAGGTATCGTCAAATCCCCATGTTAGAAACAGTGTTACCACTTCAAACATAATGATGTGGGTTGTGATAGCACTTCTTCCGGCTGCTGGATTTGGCGTCTACAATTTCGGTATCGATGCACTGATAATCCTGGTGATTTCAGTGGCTACAACAGTTGCTACCGAGTTTATTTATGAAACACTGATGAATAAAAAGTCTACTATCGGAGATTTTTCTGCGGTGGTAACAGGACTTTTACTTGGCATGAACCTGCCTTGCACAGCACCCTGGTGGCTTCCCATTATAGGCGGCGTTTTTGCTATCCTTGTTGTAAAGATGTTATTCGGAGGACTTGGTCAGAACTTCATGAACCCGGCACTTGGTGGAAGATGCTTCCTCGTGATTTCTTTCCCGGCTCTTATGACAAACTTTGCAACAGATGTTTACACAACACCTACACCTCTCCAGATGCTGAAGAATGGTGAGGAGGTTCCGGTTCTCGATATGATCATCGGTAAGATACCCGGAACAATCGGTGAGACATCAATGATTGCCATTGTTATCGGTGCCTGCATCCTGATAATGCTTGGTATCATCGATCTTAAGATCCCTGGAACATACATTGTTTCATTCGTGATCTTTATAATTCTTTTTGGAGGACATGGTCTTAACGGTTCATATATTTCTGCACAGCTTGCAGGTGGTGGACTTATGCTTGGTGCTTTCTTCATGGCAACAGACTATGTAACCTGTCCCATCACTACGAAGGGTAAATACATCTACGGTATTTTCCTTGGCGTAATGACAGGTATCTTCAGAATATTTGGATCATCCGCAGAGGGTGTTTCCTTTGCCATCGTCATTGGCAATCTCTTAGTTCCTCTTATTGAGAAGTGCACAGTTCCGAGAGCCTTCGGAATCAGACCTGCAGCAAAGGAGGAGAAAAAAGCATGAGTGATTTTAAAACAATGTTCAAAAATGCTCTCGTTCTTTTCGTAATAACTCTGGTTGCTGGTGTTTCCCTGGGATTTGTGTATCAGGTTACTAAGGAACCCATAGCTTATCAGGAAGAGCTTGCTCAGATAAAAGCTAATCAGGCAGTTTTCCCTGATGCAGCAAACTTTGAAGATATGGAAACTGATGAGGGTAAAGCGGCTTCTATTTTAGCTGGAGCTGATTACGGAAAGATTACGATCAACAGTGTAAAGAAGGCTGTTGATGAATCCGGCAACGGACTTGGATATGTTATCCAGGTATCAAGCGGCGGATACGGTGACAAGATAGTATTTACAGTTGGTATTACAAACGATTCTCAGGTAAACGGCATATCACTTATTTCTATAAATGAGACGCCCGGACTTGGAATGAATGCAGAAAAGGTAATTGTTCCGCAGTTTAACGGAAAGCCTGCAGGTAAGTTCCAGGTTACTAAGAACGCAGCATCAAGTGATAGCGACATCGAAGCAATTTCAGGTGCAACTATCACATCTAAGGCAATCACCTTTGGTGTAAATGCAGCTGTTGAATATTTCCAGTCAGCACTTCAGTAAGATTTGAAGATTCAGACAAGAATTTTTGGAATCGGATGATCAATAGTTTATTTAGGTAGAGGAGGCTTTATGAGTCAGGAAAATAAAGGAGCCCTGGGATTTGCACAGGATACTCCTGCCGAGAGATTTTTTAACGGACTTATAACAGAGAATCCGACGCTGGTTTTGATGATCGGTATGTGTCCTACACTTGCGGTTACCACGTCGGCAATAAATGGTCTTACCATGGGACTTGCCACTACTTTTGTTTTGGCACTTTCAAATGCGGTTATTTCTCTTCTTAGAAAAGTAATACCCGACACAGTAAGAATTCCATCATTCATAGTTGTTATAGCGTCCTTCGTTACATTGGTTCAGCTTGTTATGCAGGCTTATGTACCCAAGATGTATGAGGCACTTGGTGTATATATTCCGCTGATAGTTGTTAACTGTATCATCTTTGGTCGTGCCGAGGCTTATGCTTCAAAGCACAGCATCATTCCTTCCTTCTTTGATGGAATAGGAATGGGACTTGGATTTACATGTGCCATCACAGTAATCGGTCTTTTCAGAGAGCTTATTGGTGGCGGAACAATGTTTGATGTTCAGATTTTTGGTGAGGGATCAGTTGTTCCCGGTGCTGTAGGATATTTCTTCTCACAGTATCAGCCTATCAGAATCTTCATCCAGCAGGCAGGTGCATTCATAGTTCTTGCAGTTCTTATTGCCATCATGAACCAGGTTAAGTTCAACATGGAGAAGAAGGGCAAGGATACTTCCAAGTTTGGAGTAGGCGGCTGCTGCAGCGATGTTGAGATCAAGGATCCTCACAAGGTTAAAGAAGAACTCCTTAAGAAGGAAGGATTATTAGAGGAGGATAAGAAATGACTAATTCAATAATCGGACTTTTGTCTATCATGATAACTGCTTCTCTTGTAAACAACGTAGTACTTAGTCAGTTCCTTGGACTTTGTCCTTTCCTTGGAGTTTCAAGAAAAACAGAGACCGCTTTTGGTATGGGTATGGCGTGTGTATTCGTAATCACACTTGCATCCCTTGTTACAAATGCAATTTACAAATTTATTCTTTCACCACTGGATCTTTCATTTTTGCAGACAATCGTATTCATCATGGTAATCGCCATGCTGGTTCAGTTTGTAGAGATGTTCCTTAAAAAGTTTGTTGTATCACTTTACCAGTCACTTGGTGTTTATCTTCCTTTGATCACAACAAACTGTGCAGTTCTTGGTGTTGCTCTTAATAACGTAACTGATGGCTACAGTCTTTTAGAGAGCACAATTTGCGGATTTGCAACTGCTGTTGGTTTTACTATTGCGATAGTAATTCTTGCAGGTATCAGAGAGAAAATTGAGTTTAATGATATTCCAAGACCCTTCAGAGGAATGCCTACAGTGCTTCTTGCTGCTGGTCTTATGGCAATCGCATTCACAGGCTTTTCTGCACTTAAGTGAGCAGTATAAAGAAAAAGGAGATAAATTATGATTAGTGGTGTACTCATAGCTACGGCAGTAGTTGCAGGCGCCGGAATTATCATTGGAATCATTCTTGGTGTTGCAGATATGAAGCTGCACGTAGATGTAGATGAGAAAGAACAGGCTATTTTGGAAGCTCTGCCTGGAAACAACTGTGGTGGATGCGGATTCCCTGGATGTTCAGGATGCGCTGCTGCAATTGCCAAGGGAGAGGCGGCTGTAAGCCAGTGTCCTGTGGGAGGACCTTCAGTAGCTGCTAAGATTTCTGAAATCATGGGAGTTGATGCTGGAGAAGCAAAGCGCATGGTGGCATATGTTCACTGTGGCGGAGACTGTGAGCAGGCAACTCAGAGATATGAATATTACGGAGCAGATGACTGCCGTGTTATCAATCAGGTTCCCGGAGCAGGTCCCAAGACTTGTACATTCGGATGCCTTGGCGGCGGAAGCTGCGTAAGTGTATGTCAGTTTGATGCAATCCATGTAGTTAACGGAATTGCAGTAGTTGATAAGGAAGCTTGTAAGGCTTGTGGCAAGTGTATGGATATCTGCCCTCGTCATCTTATCGACCTTGTTCCCTATGATGCTACAGAGGTTGTTCGTTGTAAGAGCCAGGATATGGGTAAGGACGTTAACCAGTATTGTAAGGTTGGCTGTATCGCCTGCAAGATCTGCGAGAAGAATTGCCCTGCCGGTGCAATCACAGTAGAGAACAATGTTGCATCAATCGATCAGGAGAAATGCACACACTGCGGAACCTGCGCAGAGAAGTGTCCTAAGAAAGTAATTAAAGCTGTTTAATCCGGTTAACTTTCATGATATTGGGTAGTTGTTAGAATCCCTGGACAAGTAAGTTTTTATTATTGCTATTTAGAGAGCTGCTACGATATGTAGTGGTTCTCTTTTTTTGCCGTATTAGCACGTATGAGGAAATAAGTCTGGTTAATGAGTGCATTGGGTATGTTGAGGAATGTGGCTGTTTTGAGGTTTATACACGAAAAAGAAGAATATGGGAGCTTTGCGTGTCAAAAGTGGATGAATTTTATACTTGCGAATCTTATAGTGATAAAAAGGTGTCGATATACTGTTAAAGCATACACGCACATATTGTGATATATTTGATTTACGTGTTTTTTTGAAAAATCCCGACACGTAAACTACAGATTAGTGTTGGGGGCGTGTACAAAGAGAAAAATCAGGTTTCTGAGGAGATAAAAATAAAAACATAAGGCGGTTTGTAATGAGGAGATTTGGGATAGTAGGTCTTACGGCAGGGATTATTGCTTCGATGAGCATTTTGGGAACAAGCGTGCATGCTGAGCAAGGAGCGGATGCAGTTATTGACGAACAGGCAGATTCAAAAGGGATAGAAGAGTCAGCAGATACTGATGAAACTCCAATCCATGGAATCTATGTAAGTGCATACGTTGCAGGCACAAAGAGTATGATGGATGAAATCATCGGGCATATTGATGAAACCAGCATTAACGCTGTTGTTATAGATGTAAAAAATGATGAGGGAAATATCGTTTTTGATATGGACTCTGAGCTGATAGACAGCCTTGGAGTTGAGAATATTCTGATTAGCGACATAGATGGTCTGATGAGCTCACTTCATGAGCATAATATCTACTCGATTGCCCGCTGTGTTGCTTTCAGAGATCCCTTCATAGATGAGGTAAAACCTGAGTGGATGCTCAAGGCTGAGGATGGCAGTATCTATGAGGATAATAAGGAATTCAACTGGATGAATCCGGAGAATGAAGAAGCAAGGGATTATCTCATAGAGGTCGCTCTTCAGTGTAAAAAGGCAGGCTTTGATGAAGTCCAGTTCGACTATGTAAGATATCCTGCCGGGATAAGTGAAGAAGCTGTTGGAATGAACGGCTATGGAAGACGAAAAGCAGTCAGTGGATTTGTCAGAAAGGCACATGCGTACCTGAAAAAAGAAGGAACGCCGTTATCACTAGACCTCTTTGGAACAGCCATTAATTCTAAGGTTGATAGAAATATCGTAGGGCAGGAATATTCATGGCTTTCAATGAGCTGCGAGTATTTATCTCCTATGATTTATCCGTCGCATTATTACGAAGGAACTATGGGAAAGGATTATCCGGACTTGTATCCATACGACACAATAGATGTGGCAATGAAGTATTCTGAAACTGAACTTAAAACGGTAAACCCAAGAGATGACAGGCAGCAGGCTAAGGTTAGACCATGGCTTCAGGGATTTACTGCATCATATCTTAGTAAGTACAGAACTTATGGAGCAGAAGAGATAAAAGAACAGATACGTGCTGTTAATGATAATGGCGTGGATTCATGGATTATCTGGAATCCATCCTGCAAATACGCTTGGGATGCATTTATAGAATAAATGATAGAACCTGAGACACCTATCTTTATACCATAAAATTAAATTATGTAAAACATGTTTATAAAGGCTTTAGAAAAAATGAAAAGATTAGAGACTATAGATACAATTCGTGGCCTGACAATGATAAGTATGATACTGTTTCATTTTTGTTGGGACTTAAAATATATAGATGGTTTTAAGATGGACTGGTATGTGTCAGATGGTGCATATATCTGGCAGCAGAGTATTTGCTGGACCTTTATTCTTATATCAGGCTTTTGCCTGCATTTTGCAAAAAAGCCACTGCGCAATGGACTTCTTGTTTTTGGCTGCGGATTTCTTGTGACGGTTGTTACCATGCTTGTTATTCCGGAAGCCCTGGTTATGTTTGGGGTCCTTACCTGCATTGGCTCATGTATGATCATTATGACATTACTTCGTGGGATTTTTGATAAAATGGCAAAACCTCTTTGGGAATTTTTGACAACGGTAGTCCTGTTTGCTGTGACAAAGTCTATTAATTACGGATATTTGAATTTTGGTTTCTATGTGTTAAAATTGCCACGATTCTTATATACACAGGGCGGACCTGATGGCATGTCCCATTCTGAGCTTACATATCTTGGCTTTATGCAGGATGGGTTTTTCTCCACAGATTATTTTTCATTGATGCCATGGCTTTTTCTTTTTATGGCAGGATACTTTTTACATGGACTTTTAGAAAATACTTTTGCGCATAAAGCTTTCCATGTGAAGCTGCCGTTTTTATCATGGTTTGGGAGACATTCACTTATCGTTTATATGCTACATCAGCCCGTTTTATATTTTATTTCAATGTTGGTTTTTTACATGAAATGAGATCCCTTATATGCACAGCCTGATAGGGGATGTATTCATTTAGAGAAAGGATAATATGAGAAAGACAAAAATCGTATGTACTATTGGACCTGCCAGTGAATCAGAAGAGATGATTGCTAAGCTTGCGGAGGCAGGTATGAACGTTGCAAGACTTAACTTTTCACATGGAGATCATGATGAGCAGCTTGCAAGAATTAAGAGAATTAAGAAGGTGAGAAAAGAGCTCGGACTTCCTATTGCTATCCTTCTTGATACAAAGGGACCTGAGTACCGTATCGGTACCTTTAAAAATGGAAAGGTTGTCCTTGAGGAAGGCAAGAAATTCACCTTCACAACAGAGGACATAAAGGGCGATGAGAACATCGTTTCCGTTAGCTACAAGAACCTTGCAAAGGAGCTTTATAAGGGTGACAGAATCCTTCTTAACAACGCTCTTTTGGAGTTCAGGGTTTTAAGTACAGACGGAACAAGAATTGAAACAGAGATCGTTACAGGTGGTGAGCTCTCTGACAAGAAGAGCATGAGCTTCCCTGGAAAGCATATCAAGCAGGTTTATCTTTCAGAGCAGGATAAGTCAGATATTCTTTTTGGTGTAGAGAATGATGTTGATTTCATCGCTTGTTCATTCGTTTCTGTTAAGCAGGACCTTGTGGATGTACATAACTTCCTTAAGGAACACGGCGGAGATGACAAGGTTCAGCTTATTGCAAAGATTGAGAATCAGTCTGGCTATGACAATATCGAAGATATCTGCACAGAATGTGACGGTATCATGGTAGCTAGAGGAGACATGGGTGTAGAGGTTCCTTTTGAACAGCTTCCTGCAATCCAGAAGGACCTTATCACTAAGTGCCGTATGCTTGGTAAGCGTGTGATAACAGCTACTGAGATGCTTGAGTCAATGATCCACAATCCCCGTCCTACACGTGCTGAGACATCAGACGTAGCTAACGCAGTATATGACGGAACAAGTGCGATCATGCTTTCAGGCGAGACTGCTGCAGGCGCATATCCTGTTCAGGCTGTTGAGACAATGGCTAAAATCGCTGAGACAACTGAGCAGAACATCCATTACAACAAGCGTTTCTACAACTATGACTTCCTTATAAAGAATGATGTGGATGCTATTTCTCATGCAACCTGTGGAATGGCAATCGACCTTGATGCAAAGGCAATCGTTGCCTGCACACTTTCAGGTCGCACAGCGAGAATGGTTTCAAGATTCCGTTCACCTGTAGATATCATCGGTCTTACAACAAATGAGAAGACCTGGAGATGGCTTTCACTTTCATGGGCTGTTACACCTAAGATGTGTGATGTGTTCCCTTCAACTGACGTTCTTTTCTACAGTGCAAAGAAGGTTGCTATCGAAACCTTTGACCTTAAAGAAGGCGACAAAATCGTTATCACAGGTGGCGTGACAAACGGAGAGTCAGGTAATACAAACCTCATTAAAATAGAGGATGTCTGATAAATCTTAAGTTAGAATATAAACTTGACTTTTGCACATAGCGTCGTTAAACTAGTTTGCAGAGCGTTGAAGATGTGGGGCTTGCCCCAAGATGTTCTGTTTCCCGATTGAGAGAGAGAGGTCACTGGCTGAGAGCCTTTCCGGTAAAGACAGTTCGGAAATTTCGCATCGGAGCTACAATTTAAGATTTGAATGAGTGTCTGTCATTTTATATGGCAGGAAATAGGGTGGTACCGCGGATTTTATTCGTCCCTTACATCTTGAAAAAGATGTAAGGGACTTTTTTACTTTACAAAGGAGAAAGAAAATGATCAAAGAGCAATTGGACAAAATCAGAGAAAGTGCGTTAAAGCAGATCAATGAGACAGAAGGTCTTGATGTGCTGAACGACATTCGTGTAAATGTTCTTGGTAAAAAGGGAGAGCTTACAAGCATCCTTAAGAGCATGAAGGACGTAGCTCCCGAGGACAGACCTAAGGTTGGACAGATGGTCAACGAGGTTCGTGAGGAGATTGAGAAGACTCTTGAGGAGACAAAGACACGTCTTGAGGCAGCAGCTCGTGAGGCTAAGCTTGCTAGCGAGACTATCGACGTTACTCTTCCTGCAAAGAAGGCTAACGTAGGACATCGTCATCCCAACACAATCACTCTTGAGGATGTTGAGAACATCTTCATTGGAATGGGTTATGAGGTAGCTGAGGGTCCTGAGGTTGAGAAGGACTATTACAACTTCGAAGCTCTTAATATTCCTGCAGATCACCCCGCTAAGGATGAGCAGGATACATTCTATATAAATGGAGATCTGCTTCTTCGTACACAGACTTCATCCACTCAGGTTCATGAGATGGAGAAGGGCAAGCTTCCTATTAAGATGATTGCTCCCGGTCGTGTATTCAGAGCAGATGAGGTTGATGCTACACACAGCCCCAGCTTCCATCAGATCGAAGGCCTTGTTATTGATAAGGACATTACTTTTGCTGATCTTAAGGGAACACTTGCTGAGTTCTCAAGACAGATATTCGGAGAGGATGTAAAGGTTAAGTTCCGCCCTCACCACTTCCCGTTCACTGAGCCTTCTGCTGAGATGGACGTTAGCTGCTTTAAGTGCGGCGGAAAGGGTTGCCGTTTCTGTAAGGGCGAAGGATGGATTGAAATCCTTGGCTGCGGAATGGTACATCCCCACGTTCTTGAGATGAGTGGAATTGACCCTAACGAGTACACAGGATTTGCTTTTGGTCTTGGTCTTGAGCGTATCGCAGTTCTCAAGTACGAGATTGATGACATGAGACTTTTGTACGAGAACGATATCAGATTCCTGGAGCAGTTCTAAGCTCCCCGCTTATTTTTGGAAAATAGAAAGGTGAAAATAAAATGGACGCATCATTATCATGGTTAAAAGCATACGTACCGGATTTAAACGCAAGTGATCAGGAAATCCTTGATGAACTTACACTTTCCGGAACAAAGGGCGAAGGATTCCATCGCCTTGATAAAAACTTAGAGAAAATCGTAGTAGGTCAGATCGACAAGATCGAGCAGCATCCCGATGCTGATAAGCTTGTTATCTGCCAGGTAAATATCGGCACAGAGAAAATCCAGATCGTTACTGGTGCCAAGAACATGAAGGAAGGGGATAAGGTTCCCGTTGTTCTTGATGGCGGTAGAGTTGCTGGTGGTCACGATGGCAGCCCTAACCCTGAGGAAGGAATTAAGATTAAGGCTGGTAAGCTTCGCGGCATTGAGAGTCACGGTATGATGTGCTCAATCGAGGAGCTTGGTTCATCAAGAGATTTTTATCCCGATGCACCTGAAGAAGGACTTTATATCCTTCCTGAGGATACAGAGGTTGGCGCTGATGCAGTAGAAGTTTTAGGACTTCATGACACAGTATTTGAATTCGAAGTAACAAGTAACCGTGTTGACTGCTATAGCATTTTGGGTATTGCAAGAGAGGCTGCTGCTACATTCAAGCTTCCTTTCAAGGCACCTGAGGTTAAGGTTGAGGAGACTTCTGAGAAGGCTTCAGATTATATTGCAGTAGAGATTCAGGATGAGGATCTTTGCAGCCGTTACTGTGCAAGAGTTGCAACAGATATAAAGGTTGGTCCTTCACCTGAGTGGATGCAGAGAAGACTTGCATCATGTGGTGTTAGACCTATCAACAACATCGTTGATATCACAAACTATGTAATGCTTGAGTATGGTCAGCCTATGCATGCATTCGATCTTTCCACAATTGCTGGTAACAAGATCATTGTTAAGAGAGCAAAGGATGGAGAGAAGTTCATAACTCTTGATGGTCAGGAGAGAACTCTTGACAGCGAAGTTGTTATGATCTGTGATGCAGAAAAGGAAGTAGCTATCGGCGGTATCATGGGTGGCGAGAACTCAATGATCACAGGCGATGTAAAGACTGTTCTCTTTGAGGCAGCTACATTCAACGGCCCTAACATTCGAAAGAGTGCAAAGAGAGTTGGCCTTCGTACAGATGCTTCAGGCTTCTTTGAAAAGGGCCTTGATCCTAATAACGCAGAGGATGCAATCAACCGTGCATGCCAGCTTGTTAACGAGCTTGGCTGTGGTAAGGTTGTTTCAGGAATGGTTGAGTCAAAATCACCTATCAAGCCTCTTAACAGAATTAAGTTTGAGCCTGAAAGAATCAATGCACTTCTTGGTACAGATATCGACAAGCAGACAATGCTTGATATTTTCGCTCGTGAAGAGCTTGTATATGATGAAGCTTCAAATGAGATTATCATTCCCAGCTTCAGACAGGATCTCGTTGGATTCTGTGATATCGCTGAGGAGGTTGCAAGATTCTACGGCTATGATAAGATTCCTACAACTCTTCCTAAGAATGCACCTACAACTGGTAAGCTCACATTCAAGATGACAGTTGAGAAGACTGCACGTGAGGTTGCACAGTTTAGCGGATATTCACAGGCTTATGGATACTCCTTCGAGAGTCCTAAGGTATTTGATAAGCTTCTTCTTCCTGAGGATGCTCCTGAGAGAAAGGCTATCAAGATTTCAAATCCTTTAGGTGAGGACTTCTCAATCATGAGAACTATTCCTCTTAATGTAATCCTTACAAGCCTTGCGACAAACTACAAGCGTAGAAATAAGGACGTTAAGCTTTACGAGATTGCAAACATTTATCTTGCAGATAAACTTCCTCTTGAGGAGCTTCCTGATGAGAGATCTCAGTTTGTACTTGGCTTCTTTGGTGAGGGTGACTTCTTCTCACTTAAGGGTACAGTTGAGGAATTCCTTGGACAGATCGGTATGGCTGATTCTCTTGAGTATGACGCAGCTGCAGGAAAAGCTTTCCTTCATCCCGGACGTCAGGCTCTTGTTAAGTTCGGCGGCGAAGTAATCGGTTACCTTGGTGAGATACATCCGCAGGTTGCTGATAACTACGGAATTGGCGACAGAGTTTATGTTGCAGTGCTTGATCTTCCTGCAATCATTCCTCACGCTAATTACAGCAGAGTTTACACAGGAATCGCTAAGTTCCCTGCTGTTACACGTGACATCAGTATGGTAGTACCTACAAATGTTACTGCTGGCGAAATCGAGAAGATGATCAGACAGCGTGGTGGTAAGAAGCTCGAGAAGCTTGAACTCTTCGATATTTACGAGGGCTCACAGATCGAGAAGGGCTTCAAGTCAATGGCTTACTCACTGGCATTTAGAGATAAAGAAAAGACTCTTGCTGATGACGAAGTAAACGGCGCAATGAAGAAGATTCTCAACGGCCTTGAGAGCATGAATATTACACTTAGAAGTTGATTTGACTCTTATATGGTATAAAATATAATCACCTTCCCTTTTTATGGGGGAGGTGAAAAGGAGAACAACATGAAAAGAACTAACGTATGGACAAAATACAATGCAAAGCAGTTAAAGGAATTAGAAGCTTTTGCAGATAACTACAAGAACTTCCTCGACAATGCAAAGACAGAGCGCGAAGCAATCGATTGCATCGTTAACGA
The DNA here is from genome assembly GCA_015056655.1 of Butyrivibrio sp. GTDB lineage: Bacteria > Bacillota > Clostridia > Lachnospirales > Lachnospiraceae > Butyrivibrio. The sequence continues at coordinate 109,013 of SVFV01000009.1, forward strand.
AATCGAGGCAGAGGGCTACAGAGAGCTTAATACTCTTATCGGTGGCAAGACAAAGCTTAAGAAGGGTGACAAGGTTTACAGCGTATGGATGAACAAGTCAATTGTTATGTTCCAGATCGGTTCTGAGCCTTTCGAGAATGGTATCAACATCCTTGGTGCACATATCGATTCACCCAGAATGGACGTTAAGCAGAACCCTCTTTACGAGGACACAAACATTGCTTACCTTGATACTCACTACTATGGTGGTATCAAGAAGTACCTCTATGTAACTATTCCGCTTTCAATCCACGGCGTAGTAGTTAAGAAGGATGGCACAACAGTACAGCTTAACGTAGGTGAGGACGAGGATGATCCGGTATTCTTCATCAGTGATCTTCTTATTCACCTTTCAGGCGACCTTATGGGCAAGTCAGCATCTAAGGTTGTTGAGGGTGAGGCTCTTGACCTTGTTGTTGGAAGCAGACCTTTCGTTATCGAGAGTGATGAAAAGAAAAAGGCTGAGAAGAAAAACACAAAGCTTACAGAAGGTCAGCAGTATGCTGTATCTTATGAGAAGGAAGTTAAGGAAGAGAGTGGAAAGGTTAGCGATGCAGTTAAGCGTGGTGTTCTCGGAATCCTTAATGATCTCTATGGCATTGAGGAAGAGGACTTCCTTTCAGCAGAGCTTGAGATCGTTCCTGCTGGAAAGGCAAGAGACGCAGGCTTTGATCGTTCAATGATCCTTGGTTATGGTCAGGATGACAGAGTATGTGCATATCCTTCAATGGAAGCACTTCTTGATGTAAAGAACCTTAAGAGAACAGGATGCTGCATTCTTGTTGATAAAGAAGAGATCGGTAGCGTAGGTGCTACAGGTATGCAGAGTAAGTTCTTTGAGAACGCACTCGCTGAGCTTATGAATCTTTGCGGTGATTATTCAGAGCTTAAGCTTAGAAGATGCCTTGCAAATTCATGCATGCTTTCTTCTGACGTTAACGCAGCTTACGATCCGCTTTACGCTGGTCAGTTCGAGAAGAAGAATGCATCACTTCTTGGCTATGGCCCTGTATTTAGTAAATTCACAGGAAGCCGCGGAAAGTCAGGCTCTAATGATGCTAATGCTGAGTACATTGCTCACCTTAGAAGCATCTTCGAAGAGGATGATGTTGAGTTCCAGATGGCTGAGCTTGGTAAAGTTGACGTAGGTGGCGGCGGAACAATCGCTTATATCCTTGCACTTTATGGAATGAACGTTATCGACAGCGGTGTTGCAGTACTTAACATGCATGCTCCTTACGAAGCAACATCAAAGGCTGATATCTACGAAGCATACAGAGGCTACAAGACCTTCCTTAACAAGGCAAGCCTTATGAATATGTGAGCTGTGAGAACCTGGCGAAGTGTTTTTTGAGCCTGGTTCGAACGTGTTCTGGCGAGGGCATTAGCCCGAGAGCAGAACTTCCTTATGAATTTTTAGGAGTAAGAAATTTGAGTAATACTACAAACGGTGCGCAGGACCCTAACTTGGGCCTGCGCACAAGCGATTATTATTTTGATCTTCCACAGGAACTTATCGCGCAGGATCCTTTAACTGAGAGGGCCGATGCGCGTCTTCTTGTCATGAACAAGAACACTGGCAAGATCGCACATAAGATTTTTAAGGACATCATCGATTACCTTAAGCCGGGTGATTGCCTTGTGCTTAATGATACAAAGGTTATCCCTGCAAGACTTCTTGGAACCAAAAAGGATACAGGAGCTGCAGTTGAAATCCTTCTTTTAAAGCGCAGGGAGAATGATATCTGGGAGACACTGGTTCGCCCTGGTAAGAAGCTTCGTCCCGGAGCAGAGGTTACTTTTGGCGATGGAATCTTAACCGGTAAAATTCTGGACATTGTAGATGAGGGTAACCGTCTGGTTCAGTTCAGCTACGAGGGAATTTTTGAAGAAGTTCTTGATAGACTTGGCGAGATGCCGCTTCCTCCATATATTACACATAAGCTTCAGGACAAGAACATGTACCAGACAGTTTATGCAAAGTATGAGGGATCAGCAGCAGCACCTACAGCTGGTCTTCATTTTACAAATGAGCTTCTTGAAGAGATTAAGGCTAAGGGCGTAGACCTCGCATACGTTACACTTCATGTAGGCCTTGGAACCTTCCGCCCTGTTAAGGTAGACAACGTACTTGAACACCACATGCACACTGAGTGGTATCAGGTTAGCAGTGAGGCAGCAGAGAAGATCAACAAGGCAAAGGAAGGCGGACACAGAGTTATTTGTGTTGGAACCACCAGCTGCAGAACAATCGAAAGTGCTGCAAGTGAAGATGGACATATGAAAGCCTGCGCAGATAATACGTCGATTTTCATTTACCCTGGCTATAAGTTTAAGGTTACTGATTGCCTTATCACAAATTTCCATCTTCCGGAATCAACACTAGTTATGCTTGTGTCAGCACTTGCTGGAAGAGAGTATGTCCTTAATGCTTATGAAGAGGCAATAAAAGAAAGATACAGATTCTTTTCATTTGGTGATGCATGTTTCTTTACGGACGATGAAATATAAGTTAATATAGAAACACAATTTGTATATCGTATCAAATTCATTTTAGTTCAAAATGAATCCATTCTATATTTATGAGGGGATAAATTATGGAAGAGAAAAGAAAGTACAGGAGACTTGAGCTCACTGGAGAACTCATCATGGAACCTATTGGTAAAGGTGGTGACAATCCGGAAACAGTATCTATTTCAATTTTGAACTGTTCAAGAGCAGGCTTGGGATTTTTATCTGACGTTCAGCTTGTAATGGGGGATAACTACGAAGCTAACCTCACCATCTGGACAAAAGAAGTCCTTCACGTATTTATCAAGATAGTTCGTGGAACAATGCTTGAGAGCGGCTTTGAGTATGGTGCAATCTTTATTGGTATGCCTGATTACGATATGCAGAGAATTTCCGTTTACGAGACAGTGCAGGACACTCTTGAAGGAGTACTGTGATAATTATATTTGAATAATGCGTGATTAGACCCTTCGTTCATTTTTGGACGAAGGTTTTTTTGTTTTTAGAGAATTTACTTCGTTGATTTTCACACTTTAACGTGATATAGTAATTTAGATTTCCAAAAAGAATTTTTACCGATTCAAATATGTATCAATATCTATATAAATCTTACTTATAGAGGTGAACAGCAATGGATTTTAACAACATAACATGTGGATTTATAGGCCTGGGACTAATTGGGGGTTCCATGGCAAGGGCTATGAAACAGAAGGCTCCGGGAATGACCATAAAGTCATACACTCCTCATCCTGAAACTTCGCTTAGAGCGAAAGAAGATGGGATAGTGGATGTGGCTTTAACTGCTATTGATGAGAATTTCTCTGACTGTGATTACATTTTCCTGTGTGCACCGATCGAGAGAAACAATGACAACCTTGAGGCATTGGTTCCATATCTTAAGCCTGAGACAACCGTAACAGATATTGGATCAGTAAAAACAAGCATTCATGAAAAAGTAAAGGAGCTTGGACTTGAAGCTCAGTTCATCGGGGGGCATCCCATGGCAGGTACTGAGAGAATCGGTTACATCAATTCCAAGGCTTCTATTTTGGAAAATGCATATTATATTTTGACAAAAACACCTCTCACAACTGATGAGAGACTGGAGAACTATAGACAGCTCGTTGAGCTCATGGGCGCAACTCCGCTGATTATTCCTTATGAGCAGCATGACTATGCTACAGCAGCAATCAGCCATGTGCCTCATGTTATAAGCGGATGTCTTGTAAATCTTGTTGAGAGAAGTGATTCTGAGGATGGCCTCATGAAGACTATCGCTGCAGGCGGTTTTAAGGATATTACCAGAATTTCCTCATCATCACCTGTGATGCTTCAGCAGATTTGCCTTACTAACCATAAGAATATTTCAAAGCTTCTTGATAACTACATTGATTATCTGAAGGAAATGAAGCAGGTTATCGACAACGTAGATGGCGATGGACTTATGGATTTCTTTTCATCTGCCAGAGAATACAGAGATTCCTTCAATGATCTGAGCAAAGGACCTATCAAGAAGAGTTATGTCACCAGAGTTGATATCGCAGACGAACCTGGTAACATTGCTTCCGTTGCAACTTTGTTGTCTGTAAATGGCATAAACATCAAGAATATCGGCATTGTTCATAACAGAGAAGATGAGCATGGAACACTCAGTATCGAGTTCCATGATGATAAAGCTATGGAAAAAGCAAATAAACTACTTGATGCACACGGCTATCCTGCTGTAGGATAATAACATATCTCGAGGGAACTATTTTTATCAAGTACCACAAATTCTAGTTTGTTACTGCTAATCGTTTTTTACTTAAGAGGGAATTTAGATGATAAGTATTGAAAAAAGTTCTAAGCCACTTAGTGGTGGGGTCTTTGTACCAGGTGATAAGTCAATTTCTCACAGGAGTATCATGTTCGGTGCTCTTGCAGAGGGGACTACAGAAATTACCGGTTTTCTTGAAGGCGCTGACTGCCTTTCTACAATAGACTGTTTCAGAAATCTTGGAGTTGAAATTGAGCACTCACAAAGACCTATGAATGGGGTGCCTACTATTACAGTTCATGGTAAAGGACTGTATGGACTTAAAGCTCCTAAAAAGGAACTTTTTACTGGCAACAGCGGAACTACAACCAGACTGATCGCAGGTATCCTTGCTGCACAGCCTTTTGATTCCATGCTGACAGGAGATAGCTCTATTGAAACACGTCCAATGGGCAGAATAATGAAGCCACTTACTCAGATGGGAGCAGACATTTCTTCTATTCATGATAATGATTGTGCGCCGCTCCTAATTCGTGGTGGCAAAAAGCTTCATGGAATCACCTATCACACTCCTGTAGCTTCAGCACAGATCAAATCCTGCATTTTGCTGGCAGGTCTTTATTCAGACAGTGACACAGTTGTTTACGAGCCTGCCCTTAGCAGAAATCACACAGAGATAATGCTTCGAGCTTTTGGTGCAGATGTTCATAACGAAATAGATGTTCAGGGAAGTGCCGCAGCAATTCTTCATCCTGGCACACCGCTTCGCGGCATAAGGATAAATGTTCCTGGTGACATTTCATCTGCAGCTTATTTCATAGCAGCAGCTCTTATGGTTCCTGGCTCAGATGTTGTAATTCATAATGTCGGCATCAACAAAACCAGAGCTGGTATACTTAGTGTACTCAAGCAGATGGGTGCTGATATTGAGCTTGAAAATGTTGATGAATCCATAGAGCCTAGAGCTGATCTTCATGTCAGATATTCCGAGCTTCATGGTAATGCAAATGGACGCTTTGAAATATCTGGAAAAATCATTCCTACAATGATAGACGAGCTTCCTATCTTTGCAGTTGTAGCAGCAACAGCAGATTGTACTACAATCATTAAGGATGCTGCAGAACTTAAGGTTAAGGAATCTAACCGAATCGATGCCATAGTTAATAACTTAAAGGCTATGGGAGTAGACGTAGAAGCTACCGATGACGGTATGATAATAAACGGAGGAAAGTCCCTTCATGGCGCAGACATCGAGTGCCATGCAGACCACCGCATCGCCATGAGCTTTGCAATCGCAGCTCTTGCCGCAGACGGCACCACCAGAATCCTCGATGACAAGTGCGTAGGAATTTCCTATCCTACATTCTTTAAGGATTTGAATAAACTTATAAAGTAAAAGTTCGTTAAGAGTACTATAAGAAATATAATCTTTAGATAACGAAAGCACCTCGACTGAGGTGCTTATTTCATTTTGGGCCATTTCTATTTTGTAGACTTACTTTTTGCATTTTGAGCTATTTATCATTTTTCCATTGAAACTCTTCCAAGTTAACTTTTCCATCTTTAACTTCAATTCCTTCTGCTTCCAGAAGCTTTGCCTGCTGGCCGATTCCACCAAAAGCGAATTCACCAGATAGTTCGCCTTTGGAATTAACAACCCTGAAGCAGGGAACATTGTCGGGATCAGGATTCTTGTGAAGGGCATTACCTACGGCGCGTGACATCTTTTTGTTCCCAGCGACCTCTGCTATCTGAGCATAGGTTGCAACTTGTCCATAAGGGATTTGTTTTACTGCTTCATATATTCGTTTGGTGGGGCTGTCTGATATCAGGTCATAGCTTTCTGCAATCATTATTTTGATATCTTTTTCTGGAATACTGCCATCAAGAATAATAGTGTTCCAATGCTCCTTGTTCTGGTGATATCCGGGTATAACAGACTTGTAGATATTTCTCCAGAAGTATGCTCTATCAGGTGATGCCTTTACATTCAAATTCATGAAGCCATCTCTTTCATAAGTCCACAGAAATGCTTTCTTATTTCCTTTAAATCTCACAAGCTGCCAGTTTGTGTCTCTAAATGGCGTATCCAGATAAGTGTCTGGAAATGATAGTCCATACTTTAAAGCTTCTTCTCGATTCTGCATAAGCGTTCTCCAGGCTTGAATTATTAATCAAATTATATCAAATAGGGGTACCAAATTTCAAAAACCGCACAAATCCCACTCTTATTGTGGCTTGACATAGATGTCATAATTGTGCAAACTGTTTACAAAAAACTTGTGATTTCCGCACAATTTTAGTAAAATATCTCTATAGGGTTGGGGGGAATCTACATGAAGTCTCATGATTTTACCCAAAAAAATATCTACTGGAGGACTAGAGATGAAAGTTTACACAAGTGACAAAATCCGTAACGTTGTACTTTTAGGGCATGGCGGAGCAGGCAAGACCTCTCTCGCAGAAGCTATGGCTTATCTTTCAGGTATTACCTCACGTATGGGTAAAGTATCTGATGGAAATACAGTAAGTGATTTTGACAAAGAAGAACAGAAACGTCAGTTTTCAATCAGCACAACTAACATCGCACTCGAGTGGGATGATCATAAGATCAACCTTCTTGATGCTCCTGGATTCTTCGACTTCGTTGGTGAAGTTCAGGAAGCTATGAGCGTTGCCGATGCAGCTATCATCGTTGTATCCGGTAAGGCAGGTGTTGAAGTTGGAACAGAGAGAGCATGGGATCTTTGTGAGAAATATAATATTCCTCGTATGTTCTTTGTTTCTGACATGGACATTGATGATGCGTCCTATAGACAGGTAGTCCAGGACCTCACAGATAAATATGGTAAAAAGATTGCTCCTTTCAATATGCCCAGTCGTGAGAATGAGAAGTTCGTTGGATACGTTAACGTTATCCAGGAGAAGGGCTTCCGCTGGGAAGGTAAGGACGCAGTAGAGTGCGAAGTCCCTGATTACAACCAGGAATACTTAAAGCAGTATCGTGATACTCTCATGGAAGCTGTTGCTGAGACAAGTGAAGAGTTCATGGACAGATACTTCAGCGGAGAGACATTCTCAGAGCAGGAGATCAGATCAGCTCTTAGAACTAACGTATGTGATGGATCAATCGTTCCGATCGAGATGGGATCCAGCATTCTTGCACAGGGTGTTTACACACTCCTTGATGATATTATTAAGTACATGCCTGCACCTGAGAACCGCAAGATGGCAGGTATCAATATGAAGACTAATGAGATCTTCGAAGCTAACTTCGATTTCTCAAAGCCTAAGACAGCTTTCGTATTCAAGACAATGATGGATCCTTTCATTGGAAAATATTCAATGATCAAGGTTCGCTCTGGTGTTATCAAGACTGATGATGTTATGTATGATTCCAACAAGGATACAGAGCTTAAGATTGGTAAGCTTTATGTAATGCAGGGTAACAAGACTATCGAAGTTCCTGAACTTCACGCTGGTGACTTCGGTGCTCTTCAGAAGCTTGATATCAGCACAGGTGATACTCTTTCAACAAAGGCTAACCCTGTACAGTATGCAAAGATGGATATTTCTGAGCCTTACACATACATGAGATATAAGGCACAGAATAAGGCTGATATTGATAAGATTGCTCAGTCTCTTGCTAAGCTTGCAGCTGAGGATGCAACACTTAAGGTTGTTAATGATGCTGAGAATCATCAGTCTCTTATCTATGGTATGGGTGACATGCATCTTGAGATCGCTGTAAGTAAGCTACTTAATGAGTACAAGGTTGCTGTTGAACTGGCTAAGCCTAAGGTAGCATTCAGAGAGACAATCAGAAAGAATTCTGATGTTGAGTACAAGTATAAGAAGCAGACCGGTGGGCATGGACAGTATGGTCACGTTAAGATGAGATTCGAGCCTTCACATGATGACACCAAGCCTTATGTATTTGAGCAGGTAGTTGTAGGTGGAGCTGTTCCGAAGAACTACTTCCCTGCAGTTGAAAAGGGTATCGCAGAGGCTTCAGCAAGAGGACCTCTTGCAGCTTATCCTGTAGTTGGTGTTAAGGCTATCCTTTATGATGGATCCTATCATCCGGTTGATTCATCTGAAATGGCATTCAAGGTTGCTGCAAGTAATGCATTCAAGAAGGGATTCATGGAAGCAACACCTGTACTCCTTGAGCCTATAGCTACTCTTAAGGTTACTGTTCCGGATACATACACCGGTGATGTAATGGGTGACCTTAACAAGAGAAGAGGCCGTGTACTTGGAATGAATCCTACAGGTGATGGCAAACAGGTTATTGAAGCTGACATCCCTATGATGGAGCTCTATGGCTACTGCACAACACTTAGATCCATGACCGGTGGTGCTGGAGACTTCGAGTACGCCTTTGCAAGATATGAGCAGGCTCCTTCAGATATCCAGGAGAAGGAAGTTGCTGCAAGAGCAGAGAAGGTTAAGGAAAACAGCATAGAAGACTAATACAAAGAATAATGCGGCGTCGGATAAGTAAATCCGACGCTGTTTTCTTATTTTATAGTTTTTTAAGCATTTCTTTAATAAGAGTTGATACATTCATGTTACGATATTTAAAGTGGGAGAAGACTAAAATTTGATAAGCTGTTGAGGTGAAACTATGCGTTATATAGGAATGCATATAGGTCTTAGATACAACATAATAGGAGAATATGCCAGTCTTGTGCTTGCACTTCTCCTACTCGTGTTTATGATGTTAACAAAGCCAAGACAGTCGAAAGCATTTGGTTTCCTTCTTATAGGCACTATTACTTCAGTTATAGCTACTTTTGTTCAGATATTCATAGTCGAGATAGCTTCAAATGTTGAGGCATATTACGACAGAAAAATGTTTACCACAATCCTGGTGGTATTTCTTATTCTTTATGCTATAATCCTTATTTCATTTTTCAACTATGTAAATCTTCTTAGTGAGAGACGATTAAAGAAGAGATCTGTTATTGCGGCACTTTATGTCGGAATAGCACTTCTTTATGCTGCAGGTATCATATATCAGGTCTACTTGAAGAGCTTTTATTATGTGAGAACTGATGGAATAGATATAACTCATTTCATCCGCTATTACTGCATGACAGGAATAGGCTGTGCAGTAATATGCTTTGCTGTTTGCTTTTACAGAAGAATAACAATATCTCGTATTGTTATGAGAGCAATCTATCTGGTCATTCCTATGACTATAGTCACCCTGATTTTACAGATATTTGAAAGAAAAGCTATCTTTAGTGGAGTGACCTATGTAATTCCGCTTATGGCATGCTATCTGCTTTTCCACTCTAATCCATATGATGAGGATACAGGCTGTCAGAATGTAAGTGCTATGGAAAGCAGATTCATTACCAATAGCAGAAGAGGCAGGATTTTCTACCTTGCATATATCGAATTTTCGCAGCTTCTTGGAAGCGCCAGAGCACCAGACTATGAGGCTCTGACCCTTGATCTTGCAAGAGCCTGCAGAGATATAGAGCGCATATCCAGAAAAATAAATATGTACAGGCTTAACTTCGGAACCTTTATTGTAATAATGGAGGTGCGTGAGAGGTCTGATGCCGAGAACTATGCAGAGCAGATGAGGGATATTCTCGATAATTTCTACAGATATAATGAGGACCACATACATTATTTCTTAGGAGTTGGCGGAGACAGCAAGAGGTTTGCATCCCAGGGACATAAGTGGACACAGTTCTTCATGAGATTCCTCAGAGAAAAATATGCAGTTGATGGCCAGAACGTATATTGCTTTGCAAAGGGCGAGGATTTCAGGGAATATGATGAAATCTACAGTGTTGAGAGAACTCTTGCAGATATCAGAAGTAAGATGAATCCTGATGATGATAGAATCCTTTGCTATGCACAGCCAATCTACAGCGTTCATAAAGATTCCTTCAGATCTGCAGAAGCTCTTATGAGACTTTGTATAGATGGAAAGATGATCCCACCTGATGAATTCATAAGAATAGCAGAGCAGACCAACTGTATCCATTCCCTTACGGTTATCATGATGCATAAGGTATGCAGGGCAGTCGAGGCACTATCTGAGGAATATGATTTTGATGCTGTGACGATAAACTGTTCAACTGCGGATTTCGTTGATAAGGAATTCTACAAAGAGATTATGGATATTATCCATAGCTATAAGATTGATCAGAAAAAGATAAGGCTCGAAATTACAGAATCCATGATGGCAGACAGCTATGATGCTGTTAAACACAATATGGAAAGACTCAACATGGAAGGTATTCAGCTATACATGGATGATTTTGGAACAGGTTATTCAAATCTAGAGAGAGTACTTGATGTACCGGTTCAGACAATTAAGTTTGATAAGTCACTTCTCTATAAATCAATTCAGGATGAGCGCGTAGGAGATATCATTTCCTACATGATAGATATCTTTAAAAAGAATGGATTTATCACTCTGGTTGAAGGTGTAGAGGATGAATGTCAAAAGAACTACAGCATAAAAAGAGGCTTTGATTATATCCAGGGGTATCATTATGCAAAGCCAATGCCAATAGAGAATTTGAAGAAGTATTTCTCAAAAAAATAACAAATCAAAATCAGCTTCGCACATCAAAAGGTAAAATTTAGATGTGCGAAGCTTCTTTGTATACTCATATCTCCTTGAATAAGACACCCTGTTATGGTAAAATTCTGACTGTTTAGAGGCTATCGGAGGTATGAAATATGTCAGAGTTATATAACCACAAAGAAGTTGAACAAAAATGGCAGAAGATATGGGATGATGAGAAGGCATTTGCTGCAAGCAATGATTATTCAAAGCCTAAGTATTATGCACTTGTTGAGTTCCCTTATCCTTCAGGACAGGGTCTTCATGTAGGACATCCCCGTCCGTATACTGCACTTGATATTGTTGCACGTAAGCGCAGAATGCAGGGATACAACGTACTATATCCCATGGGCTGGGACGCATTTGGTCTTCCTACAGAGAACTATGCTATCAAGAACCACATTCATCCCAAGATTGTTACAAAGAACAATGTTGAGAAGTTCAAGAGTCAGCTTCATTCACTAGGTTATTCCTTTGACTGGGATAGAGAAATCAATACAACTGACCCTAACTACTACAAGTGGACACAGTGGATTTTCCTTAAGCTTTTCAAGGCAGGTCTCGCTTACAAGAAGGAGATGCCTATCAACTGGTGTACATCATGTAAGGTTGGTCTTGCAAACGAAGAGGTTGTAAACGGCGTTTGTGAGCGTTGTGGTAGTGAGGTTGTTCGCAAGGTTAAGAGCGAGTGGATGCTCAAGATCACAGAGTACGCTGATAAGCTCATCGATGGCCTTGAAGGTGTTGATTATATTGAGAGAGTAAAGGTATCACAGAAGAACTGGATCGGACGTTCTACAGGTGCAGAGGTTGACTTCAGCATCAAGGGTACAGAGGATCACCTTACAGTTTATACAACTCGCTGCGATACACTTTTTGGTGCTACTTACATGGTAGTATCACCTGAGCATCCTTATCTTGATAAGTATAAGGATCAGATCTCCAATTTTGATGAGATTTTGAAATATCGCGAGGAGGCAGCTAAGAAGTCCGACTTCGAGCGTGCTGAGCTTGCTAAGGATAAGACAGGTGTTGAGGTTAATGGTCTTGTTGCTATCAACCCTGTTAATGGAAAAGAGATTCCGATCTGGGTTTCTGATTATGTACTTATGAGCTATGGTACAGGTGCAATCATGGCCGTTCCTGCTCATGATGACAGAGACTGGGAGTTTGCAAAGAAGTTTGGTCTTCCTATCATTCAGGTTGTTGCTAAGGAAGGCGAAGAGGTTGACGTTAACGAGGCTGCATTCACAGACGTAGCTACTGGCGTTCTTATCAACTCAGACTTTATCAATGGTCTTTCGGTTCAGGATGCTAAGGCAAAGATGATTTCCTTCCTTGAGGAGAAGAAGATTGGTCATGCTCAGGTTAACTATAAGCTTCGTGACTGGGTATTCTCACGTCAGAGATACTGGGGTGAGCCCATTCCGATCGTTGAGTGTCCTAAGTGTGGATTCGTGCCGATCGATGAGTCAGAGCTTCCTCTGCTTTTACCTGAGGTAGACAGCTATGAGCCTACAGATAACGGTGAATCACCGCTTGCAGCTATGACAGACTGGGTTAACACAACATGTCCTTGCTGCGGAGGCCCTGCTAAGCGTGAGACAGATACAATGCCTCAGTGGGCAGGATCTTCATGGTACTTCCTCAGATATACAGATCCTACAAATGAGAACGCTCTTGCCAGCAAGGAGGCTCTTAAGTACTGGCTTCCTGTTGACTGGTACAACGGAGGTATGGAGCATACAACACTTCACCTTCTTTACTCCAGATTCTGGCATAAGTTCCTCTTTGATCAGGGCGTAGTTCCTACATCTGAGCCTTATCAGAAGAGAACAAGCCATGGAATGATCCTTGGTGAGAACGGCGAGAAGATGAGTAAGAGCCGTGGTAACGTAGTTAATCCTGATGAAATCGTAGAGGATTACGGTGCAGATACACTTCGTACATACGAGATGTTCATCGGTGCATTTGATCTTGCAGCTTCATGGTCAGAGGATGGCGTTAAGGGATGCCGCAGATTCCTTGAGAGAGTATGGAAGCTCCAGGATATCCTTGTAGATGGTGATGAGTATTCAGACGACCTCAAGGGTGAGATGCACAGAACTATCAAGAAGGTATCAGACGATTTTGAGAACCTTAAGTACAACACAGCTATTGCAGCTATGATGTCACTTATCAATGACTTCTACAAGAAGAAAGCCGTTAACAAGGCTGAGTACAAGACACTCCTTGTAATGCTCAACCCTGTAGCTCCTCATATCACAGAGGAAATCTGGCAGAGAATCGGCGGAGAGGGCAGAATCTATCAGCAGACATGGCCTGAGTTTGACGAGTCTCTTACTGTTGAGAGCACAATTGAAATTGCTGTACAGGTAAATGGTAAGGTTCGTGCTACAATCGCAATTGGTAAGGATGATGCTAAGGATGCAGTTCTTGCAAAGGCTAAGGAAGCAATAGCAGGAAAGTTTGATGGTAATATCATCAAAGAAATCTATGTACCTGGTAAGATTGTTAATATCGTAATGAAATAATCAGATAATGATTTTTCATGCATAAAGTTAATAAATCATTCAATTATAAAGGGGCTGTGAAATAATAAGCCCATGAAAAAAAGAGAAGTAATAGCTGGAAACAGCCGATTACTTCTCTTTTTTC
>SVFV01000075.1 GCA_015056655.1 Butyrivibrio sp.
AGAAGCTGCCTAATCAAAAAAAGTTTGTAGTTTTTGGGGAAAGGGGCATTATACTCTATTTTTGCCAGAAACAGCATGCCTCACAAAAAATGATATAAAAAGGGAGCTGGAAAAAATGATATTTCATTTTTTCACAGCCCCTTTTTTTAATCTTGTCATTGTGATTACTTAGCGTAATCTGTAGCTCTGCTTTCACGAATGATATTAACCTTGATCTGTCCGGGATATTCCATCTCGTTCTCAATCTTCTTGGCAATATCTCTTGCCATCAATACCATATCGGAATCGCTAACCTGGTCAGGAACAACCATGACTCTGACTTCTCTTCCGGCCTGTATAGCAAATGAGTGATCTACGCCCTTGAAGCTTGTTGTAATCTCTTCAAGTTCCTTGAGTCTGCTGGTATAGGTTTCAAGAGTTTCTCTTCTTGCACCAGGTCTTGCTGCTGAAATTGTATCAGCGGCCTGGACTATAACAGCAATAAGTGACTGAGGCTCTACATCGCCATGATGTGCCTCAACTGCGTTGATGACGGTTGCAGACTCTTTGTATTTCTTACAAATATCTACACCAAGTGAAATATGGGATCCTTCCATTTCATGATCGACAGCCTTACCGATATCATGTAAAAGTCCGGCTCTCTTAGCGATACGAACATCGAGTCCAAGCTCTGATGCCATAAGACCACAAAGCTGTGATACTTCGATTGAATGCTTAAGTGCATTCTGTCCATAACTGGTACGGAATCTCATTCGACCAAGAAGTTTAATGATTTCAGGGTGAAGGCCATGAACACCAGCTTCTAATGCAGCATTCTCACCTTCCTCTTTAATCTTATTAGCAACTTCCTTCTGTGCCTTCTCTACCATCTCTTCGATTCTGGCAGGATGAATTCTTCCATCCACAATCAGCTTCTCAAGAGCGATTCTGGCAACTTCTCGTCTGATAGGATCAAATCCAGAAATTACGACTGCCTCAGGTGTATCATCAATAATAAGATCAACACCTGTCATTGTCTCAAGAGTTCTAATGTTTCTACCCTCACGACCAATGATTCTTCCCTTCATTTCATCATTTGGAAGCTGAACAACCGAAATGGTTGTCTCAGAAACATGATCAGCTGCGCATCTCTGAATAGCATTTACTACTATTTCCTTTGCACGCTTATCAGCCTCTTCCTTTGCCTCCGCCTCCATGTTTTTAATCATGACTGCGGATTCATGCTTTACGTCATCCTCAACAATTTTCAAAAGATACTCTTTTGCCTGCTCGGAGGTTAAGCCTGAGATTTTCTCAAGTTCCTGTCTTCTCTGCTCATCAAGCTTTGCAACCTCTTGCGATTTCTTGTTTAGTGTTTCCTCGCGGGCATTTAAACTAGCTTCCTTCTTTTCAACTGCTTCCGATCTTTTCTCGACGTTTTCTTCCTTCTGCTGAACTCTGCGTTCTGAACGCTGAACCTCTGCTCTCCTATCCCTCACTTCTTTTTCAAGTTCATTTCGTGTCTTAAGTGATTCTTCTTTTACTTCCAGGAGTTTTTCGCGCTTCGATTCATCGGCAGCTCTAACAGCATCGTCGATGATTTTTCTTGCCCTTTCCTCTGCGCTTCCGATTTTGCTTTCATTCTGCGCGTCAATGCTTTTCTGACGAGCAGTCATTATTACAACGGTTACGAGTACTGAAATGACAAGAGTTGCTACTGCTACAATAATAGTTGTAGGCATACAGGAGCACCTCCTTATTCAATTTTCATTGTACGATATTTTGTATAAAATGATAAAAAAAGTCCTTATTTCATACAATATAACAACAAATTAAGTTTACGCTTAGAATAGCTCTGTGTCAAGAGACATCGCTCTATGTATGACATCACTACCAAAGCCTTTTCTGTATAAAAAGGCCATTAATTTTTGCTTTTCTTCGTAAGACATATTCTCTGGATCATAATGCTTTTTTTTAAGTAATGCAGCGCATAACTTAAGTTCAGGGTCCTCATTTTCATCCTCGTATGCACTTACTAATGCCTGCTCAATAATATCTGCCTTTATGCCTTTTTGAATAAGATCCTGTTTTAATCTACTCCTGCTTTTATCCTTTATATGATATCTGATGTAGTCATCTGCATATCTTTCATCGTCAAGGTATTTAAAAGATTTAAGGTATTCGACCGCCTCGTCTATTATCTCTTCAGAATATAGTCCTTCCTTAAGCTTTTCTCTAAGCTTGTATTCCGTATAGTCTCTTTTTTGAAGAAGGTTCATTGCCCTTAACTTTGCTCTTTTAGGTATAAGCACGTTTGTTATTTCATCAAAAACAGGCGAAGAAATCTCTTCGCCTGGTCGTAAATCAAAGTCTCTGATCTCACCTTTGTAGAGAATAAAGGCAAACTCTCCATCAATGTAGATTCGCGATCTCTTATTATCAAAGGGTGTTATGTCAGTTACTATCATTATTAGTCCTCAGCTTTTGCTTTTGAAGCTTTCTTTGTAGCAGGCTTCTCCTCTTCTGCTGTAAGAGAATCCTCCTGGAGTCCATAGTGAGCTCTTACCTTAGCTGAAACATCCATAAGGATCTCCGGATGCTCTTCAAGGAATGTCTTTGCATTCTCACGTCCCTGACCAATCTTCTCTCCATTGTACTGATACCATGCACCACTCTTATTGATGATATCAACATTAGCAGCAAGATCGAGAACATCTCCTGTGTAAGAAATTCCCTTACCATACATAATATCGAACTCTGCTTCCTTGAAAGGCGGAGCAATCTTGTTCTTTACAATCTTTACTCTTGTTCTGTTACCGATAGGTTCTCCGCTCTGCTTCAGAGTTTCTGTTCTTCTAACATCCATACGTACTGATGAATAGAACTTAAGTGCACGTCCACCAGTTGTTGTTTCAGGATTACCAAACATAACACCAACCTTTTCACGAAGCTGGTTGATGAAAATTACTGTGCAGTTTGATTTGCTAATAACAGCTGTGAGCTTACGAAGTGCCTGAGACATAAGTCTGGCCTGAAGACCCACATGAGAATCACCCATATCTCCATCAATTTCAGCCTTAGGAACAAGTGCTGCGACCGAGTCAACTACTACAATATCTACTGCGCCAGATCTAACCATTGTCTCGCAGATTTCAAGTGCCTGTTCACCAGAATCAGGCTGTGAAATATATAAGTTATCAATATCTACACCGATATTCTTCGCATAAACTGGATCAAGAGCATGCTCAGCATCGATGAAGCCTGCAATTCCGCCCCTCTTCTGAACTTCAGCAATCATGTGAAGAGTAACAGTAGTCTTACCACTGGACTCAGGTCCGTAAATCTCTACGATACGTCCCTTGGGAATTCCGCCAAGGCCAAGTGCTATATCAAGACTAAGTGAACCAGTAGGGGTAGTCTCAACGTTCATCTGTGCAGATGAATCACCGAGCTTCATAACTGCTCCCTTACCAAACTGCTTCTCAATCTGTCCAAGTGCTGCTTCTAATGCTTTCTGCTTATCTTCTCTTTCCATACTAATCTCCTTTTTCACAAGAACAAACGTTCTGAAATTATATTAAACCAAACGTTCGTTCGTGTCAACATTATAATTATTTTTATTCAAATTTCGTTTTGCAAAACAATTAAATGGAAAAAACTGGCGATATGCCAAAAACTAAGACTTCGCTATATTACCCAAATCTCCAGCTAATGTCAAGCCCCCAATAAGAGCCATCGAATATAGGAGAAATATGAATATCCCCTATACTCAATTACTATCACTTTTCATCAAACAGAAAATGCAAACAATGCTAGTTTTGAAATAACCAGCTCACGCACAATCATCCCCATCTGTTCCTTCTCTTCAGGTGTATATGTTGCAAGTTCATTAATAGTGTAAAGTTTCTCCTGGTATAAATCAGTTCGATTCTTCTTGTACTGAGAAACACGCACCCTTGCTTTAAGCTGCTTGTACACTCTGGCCTCGAAGGATTCCTCTGTCAGATGATAAAGGTGACTCTCAAGTGTTGTATCTCCTCCGATATCCTTGAGCAAATAACGTTCAAGGATGGTCTTGAATTTAAATGGAGCCATCTCCTGTCTAAGTATCTCATCATAGCTAAGTCTGGCTCCAAAGTAATATCTGGAGACATCCTGCATCACATATTTAAAATCATCTTCGTTAACGATATTGTACATGATCAGTTATTATCCTGTGGTTTATAGTCTAGGTCTTCGATCTGGTTACCACTGACCTTGATTGCTTCTAGGATTTTCTCAATCTCCCAGCCAGTCTCTTCTGCGAGTTCTTCAACTGTACAGCTTCTCCTGAGTTCATCTGCAAGTTCTTTTGCCTTGTCAGCAACCTCCTGCACAAGCTTAACTGCCTTCTGTCCTCTGGAAGTCTCAGCCGCATCATCCTCAATAAGAGCCTCCATGGCATCCATCATCATCTGCGCAAGGAATGAGTCGCAGTCACTGTGAGATTCCAGTGAACCGATTTCATCCACTGCCTTAAGAAGAGCCATGTTGCCCTCTCCGATAAGGTCCTCGAGAAGCACGCCCTGCTCTGCATAGAGCTTAGCAACGTCAACAACTATAGGAAGACTCAGCTCCACAAGTCTCTTTTTCGCAGAAGTCTCACCAGCCATAGCTGAAATGATAATAGCTTCCTTCTCTCCATCGGAAACAGGCTCAATCTCCTCAAGCTCAGTCAGATAGAACTCAAGGTAGCTGCTCTCCTCCTCGGTAAGATACTCAGAAGCATCAACTGCTTCGCCAATACCTATATTATGGTTCTTCAGATAATCCTTAATAAGATCATACTGTGTCTCATTTAACTCAAGCTCTGAAAAAGCGTCCTCAATCTCCTCCTGAGTTACAACACCTCCCTGTCTTCTGGCTCTCTTAGTAAGGTCAGAAAGAATCTGTGCAAACAACTGCTCTTTATTATCTAAACTACTCATATATTCCTTTCTTCCAGTTAACTGTACTTATAATTTAATCCATTAAGTGTCCCATAAATATGACACATCATTTCACGTGAACATGTGTAAAAAGGTGATCCTGACAATACTCATAATTACCGTTACATTTTGAGCAGAATCTGAACTCAAGATTCGGATCATCCTCATCTGTTTTTCCGCAAAATGCGCACTTATGCTTTGTCACTCCCTTAGGCATCATCTTTGCAGATTTCTTAAAGTCATTTCTTCTCTTGATTTCTCTTGGTCTAAGGTGCATAAATCTGCCACTTGTAAGCCAGAATATGCCAAAGGTAAGAAGTGATGCCACAATGGGGAAGAATTTGTAATAAGCACCTGCGAATATAGCTGAAGCAGCCTCAAACACAAGGTATACCCCATAAAAGATTCCAAGCCACTTCATCTTCAGCGGAATTATAAACATGAACAGTACCACATTGTCCGGAAAAGTAGCTGCAAAAGCAAGCAAAATGGACATGTTGATGTAATAAGAGGTCATGAAATAAAGTGCTATCTCGCCCATATAAGCACTGGCTATTTCAACACTTCCTCCAACCTGGGCAATAACAACCAAATATGTAATCACAGAACTAATTATCATCAATAAAAAGCCAGTGAAAATATACATATTATATTTATAGGTTCCCCATACATTTTCCATAGTTGTTCCTATTGAATAATAGAAATAAAGCATGATAAGAGTAAGGAAAATATTCCCTCCACTGGTCGCAATCGGAGGAACAAGAATCCATGAAGCAAGTCTCCATACCTGTCCATGCAAAATCTCTGCCGGATTAAGAGTTAAATATCCAAGAATATTTGCTCCGAATGGTATGTAGTAAAGGATATATCCAATCACATAGCAAAGAATAAGCTTTATAGTAAGATTCTTAATGGCATATTTACCAAATTTTCTTTCAAAATTGCTCATAAATAAATTGTCTCCTTTTAGAATTACCCTGATAAAGAGTGTAACATAAGTAGCCTTTATTTGCACAGACGAATTGCACTAGTTCAAAAACCATAACATTCATAAATACAATATCAGAAATCCGCACTAGCTGCGGATTTCGTGAGAACATGCTTCAAGAGTCAACCAAGCCCTATCGACAAAGTCGATTCAAATTGACTTGGTTGATGCATTCTTGAATTTTCCAATTCAAGAATGTATAATTCATTGGAATGCGCTTCGAAATAATAGTGCATATTAATAAGTAACTAAAGATATATTTTTTCAGAGGTTGTTTTAATGATTTCAAGAGACTACACATTAGGAATTGATATTGGTTCCACAACAGTCAAAATCGCACTCATGGATGCAGACAGAAACATTGTTTTCTCCGATTATAAGAGGCATTATGCGAATATTCAGGAGACGCTGCTTTCACTTCTTCAGGACGCAACAAAAACAAGTGGCAATGTTACTCTCCATCCGGTTATCACTGGATCTGGCGGACTTACTCTTGCCAGTCACCTTGATATACCCTTTGTTCAGGAAGTAATTGCGGTTTCAACTGCCCTTAAAGCTCTTGCTCCAAAGACAGATGTAGCAATCGAGCTTGGTGGTGAAGATGCCAAGATCATCTACTTTGAAGGTGGTAATGTTGAACAGCGTATGAATGGTATCTGTGCCGGTGGTACAGGTTCCTTTATTGACCAGATGGCTTCTCTGCTTCAGACAGATGCGGCTGGTCTTAATGAATATGCCAAGAATTACAACAACCTATATACTATTGCTGCCCGTTGTGGTGTATTTGCAAAGTCTGACATTCAGCCTCTTATCAATGAAGGTGCTACCAAGGAAGACCTTGCAGCATCTATTTTCCAGGCAGTTGTGAATCAGACAATCAGTGGTCTTGCATGTGGTAAGCCCATCAGAGGACATATTGCATTTTTAGGTGGTCCTCTCCACTTCCTCTCTGAACTTAAAGAGGCATTTGTAAGAACACTCAAGCTTGATGATGAGCACATTATCGATACCGCTCATTCTCATCTTTTCGCTGCTATGGGTTCAGCTATGAATGCAAGTGAGGATGCTCATTTCACAATGACTGAAATGATTGGCAAGCTCTCACACAAGATTACAATGGCTGCAGAGGTTTCCCGTCTTGAGCCCTTATTTGAATCAGAGGCCGAGTATGAGGAATTCTTAAATAGACAGAACAATTACAGAGTAAAGACTTCTCTGCTTGATAACTATAAGGGAAATGCTTTCCTTGGTATCGATGCCGGATCCACAACAACTAAGTGTGCTCTGGTTTCCGAGGATGGCGATCTTCTCTACTCTTTCTATTCAAGCAATAACGGAAGTCCTTTAAAGACAGCTATTGGCTCCATCCAGGAGATTTACAAGCTTATGCCCGAGGGCGTTAAGATTGCCCGTTCCTGCTCCACCGGATATGGTGAAGCTCTTCTTAAATCAGCTCTTATGCTTGATGATGGTGAAGTCGAGACAATCGCTCACTATAATGCAGCTGCATTCTTCGATCCTGAAGTTGACTGTATCCTTGATATCGGTGGTCAGGATATGAAGTGCATCCATATTAAGAACGACACTGTAGATTCCGTACAGCTTAATGAAGCATGCTCTTCAGGCTGCGGAAGCTTTATTGAGACCTTCGCAAAATCACTTAACTACTCAGTTCAGGATTTCGCAAAGGTAGCACTTTTTGCAGAGTCACCTATTGATCTTGGTACTCGTTGTACTGTATTTATGAATTCAAGAGTAAAACAGGCTCAGAAGGAAGGCGCTTCAGTTGCAGATATCTCTGCTGGTCTTGCATACTCTGTTATTAAGAATGCACTCTTTAAGGTTATTAAAGTATCAGACGCGAAGGACCTCGGTGAACATATCGTTGTTCAGGGTGGAACCTTCTATAATGATGCTGTTCTTAAAGCATTTGAGAAAATCTCTGGTGCTAAGGTTACAAGACCTGACATTGCAGGTATCATGGGTGCATTCGGTGCTGCTCTTATAGCCAGAAATCGTTTCAACGAAAACAAAAACCAGGAAACAACAATGCTCACTATTGATCAGATCAATAAGCTTGAGTATTCAACAAGCATGACTACATGTCAGGGCTGCACAAACCATTGTCGTCTTACCATCAATAAATTTACTGGTGGACGTCAGCACATTTCTGGTAACAGATGTGAAAGAGGTATCGGTAAAGTAAAGAATGCCGAGGGAATTCCTAACCTCTTCGACTATAAATATAAGAGAATATTTGATTACAAGCCTCTTGATGAAGCACAGGCAACAAGAGGTACAGTTGGTATACCCAGAGTTCTTAACTTCTACGAGAACTATCCTTTCTGGTTTACCTTCTTTACAGATCTTGGTTACAAGGTAGTATTGTCACCCAGATCAACACACCAGATTTATGAGCTTGGTATTGAATCCATTCCCAGTGAGTCAGAGTGTTACCCTGCAAAGCTTTCACATGGACATATTGAATGGCTTATCAAGAATAACGTAGATTTCATTTTCTACCCTGGTCTTTTCTATGAGCGTGATGAGGTTGATGGTGCTACAAATCACTACAACTGCCCTATCGTCACATCATATTCTGAGAATATTAAGAACAACGTAGAATCAATTACAAACGGACAGGTTAAGCTTAGAAATCCTTTCATGTCCTTTGCTTCACTTAAGACTGCTACTGATGCTCTCATTAAGGAATTCTCTGAAATTCCCGCTGGAGAGATTATCAAGGCTGCTACAAATGCCTGGGAAGAAATGGCAAGGGCTCGCGATGATATTCGTAAGAAGGGTGAAGAAACTCTCCGTTGGATGAAGGAAAACAACAGACATGGTATTGTTGTTGCCGGAAGACCTTACCACGTTGATCCCGAGATCAACCACGGTATTCCTGATATGATCTGCTCTTATGGTGTTGCTGTCCTTACAGAGGACTCTATCTCACACCTTGGAGCACCTGAGAGACCTCTTATCGTATCAGACCAGTGGATGTACCACTCTCGTCTGTATGCAGCCGCAAGCTATGTTCGCACAAGAGATGACCTTGATCTTATTCAGCTTAACTCCTTCGGATGCGGTCTTGATGCTGTAACAACAGATCAGGTAAATGATATTCTTTCTGGTTCAGACAAGATTTATACTTGCCTGAAGATTGATGAAGTAAATAACCTCGGAAGCGCAAGAATCAGAGTACGTTCTCTTCTTGCTGCTATCAGAGTCAGAAAGCAGCAGGGCTTTAAGGAACGTGAAATTGGTTCTACTGCTTACAAGAGAGTACTTTTCACTGAGGAGATGAGAAAGGATTACACAATCCTTGTTCCACAGATGTCACCCATACACTTTGACATTTTAGAGCCTGCTCTTTCTGCTTGTGGATACAACATGGTTGTCATGCAGAATGATAACAAGCACGCCATTGATATGGGTCTTAAATATGTAAATAATGATGCCTGCTACCCTTCTCTCTGGGTTGTTGGTCAGATCATGGATGAGCTTCATTCAGGAAAATATGACCTTAATAAGACAGCCGTTCTTATGAGCCAGACAGGTGGTGGATGCCGAGCAACAAACTATGTAGGTTTCATCAGAAGAGCTCTTAGAAAAGCTGGAATGGAGCAGGTTCCTGTTGTATCTCTTAACCTTAGTAAATTGGAGAGCAACCCTGGTTTCAATATTAACTTTGAGATGCTCGAAAGAGCTGCATACGCTGCTGTATTTGGTGATGTATTCAT
Organism: Butyrivibrio sp.; assembly: GCA_015056655.1. Lineage (GTDB taxonomy): Bacteria > Bacillota > Clostridia > Lachnospirales > Lachnospiraceae > Butyrivibrio. The sequence continues at coordinate 9,678 of SVFV01000075.1, forward strand.
GAGATGCGTTTATCGTATGCGTCCTTATGAGAAGGTACCTGGTTCCGTTGAAGCTGTCCATGCTAAGTGGAAAAAGGAATGTATTGATTTCGTATCCGCTAAGCATATGAGCTTTACAAAATTCCAGAAGCTTTGTGCTGAGATAATCAAAGACTTTGATAAGATTGAGATTACAGATGAAGTTAAGCCCAGAGTTGGTATCGTTGGTGAGATCCTTGTTAAGTTCGCACCTGCTGCAAATAACCACCTTGTTGATCTGTTAGAGGCTGAAGGCGCTGAAGCTGTTGTACCTGATCTTTTGGACTTCATGCTCTACTGCTTCTACAATCAGGTATATAAGGCTGATCAGCTTGGTACAAGTAAGAAGACAAAGGCATTCTGTAAGGTTGGAATCTGGGCACTTGAAAAGCTTAGAGGCGGTGCTACTAAGGCATTTAAGAACAGTGTTCACTTTGATGCTCCTACAAGCATTTATAAGCTTGTTGATTATGCTAAGCCTATCGTATCTATCGGTAACCAGACAGGTGAAGGTTGGTTTCTTACAGGTGAAATGGTTGAACTGATTAAAGAAGGTGCTTCCAATATCGTCTGCACACAGCCTTTTGGTTGTCTTCCTAACCACGTAGTTGGTAAGGGTGTTATCAAGCAGATGAGACATCTTTATCCTGAATGTAATATAGTTGCTATCGACTATGATCCAGGTGCAAGTGAAGTTAACCAGCTCAACAGAATTAAGCTTATGCTCTCTACTGCTCATAAGAAGGCTCAGGCTCCTCATGATGTAGAAGCTGTTAAGGCGATTTCATAATCATAGTTTAAATAATTAAGCGCGACAAAAGTCGCACTACAAATAAAAAGCTGCAAGCCATATGGCTCGCAGCTTTTTTATTATGGGTCGTGACCCAGTTGAGCTCGCGAAGCGTGCGAAATATCAACCACCCGCTATGCGGGTGCGCG
>SVFV01000076.1 GCA_015056655.1 Butyrivibrio sp.
AATATCTGCGATTTTCAAGGTTCATCTGAGCCTATTTTTTTGACTCAGTTTTTTCATAGATCATTTGACACTATCTTATCTAATAATAATTCAAGGAAACCATCCGTTCCCTGATTGGACATGGAAAGCCATTTTTCATGTGGCACTTCCGCATTTAACCTGATTATGTTTCCCATGTTTATCTGTTCTCCTCTGAATGCTAGTATAGGGTATCCCCATGTATAATTGAAGAAAAAATGCCGCAAATTAAAGGGATGTATTTTGCACTAAAGCTTTTAGTTCGTATTATTGTGAATAACGCGAACCATCGAGGATGGAAATTATATTCCCTTACAAAAGTTGTGACGCCTCCAAAAAAAGATATAATTGCAGTTTTTATGCATATGCCTTCCACTCCCTTGTTGATAAAAATTCTCACTCGTTAGCTGCCTCTACACTTCCTATGCTGTTTTATAATTATTGCAATCACAAACTTAGGAGGACTATCTATGATTAATTGGAGCACAATAGGAAAAGTGGCATGCGGTTTCGCGCTTGGTACAGCAGGAGTTAAGCTCCTCTCCAGCAAGGATGCCAAGAAATGCTACACACATATAACTGCTGCGGCATACAGATGCAAGGATACATGCCTTGAGACCTACACTAACATCAAGGAGAACTGTCAGGACATCAGTGCTGATGCAAAGGAAATCAATGAAAAACGATATGCTGATGAAAGAGCAAAAGAAATTGAGGATGCAAAAGCTGTTCTGGCAAACGCTGAGGCATAACTATGAATTGTAAAATATTGCATGAAAATGGGGGACGTATGCGTGTACACATTGCTGTACGCCATATGTCTTCTTTTGAAGCTGATAAAATCCAGTATTATCTTTCCTCACTTCCTTTTGTAAAAAAAGCTGATGTAAATGAACGGACTTCAAATGCCATAGTTTTCTATGACTCTTCCTGCAGGAATGATCTGATACAAGCGTTTTCTGAATATAGTGAGCGAACAGAGATTACTGTGCCCGAACATACAGGCAGGGAGCTCCGTATCGAATACGAAGACAGAATGTTCTTCCATATTGCAGGCAAGCTTGTCCGCAGATTCATCATTCCATTGCAGATAAGAAGGGTAATTATATATCTAAAGGCTATCCCTTACATAATTAAGGGGCTTAAGTGCCTACTCTCCGGAAAGCTTGAAGTTTCTGTTCTTGATGCAACCAGCATTGCGGTATCACTGCTCAGAGGCGATCATGCAACAGCAAGCAATGTAATGTTCCTTCTTGAAATGGGTGAGATGATGGAGGACTGGACTCACAAAAAGTCCGTCGATGACCTTGCAAGGGCCATGTCCCTGAATGTAGACAAGGTATGGATGCTTTCTTCTGATGGCCAGGAGGTCCTTTCAAATATCTCTGACATAAAAGAGAATGACAGGATAGTTGTCAGAACCGGCACCATGATCCCCCTTGACGGTGTAGTACTAAGCGGTGATGCTTTCGTAAATCAGGCAACCATGACTGGTGAATCCGAACCTGTCCACAAAACAGAAGGCTCTCTTGTATACGCCGGTACTGTTATTGATGAAGGTGAACTTGTCATAACCGTACAGAAGGCACAGGGGCAGGGACGATATGACAGGATTGTAGCTATGATAGAGGAATCCGAAAAGCTCAAATCTGAGTCAGAAGCAAAGGCTGCACACCTTGCCGACAGACTTGTTCCCTATACTTTTGGTGCCACACTCCTCACCTGGCTATTTACCAGAAATGCCACCAAGGCCACATCAATCCTTATGGTAGACTTCTGCTGTGCATTAAAGCTCGCCATGCCTATTTCAGTACTCTCAGCAATGAGAGAAGCTGGTGATCACAAAATATCTGTAAAAGGCGGCAAATTCATGGAGGCTGTGGCTGAAGCAAAAACAATAGTCTTCGACAAAACCGGAACTCTGACTCATGCCACACCAAAAGTTGCCAAGGTTGTTACTTTTGGCGAGAATGACGAAGATGAAATGCTTCGCCTTGCTGCGTGTCTTGAGGAACACTACCCTCACTCCATAGCTAACGCTGTGGTAAAGGCTGCTGAGATTAAAGGACTAACTCATGAAGAGAAGCACACCAGAGCTGCCTATATCGTTGCACATGGCATTTCCAGTACGATTGACGGTAAAAAGGTATGTATAGGAAGCCATCACTACATCTTTGAGGACGAAAAATGTATTGTTCCAAGTGGATTCACTGACAGGTTCGATTCTCTTCCGCCTGAATATTCGCACCTGTATATGTCTATCGGTGAAGAGCTCGCTGCAGTAATACTTATCGAAGATCCACTTAGAAATGAGGCTCCTTCAGTAATAAGGAAATTGAAAGAGGTTGGTTTTGAAAATGTAGTTATGATGACCGGAGACAGTGACAGGACTGCCAAGTCAGTTGCAGAAAAGACCGGCGTAATCAGATACTTCTCTGAAGTTCTTCCTGAAGACAAGGCTGATTTCATAAGAAAAGAACATGAAGCCGGCAGAAAAGTAATCATGATCGGTGATGGTATAAATGACTCACCTGCTCTTTCCGAAGCCGATGCCGGAATCGCGGTAAGCACCGGAGCTTCTATCGCAAGAGAGATTGCAGATATAACCATCTCCTCTGATGATCTCGGAGCTCTTTTAACGCTTAGAAGTCTCAGTACAGAGCTGATGCGAAGGATTAACCTGAACTACAATTCCATTATCGGGTTTAATTCATTTCTGATAATCATGGGGATGCTGGGGATCTTTACACCGACGACAACCGCATTTCTTCACAACGCGTCTACCATAGCTCTCAGCATGAAGAGCATGACAAATCTATTGGATGATTAACCTAAAGTAAAAACCTCGTAGCAGCTGTTCTGGCAACTACGAGGTTTTCTTTATTTATTTCTTTATCACAGATATGACTTTGTAATCCAAAGTCTCTATAGCCCTTATAATCGTGGCGTCATCCACTTCCCTATCATACTCGACCACAGCTTCCTTCTTCCGTAAATTCAGCTTAGCTGATACTCCGTCAATTCTGTTAATAGCTCTTTTCACACGATTACTGCAGTTCTCACAATGCATCCCGTCGATCTTAAAGACCATGGTCTTAACTGCAGGACCGGAAAGCTTCTTGTCTGGCTCCTTAACTGTAGATGATCCACCCCCGCAGCAGCTTCCCTGTCCCATAAAATGCTTTGCTGCGCCTTTTGTGGCCATTATGATCACTATCATTAAAATTATAATTACAATCGCATTTGTCATATCTTAATCTGCCTCATTTAAGTTTGACTATGTCAATCCTGTCTATCACTCCAATTTCCTCCAGGACCCTGATCATACGGTAGACTGTGGCAGTACCTATTGAATCATCTTTCTTTTTGACATTACAGCAAATATCCTTACATGAGGCCCCATCATTTTCTGCAATTACATCTGCTACCAGTCTTCTTTGTTTTGTTATGCGCATTCCCCTACTTTTCAATGCTGTGATGATCTGTTCGTTGCTCATAATCTTGTTCTCCGTTAGTTGTTACTAACCGTTCCCCCAATAATAAAGCCCGCTTTTGGACGGGCTTTATTACATTATTTGTTTTTGCATGAACAGGTAGCCTTGTGGCAAGCTCCCGCTGATGGACACCCGATGCAGTGTACACCTTTCTTCTTTTCCTTATAAATATATCTGATCGCAAGTCCAAGAATCATTACGATAATTACAATTACAATAAAATCTGTCATTTTACTAACACTTTCTTTTCAAAAACAGATCAGTCCAGCTTGTACTCCAAAGCCATCTCTTTCTGGTTTTTCTGGATCAGGTATACAATAAATGCTGCAAAAACAGCAATCGCGATAAGTCCGTATACAAAGCCTGCTCCCAGAGCGCCTGTTGTAATAAGAGTTCCGATCTGATATACAAGGAATCCGACAGTAAAGCCTGTTGCAAGCTGAAGTCCAATAGCACCCCACAGCCACTTAGCTGACTTCATCTCAGAATTCATAGCTCCAAGAGCCGCAAAGCAAGGTGGTGTGTAAAGATTGAACATAAGATATGCAAGGGCTGCAACCTTGGTAATTCCCATTACTGCTCCTACTGCATTTCCTTCACCGATAAGCTCAAGCGCCTCTGTATCGATGAGGTTCGAAATTGCAAATACTGTTGCGATAGTACCAACAACATTCTCTTTTGCGATGAAGCCTGTAATAGCTGCCGCTGCAAGCTGCCAGCTGACAACACCAACTACAGGTACGAGAAGGTATGCAAATGGTCCTGCAACTCCTGCAAGGATTGATGTGCTCTCCATTCCCTCTTCAACCGGCTGGAAGCTAAAGTTGAAGGTCTGCATGATCTGTACAACTGTGTTACATACAAGGATAACAGTTCCGGCCTTAACGATATAAGCCTTACCTCTTTCAAGCATTGACTTAAGAGCAAATGAAAGGCTAGGAATCTTGTACTCAGGAAGCTCAATGATGAAGAAACTCTTTCTATACTTCATACCAGTGATAGCCTTGATAAGAAGTGCTCCAAGGAGGATCAGAAGGATACCACCCATGTAGCAGATAAAGCTTACCCATCTTGACTCCGGGAAGAATGCTCCGGCGAAAAGAGCTATTACAGGAAGCTTGGCTCCGCATGGCATGAAGGTTGCAAGCATGGCTGTTGCACGTCTCTCCCTCTCATTCCTGATGGTTCTGCAGGCCATGATAGCCGGAATTCCGCAACCGGTACCAATAATCATAGGGATAACTGACTTACCTGAAAGACCAACCCTCTTAAAAATAGGGTCAAGAACAACTGTTGCTCTTGCCATATATCCGCAGTCCTCTAAAAGAGCGATGAGGAAGTACATTACCATAACCAGTGGAAGGAAACCAACAACGGCACCTACACCACCGATAATACCATCAACAAGCAGAGCATAAAGGAGTGGGTTGGCATCTGCCATTGCATCTCCAACCATTCCCTGGAAGGATTCGATCCAGCCTGCAAGGATATCTGCAAGCCATGTTCCAACTGTTGTCTGTGAGATATAGAATACCAGCCACATGATGGCCGCAAAGATCGCAATACCAAGAATAGGATGTGTAATCACGTTATCAATCGTATCGCCAAAGTTCTTGTCCTTGGTGAACACCTTACGGTTCTCTACTTCGCTTACGATCTTATTAACAAACTCGAATCGCTTCCTGTCAGCTGCCTCAACCTCAGCCTTGCTTGTAAGATCAATATCCCCCTGAACATATGGCTCTTTCTGGCCCTTGCCCTCAAGCTCTGCGGCTGCCTTAACAACTTCCTTAAGACCTGTCTCAGAAGTAGCTACTGTCTTGATAACAGGACAACCTAGCTTCTCTGAAAGGAGCTTCTCATCAATAGAGTTGCCCTTCTTATCATTGGCATCATTCTTGTTAAGCGCAACAACTACAGGAACCCCAAGTTCAAGGAGCTGTGTTGTGAAAAAGAGACTTCTGCTAAGATTAGTTGCATCCACGATGTTGATGATAGCATCAGGATGCTCGTTCTTAACATATCCGCTTGTGATGCTCTCCTCTGATGTGAATGGAGACATTGAATATGCTCCGGGAAGATCTACTGCGATCAACTCCTTGTCGCCATCATAGTAGCTCTTTTTGATAGCGCTCTCTTTCTTGTCAACTGTAACGCCGGCCCAGTTACCGATCTTTTCAGATCTACCGGTTAAGGCGTTGTACATGGTTGTTTTGCCGCTGTTGGGATTACCAGCCATAGCGATTCTCATTTTTTTCATCCTCCTAAAAGTTGCTATATAATTCAAAACACATTTTTAATGTATCTTCGAATCTTACTGAATTCTGATAGCATCCGCTAACTCGGGGTCAATATTATATCTTGCATCCTTAATAGCGACTACCAAATTTCTCTTTTTGTCTACAACTGTAATCTTCTCTCCACTATAGCAACCAAGTGAAAAGAGAAAGCTCTCCATCTCCTCATCGCCTCCAGTTGCGACATTTTCGATTGTATATTCTGTACCGAGTGCTGCTTCATTAAGTGACATAGACATTTTTCTCTCCTATTTGCTTAAGTGTCGTTAGCAATGTATTACATCAATTAGCTTATGCTAACTTCAATTCATAGAATATGCTTATCAATAATAATTGTCAATAAAATTTTTCTGAAAAAACTCAGATTTTATCTGCTTTTGTGCAATTTAATTGATAGAAATTTACACAGCAAAAATGCCTACTCTTAAGCCAGCTCTTTTATTTCCATTTGTTTTTCATCATGGGTTATAGTATTCTTAATTGTAAGAAAAAGATTAAGAAAGGCGGCCAAATTATGGCACTTCAAGAATCTGGAGAGATGTATCTGGAGACAATTTATGTTCTTTCACAAAGCCGCGCCAATGTCCGTGCTGTAGATATCGGCGAGGAGCTTGGTTATTCAAGACCCTCTGTCAGCCGCGCCATGCATCTTCTTAAGGATGAGGGGCTGGTCAAGACTGATGACTATGGCTTTGTTGTTTTGACAGAAGCAGGTAAGGTTCTGGCTAAGCGCATCTACGAGCGCCATACAGTACTGACTGAAGCACTTAAGTATATTGGAGTTGACGATAAGATTGCCTCCGAGGATGCTTGTCGTGTGGAGCACTACATCAGTGATGAGACCTTTGATGCAATCAAGGTTTTCATGGCTGGCAAGAAGAAAAAGAAAAAATAAGATGCCAAGGCTTTTTTGCCAAGGCATCTCTATTCTGATAAATTCACGTTTTGCCGAGAGTTTGAAAAAATCTCTGTAAATTAGATAACACCACAGTTATAAAGGTCTTCTATATGACTTAATTTTCAAAATGAGCTGCAACCTTCTTCAGGTTCTCGATTATCGGCAAATGCTGAGGGCACACCCCTTCGCACTGACCGCAAGCTATACAGTCACTTGCCTTTCCAAATCCGCTATTAACCAGATTCCCATAATTGGTAAAGTTTACCGTCCATCCCTTCTGTGCCATGTCCTCTCTCATATTTTCATTATAAAGAGAAAAATACTTAGGAATTGCAATCTTCATAGGGCATCCCTCTGTACAGTAGGAGCATGCTGTGCAAGGTATCGCAATTTGATTGTTGATGATCTCTGCAGCCTTAAAACACATATCCTTTTCATCATCAGACAGAGGCTTGAACTCCTTCATATAAGATGTATTGTTATCCATCTGCTCAAGGCTGCTCATTCCAGACAGCACAACCATGACGTTCTCAAGGCTGGCTGCAAATCTGATTGCCCAGCTTGGAATGGACATTTCAGGATCACAATCCTTAAAGAGCTTTTCAGCATCCTCAGGGAGATTTGCAAGTGTACCGCCCTTTACCGGTTCCATTACAATGACCGGCTTACCATGTTTTACTGCCACTTCATAGCAGGCTCTTGACTGAACCCATTCACTCTCCCAGTCAAGATAATTTATCTGAAGCTGAACAAATTCCATATCAGGATGGTTAGTAAGTATTTCATCAAGAAGCTCAGGCGTATCATGGAACGAGAAACCTGCATGACGTACCATACCTTCTTTCTTTTTATCCAGAAGCCATCCAAAGCAGTCAAGATCTTCATATTTCCGGATCATTCCCGCTTCAATACCATGTATAAGATAATAGTCAAAATATCCTGCTCCGGTCTTTTGAAGCTGTTCATTAAATATCTTGTCACGATCCTCTTTAGTATTTATGAATCCGGCATGAAGCTTTGTAGCCAGAGTAAAGCTTTCCCTTGAATGTCTTTCTACAAGTGCCTTTTTTACGACATTCTCACTGTTAAACCCGTTATACATCCAGGCGGTATCAAAATAGGTAAAGCCTCTCTCAAGGAACATGTCCACCATTTTTGAAACCTGCTCCACATCAACATCTGCATCATTGGTTTCATCAATAAGCGGCATGCGCATCATTCCAAAACCAAGTTTTTTTGTCGGTTTAAAGTCCATAAGATACCTCCTACTTACCTTATATTTCCTTACTAATTACTTTATCACAATGAACTGTCTGACATAATCTTTTACACATTGCCAAGGCCAGGTTCTTTTATTCCTGATTCATTGAAGCTCTTCTTCCACAGTGCCAGCGCTACCGGTATAACAAGTAATTCAGCCATAATAAATGCTGTCCAGACAAGGCTGATCTGTTTTGTTCTGCTTAGCACAAAAGCGAATGCGAGGGGGAGTATAGCCTGACGGAGCATTGTTATATACATGCTTCTTGTTCCATGTGAAAGTCCCTGGAGAGCAGCTGCCAGAACAAGGCTGGGTATGGAAATTAAATAAGCAGTAGCCAGAATCCTGATGGCAGGAACTCCGATTTTCATCATATGCTCAGAAGCATCAAACAGGCTTAGCATCTGCATCGGGAGAAGCTCAAGTATCATGAAAAATACTATGAACAGTGCGACTCCATAAATAACTGCCCATTTTACCGAATCACTGATGCGTGATCTTTTTCCTGCGCCATAATTATATGCAACTATAGGAATAAGCCCATTATCAATTCCATGAACTCCAACCGTAACGACATTCTGCATACGGGCACAGACTCCGTATACTGCAACAGCTGTGGATGAGAATGAAAGCAGGATTGAATTCATTCCTATGTTTACAAAAGAAGTTAGTACCTGGACAACAGTTGAAGGTATTCCGACCTTAAGGATATTTTTAACACTTTCCATATCAGGGCTAAAGGTGACTGAGAATGGTATTTCTTTGTTCCATCTCTTATTTATGACAATACCGGCAAGTAATCCCACGCACTGTCCTATAACAGTAGCTATCGCAGCTCCTGTTGTCTCAAGCCTTGGAAGCCCAAACATTCCGAATATGAAAATTGGATCGAGTATCAGGTTGGTGATAGAAGCTGCTGACAGTGTAAATATAAAGAGGCTTGATTTTCCACTGGCTATTACAAAACGGTCAAACACCCACTGCCCCATCTGTCCAAAAGAAAAGATCATGCAGATGGTCAGATACTGTCTTCCATATCTGGCAATAGTCTCATTGCCACCAGCCTGCCAGTCATAGTATAGACGGACAAACAAAAGACAGATGATCACATTTATTATCCAGCAGCATACTGCTATAAAGATGGCTGCATTTGCTGCATTCTTAACCTTGTCGGGACGCTTCTCTCCCAATGCTTTAGATATTACTGCGTTTAGTCCTACCGCATTTCCAAGACCAAGAGATGAAACGATCAGCTGTACCGGTCCGGCAAGAGAAAGTGCTGTCAGGGCATCTTCTGAGATTCTTGATACAAAGACCGAATCCACAAGGTTATAAAGAGAGTTGATAAGAAGACTGAACATCAGCGGAATTCCGGTAGTGATCACAAGCTTGTTTATCTTCTCTGTTCCCATGATGTTTTCTTTGGATGATATTTCTTTAGCCATAGTGCGCTCCCTCATGTATGGAATCAGCGTTTTTTGCTGTCTGTTGTCTTCCTGTTCCCATTATCATTCAGAATATATCTATAATCAAATACTTATATTGAATAGTATGGTATAATAAATATGAATAGCAAAAACGAACCCTCCGGAGCGATGGTCACAATGTGGATAACAATGTGTATTTAATTTTTAGGAGAGAAAACATGGATTTAAGAATAATGCAGTATTTCCTGGCAGTAGTTCGTGAAGGTAATATTTCAGCAGCCTCAGAAGCTCTTCACGTAGCACAGCCCTCTTTGTCGAGACAGATGAAGGAGCTTGAGGAAGAGCTAGGCGCCACTCTTTTCATAAGGGGAAACAGAAAGATCACGCTCACTGAAGAAGGAATGGTTTTAAGAAAACGTGCTGAGGAGATAGTCGGTCTGATTCAACGCACAGAAGAGGAAATATCTCAGACCAGAGGCCAGATAACGGGAACAATTCGTATAGGTGCAGGAGAATCCAGAGTATTCAGTTTCATATCAAAAGCTGCATCCCGGTTATCTGAAAACCATCCCGGAATTACAGTTAGTATAATGAGTGGAGATACCATCGACCTGATGGATGAAATAGCAAATGGAATTCTAGACTTTGCAATAATTTTCTCAGATGTAGACGAAACACGTTATGACAGCATAACTCTTCCTATGGCAGACACTTACGGCATTCTAATGCGTAAAGATAGTCCTTTTGCCTCTAAAAAAACCATCCGGTTTAGTGATCTTATAGATGAACCGGTTATCATATCAAGAGGTGCGCAGAGACATTTTAAAAATGACCGGCTCCTATCAAAGCTTCGTATTGTAGCCACCTACAATCTAATATATAACGCTTCTCTTCTTGTTGAGGATGAACTGGGATATGCCATATGTTTTGACAATCTCATAAACACAACCGGTGATAGCCCCCTCACATTTGTTCCCTTGGATCCACTCATGGAAGTCCACGGTAATCTTATATGGAAAAAATATGAAGTACAGTCACCGGCAGTAAAGCTTTTCCTGGATGAGATCAATCAAAATATATCTTAGTTCGCATTACATCCTATTCTAATTTCACCTACATTCTTTTAGTCAGTTATACTTTCTTTCGCACTGTTGATAAGACCGAGAAGGCCCGTCTCCTTAATAAG
>SVFV01000077.1 GCA_015056655.1 Butyrivibrio sp.
ACATTTAAAGTCTGACCGTAAACTGTAGAAAAGAATCTTGTAGCATTGATACCAACAAGCCAGTCGGCACGTTCACGACAAAGTGCAGCTTCATAGAGATCATCATAGTCTACGCTTGGTTTCAGATTAGCAAAGCCATCTCTGATTGCTTTATCTTCCATGGATGAAATCCAAAGTCTCTCAAACGGCTTTTTACATCCTGCCTGATTATATACAAGACGGAAGATTAACTCACCTTCTCGTCCTGCATCAGTTGCTTCAATAAGACCATCTACATCCAGTCTCTTCATTAGATCCTTTAATACCTGATACTGCTTTTTCGTAGAAGCTGTTACCTGATATGAAAAAGGCGCAGGGAAAATCGGTAAATCTTCCTTGCGCCACTTACTGTATTTTTCATCATAGGATTCAGGTCTTGCCAGTTCTATCAGATGCCCTACACACCAGCTGACAATATAACCATTGCCTTCTAGGTAGCCATCCTTTTTATTAGTAGCTCCGATGACTTTCGCCAGTGACTGAGCCACCGAAGGTTTCTCCGCAATTACTAATTTCATATGGCAACTTCCTCCTTTTTCTTACTTGCAGTTTTGGTCTTCTTAGGCTTGGCAGCCTTGGTCTTTTCCTTCTTCAACTGCTTTACCACAGATTCCTTCTCAGGGGTTTTCGTCCTGGCATCTACAATCATGATTGGCTTATCAGCCTCCATAGCTTCCGGTTTGAACGGTTCCGATAATTTGAGATGGCCAAATTCTTTTACCTGCTCTACAGGTGCCTTTTCAGCAGTAATCTCCTGAACCTTCTCATCAATCTTAGTAATCAGCTCTGACGCTGCATTACGGATTATATTTAGGGATTCCTTCAGTTCCGGAAGCTCTTTTCCCTGAGACCAGGTTGCAACATAGGCAAAGCTGTAATCAGAAGTATCAATGCCATAGTGTTGACATACAGTATAGGCAACACTCTCTGCTTCAACCTCTTTGCTGTTCTTAGACTGTTTATTGTTTTTTTGAGCCTCGGAGTTATGTAGCTTTGCATGTGCCATCTCATGAATTGCTGTCTTCACATTCTGAATCTCGCTCATACCGTTATTTAAAGCGATACGATTCTCTTCAACATGAAAATAACCTTTGGCACCAGATTTGATATCTTCAAATGCGATAGGTATAGGACTGGCTGATTTAATGGCTTCAAACAAGGTCTGATAACCTTCGATATTTCCAGTAAGCTCATCAACGCCAATCTGAGGAAGAGGTTCCCCTTCTGTCTGAGACACATCAAATGTACTTACAGGCTTAAAGGCAGTCATATTGATTTCTATCTTTTCTTTTACAGCTTCGCCATCCTTATCCAGAACAACCTTGCCGGATTCATCTACCTTGTCCTGTTCCTTCTCCAGTTTGAAAGGAGCAGGTGCCAGGATACGGATACCCTTCTCACCCTTCTTTACAAAACGCCCCATTTTCTTCCATCCGGTATAGGACTGAACTAGGGTTGCATCCGGTTTCTGCATCATGATCAGGATATTGTTATTCACCGAATAGTGAGGGAACTTCGCCATAGTATTTAAGAGATCCTGATACTGCTCAGAGGAATAAACATCCTGGACTCCCTTTTCCAATTTCTCTGTAATATCCTTAAGCTCAGCCTTTCGCTGTTCAGCAGCTTTCTTAGGATCAAAATCATGCGTATTGTTCACCATCCTTCACCTCCCTCTTGTACTGATTCAGCTTCTTTGTAAGAGACTTTTCTTTCTTGATTTCTCTACGTTTGGCATGCTTTTCTTTCAGCTCTTCATAGCCATTTACGTAACCCATATATCTTGATTTTCTTGCCATAGTCTTTTCCTCCAAAAAGAAAGGGCAGCCTTTTTAAGACTGCCCCGGTAAATAGAGTTCAATTATTCGGTATCTTCATCATCGAAACTATCTGTTTCAGACTCTTCAACAGAAGTATTCTCAATCTCTACTTCTGCATCCGTAAGGTAATCATCCTCATCCTCTGAATAATCTTCATCTGGATCTGGGCTAACCGATTCCTTCTTCGGATTCTTTTCTTTAAGGTACTTATAACCCATAAATCCACCTGCACCTAGGAATATGATAAGAGTAACAATAGCTGCAGGACTTACAGATGGTGCTTTCTTCTCTTCCACCTTCTCAGGTTCCTCTGGTGTTACAGGCTCTTCTACCGTATCCGTATCCTCCTTCGGCTCTACATCCATAGATTCCAGATAAGCCTTCTGTTCATCCTCATCCATAAGGGCAAGAAGATCAGATTCATCAACCATATTTAGGAAGTGAACTGTCTCATCACCCTGATCATCACGGTCTATGATGATATAAAAGTAATTGCCGCTCTTGGTCACAACAGTGATAAACTGCTTGCCGCCAGCTTCAATAGAACCGTAGTCATCCACCAGAATCATATTTCCATCCGGTGTAAGAGGCCCCATAGGCTCTTCATCTTCTACGACATCACAAGGAATTTCTTCTTTGCCCTGGCATAAGGTGTAATCCTCTTTACATACTGGGCAATCCTCATTGATGTGATCCTCTGTACATTTCGATTCACAAATACACTCAGCTTCCGGGCCTGTATGAGCAAATGCTGTTATGGGAGCTGCCCCAATTAAAAAAGCTGTAGCACATGCTACAGCCCCGGTAATTTTCATTGATATTTTAGTAATCTTCATTTTCGGTATCCTCCTTATTTTCATCCTCATCGTCATCAGAGAAGTTAGTAGTTCCCTTATATACGAATTTCTCCCTTGTGGTGTCCGGTGTGGTATTTCCAGTAGCCCCAGGAATAGCAAGCTGACCGGATGCAGCAAGCTGCAAAAGATTTGCAACCTCTTCCGGCGACAGTTTCAAAGCTCCGACATCAGAAAGAATCTGACTAGCCTCTGCTTCCTTAAGTTTTGCCTGAGCTGCTTTCAAGCGTTCATTCGCTTCATCTCTGCGCTTTTCACAGCGTCTTACTTCTTCACGAAGTTTATCCAATCGTTCAAACATAAGCTTTCCTCCTAATCATTAATTCTGCCGAAGGTATAGAAATGATTCCTCCAGTAATTTGAATTGATAGATGTGTACTGAATCGGGTTGCCACAATGAATCATCATGCCGTTCCCAACATAGATTCCAACATGGCTGGCACCTGTTGTCTCATAGGTACCTTTGAAAAAGATCAGATCTCCAGGCTTGGCTTCATCCCTTGAAACTCTTGTGCAACAGTTAGTCAGAAGACCGTTTGCAGTCTGTCTACCTACACTCCATCCATTCCCACAATGATTGATGACATAACTTACAAAACCGGAACAATCAAAGCTGGTACTTGGATTGGAACCGCCCCATACATACGGATATCCAAGGTACTTCTCAGCTTCCCTGATCATATTGGCGAATCTGGTATCAGTCAGAGCTTCCGGTGGAATGTCATAATCCTGATAATCTCCAGGATCTGGATTAGCATATGGATCTCCCTCAAAAAGATATGCCTTATTTCCTCTCGTTTCCAAAAGGAGTTCATAACGCTGCATCTGGTCATCAGTAAGTCCCATATTTCTGACAACAGCATCCATTGTTGCATTAGTAAGCGTTGTCACCAACACATGCCAGTCATACTCAACTTCCACCTCATAGGTATAGGTCTCAGTTGAAGTCGTACCATCAGAATTATGAATTGTTCTGGTTCCAGTTCTTGTCTCAGTACGTGTTCTCGTTTCAACAACTTCTCTAGTGGTAAGCTTATACTGGGCATTGAAGATTTCATTGAGCTTACTTTGTACCTCATCCTCTGTATAATCCTCGTACAGAACCGTCAGCAAAGCAGCAAGCTGGAAAGGGTTATGATTGATCTCAGCCAGATTGTAACGATACTCGTCATATCCCGGATGTGTAGTAGGAATATTATTGACCTGATTCTGAAGGTCAGATTCTTTATCCTTATAATCCTGTTCTACTGCAAGGATATCAGTATCCTCAGCTGTATAGGATGTAGCTATAGTGGTATCACTAAATGACCCGACCATTCCTCCAGCAAGACCTGCACTTCCACTGATCAGAAGCACAACGATAAGAATCGCAACGGCAATAATCAGAACTATCGGATTATCCATAATCTTTTCACGCAGCCATTCTGCAAATCTACCAACTAAATCTTCTGCCTTATCTACAAATTTCTTAGATACACTTCCTACCTGATTGGCCGCTTCCTTCTGGGTTTTCTTATTGGCTGCACGCTGAAATTCCTTTTTCATAAGATTTTTCTGAGCCTGATGTCTGTCAACTTCGGCTTCAGCCTTTTTCACTTTATTCTGAAGCTTTCTGGAATAGATGCTCTGCTTAACAGCTCCCGCTGCATTTTCAGCAGTTTCTACGCCTTTATTCAGAGCCTGCGTTCCAACATTCTTATCTTCATTGGCGTGGTCAACCTGGCGATGTGCTGTAGCATTTTCAGCTATATTACGGCGAATCTTGTGTCTGCCCTGCACTTGAAGCTTTCTAAGCTTTTTCTTTTCTTCAGCTGTAAGCTCCACATTCTTCTTTCCATGACGGAACTTTTTGCCATATGCTTTCTTGGCTGCAGTCTCAGTCTTCAGTTTTTCGCCCTGACTCTTTCTTTGATATCTAGCGGAGGCTCTCTTCCGAGGCTTCTCCTCAGTAAACTTCTTATCTTCATTCATTTAGGTCTCCTCCTGCGACTTAACTACCTCATCAAGCTTGGTGGTCATGATACGATAGAGTTCCAAATCTTTAGGGAAACGATCTACAAACGGAAGGATTACATTGCCATAAAATAAAAGCCCTTCACCTTCTCCAGAATGTGTTACATACGAGAGCTGATGAGGGCTAATATTTAATTGCTTAGCGAGAATAGATCTGTCACCTACAGCCTGATTCAGCATATAGATAAAATCAGAGTTTTCAAAGATGTTCTCAACTTCCTTGGATGCCAAAAGATCCTTTACGTTCTGAGTGATGCCAGTAGGAATACCTCCCCATTTTCTGAAACGCTTCCAGATCTCTACGGTATAGGCTGCGGTCTGTTCTTCACGAAGAAGCAGGTGCATTTCATCCATATAGTACCTAGTGGATTTTCCTTGACTACGGTTCTCTGTAACCCTACCCCAGACCTGATCCTGAACTACCAACATACCAATTTTCTTAAGCTGCTTTCCAAGATCCTTAATGTCATAGCAGACAAGTCTATTGGTGATATCTACATTGGTTCTGTGATTGAATACATTCAGGGAACCACTGACATAGATTTCAAGAGCTGTCGCTACATTCTTAGCTTCCGGCTCATCCTGCTTCAAAAGCGCATTGTAGAGGTCTTCCAGAAGAGGCATATTCTCCGGCACAGGATTCAGAAAATACTTCTGATAAATCTGATGAATACAACGGTCAATAACCGTCTTCTCAACAGGTTTCAAGCCTTCCTTACCACCCACAATCAACTCACACAGAGACAATATGAAATCAGCCTTCAGGGCAATCGGATTATCATCATCCGAATAATTCATATTGATGTCCATAGGATTGATATACTGGGTACTGGTAGGACTGATTTTAATGACCTGACCGCCAAATCTTTTCACCAGAGCACTGTACTCTGCCTCAGGATCTGAAATGATTACGTCATCATCTGTCACCAGAAACGCATTTGCGATTTCTCTTTTTGCAGAGAAAGATTTACCTGAACCTGGAGTACCAAGGATTAGTCCGTTCGGGTTTTTCAGCTTCTTTCTGTCTACCATAATCAAATTATTGGAAAGAGCATTGAGGCCGTAGTAAAGCGCCTCATTACCTGCCTGAAACAGCTCCTGTGTGGTAAAAGGCACAAAGATTGCTGTAGAGCTTGTGGTCATGCCTCGCTGAATCTCAATCTCGTTATAGGCAAGAGGAAGGGAACTCATAAGTCCTTGCTCCTGCTGGAAATTGAGTCTTATCAAATTACAGTTATGCTTCTGAGCAATGGAATTAGCCTGGAAGACATTATTTTCTAGCTCCTGCTCCGTCTTTCCGGTATTAAGTACCAAGAAGGTCAACAGGAACATTCTCTCATTCTGGCTCTGCAATTCCTTCAAAAGCGCTTTTGCATCCTTGCCGTAAGTAGCCAGATCTGAAGGGATTATATCCATATCGTAACCAGCTCTTACTGCCTTTTTCTGCTCCTCTATCTTGCTTCGGTCAAGTTCTGTGATGGTATGCTTTACAGTCTTGATAGCTTCCGTCTGATCAACGGACTGCAAATGCATGGTCACAATCTGGCTGGATTCCATGCCAAGAAAATCAGCAAGCATCCTGTCTGAGATATCCGAAGCTGTAATACTTAAGAAACTCATAGCGCCATAGAGATTTCCCATCTGGAACAATCTGCCATTTTTGAAATTGATACCTGCCGGAGCCACAAAATCTTTTACAGAAAGCCCGCTTCCCACTAGCCATTTCCAGTCAAAGAAGAACTTCTCATCATCTCCCATATGGAACTGCTGATGTATCAGCTCTAGGCGTTCTGCACCGTTAAGTGTGATTGCCTGTACTCCCAGACGCTTGAAGTTATTGAGGAGATCCATCTCAATATGGATTAGTCTTGGTTTTGCAGCCCTCATAGATTCTGCATGAATACCAAAGGATAGATACTTGGTCTTTGTAAGACCATTGTTTCCTGCTTCCATCTGGCGTTTCAGCATACCGGTATATTCATCTCTGACTTCATTGAAGCCATCATCCTGATGCGGTATTGCAATGGACTTTTCAAACTTTTCTGCATCCGTAGCCATATTCATAAAGCTGAGCTCAAAGTGAACAGAGCTATCAAAAAAGTTTAAAAAGCTGCACCACTCTTCAAAGATCTCTGTCTGATCTTCCTGCTGTGCCAGCTGATAGTTTATATCCTGAAATTGGATTGTCTTTGTATAATAATCGCTTCCTATTCTGCAAATGCCATCCTTAAACATTCGTTCAAAAGGAATACTCTGCTGTGCTGTACGAGGAACTCCATCAAATTTCTGAGCGTTTTTTATGACTGCTCTTACTCTTCTCTGGTCTGCCTTTGATAGTCCTTGTGGCATTACGATTTCTCTTTTTTTCGCTTTCCCGAACAATTTTCTCTACCTCCTTTTCTGCGTTCTTCTGCCTCATGAGGGCAGCGAAATAATTGTCAGTTTTGTATGGCCGGATCTTCGGCTTTATGAATGTTGCCTGAATAAAGTGGTGCAAAAATACCTCCAATGGCTGTCCATTCTTTTCATACATTGCAAAGAAAAACAGCGGCATCATCACTATCATCATGCCCATAGCTGCAAAGGTTGTATTCCCTGCCTTTTTCAAAAGGAAAAATGTCGGTACACCTATGACTGCAGCTATTACAAAGCAGATGAGCTGACGCTTGGTGAGGTTAAATGCCACTTTACTCTTTACCTTCGTGAGATCACGAGGTACCGGAATATAAGATGCCATTAACTTCCTCCTTAATGTGCGTGGAATACGGAACGTGCAATGGAGCCTGTCTTAAACAGGGTAAATGCAAGTAATAAAGTGATACCAAGGACATTCCACAAAGAGCCCATGATATCTGATGAAAACGAAACTGCTTGAACCAGGGCAGCGTAGATTGCTACACATACCATAATCAAAAATCCCTGGAAGCCTAACGCAAAAAGGGATCTTAAATAATTCTGTCCAATCATGCTCTGCTCTCTGTTTCCAAAGGTTGCAAATGGAATCGGAGCAAGGCTGATGGTCAGGTAAATCTCTATCATTCGTCCGTACACAATTGCCCAGATCAAAATAGATAGAAGCTGGAATAGGAACCTTACTACAAAGGACTGTAAGAATATTCCAAACAACGGTCCAAGTTCATATCCTTCCAGCGTTGACTGCATAGTTGCCAGAGTAGAGCCATCAACAGCTGTGCTTCCGGCAATAAGTGATCCTGACTGATTGACAACATGCTGCGCGACATCAAAAACTGCCATCGTAATGTTAAAGGTATTGGTAATCAATGTGACTGCTACAAAGGTCTTGAATACCCACTTGAAAAATATCCAGGTCTCAAAATTCGCCAGGTTATTATGAGCAATGACCAGCTGTATCAGTTCATAACAAGCAATAAAAGTAAGCACGATTCCTGCAATCGGCAGAATTACGTTTTCAGACAGATTCCGAATCAGGTTATATACCGTTGGCTGAAATTGATCCGGTGTCTGTGCTACCTGTGCTGTTACCTCTCCAATCTTCTGGTTAAGTGTTGTAAATGTAGATGTGAGATTGTCCATAATCCCACCTATCAGCATGTCTTTGAGCCAATCCGTCAGTTTTTCTAACAAACTGTCCAACGATTGCCTCCTTTCTTAGAAGGAGCAGCTTTTATTGCTGCCCCTTCCAATCCTTTTGATCTGACCGGATTAAAAAAGTCCAGCAAGAAGTGGAACGAGTGTAGTACCGATAAGAGCCACACCACCGCCAGCCATGAGCTGCTTCATTCCCTGAGACTTAGCTCCAGGGTTATCATTGCCATATCCCTCCATGAGGTTTACAACGCCCCAAATTCCAAGACCTGCACCAAGTGCGATAACGAGTGTCTGAAGTACGCCTACTGCGCTCTGAAAAAATGCCATACTATTCGTTTATGATGATTTGTTCAGAAATTTTTGCAAAAATTAAAATCCTCCTGTGATTTAGAAAAATAGTTGTTAGTTGCTTGCGGGCATTAAAAAAGAGCCATCGGTTGATCAGACCGTGACTCCTCATTAACTGCCCTTGTTTACGGGTTCCATATGAAGTTGTAAGCCGGTGTCTTCTGCAGTGACTATCCGGCACAGCGCTGCATTTTAATAATGCGGATAATATCCGCTGCACTCCCACACTGGGAGTAATACGGCGGCAGGTTATGACTCCTGCTTTTCAATCGCCTGTTAGGGCTACGCCGTAAGAATCTTATTTCTTATTTTCCAGATACTCGCTGGCAATCTCATTCAATTCCCTAAGTGCGCCACTTATGGAATCAAATTCGGGATACTGCCTTGATACTCCTAACATATCCATGAAGAATTCCGGTGCATCGCAAATAGACTCAGCAATGAAGGCTTTTGCTTCTATATCCTTGATTTTCAAAAGCTGATCTATTCCAAATTCATCTCCAAAGACTTCCTGATACCTTCTAAGTTCATCCCACATATGTTCTGGAAATAAACCATATTCAAAGTTCTCTTTTCTATGTGTGCCATGAAGTTTCCAATCAGCCATCTTCTTTCTTCTCCTCTCCATCTATAAAAATCTCGTATTCATCATTTGGATGAAGGACAAGCTTTCTGTTCAGATACTTTTCAATATCAAACCAGTTTTTCTTGTCATAGTCTGCTGTCAGCGGATAGTTTGGATGCTTTGTCAGGTCATACTTATCCGAAAGAAAAGGTCTTACGCCTCTCACCTGCACGATACATTTACTTCCATCCATAACAGCAAGTTCATCCATGCTCATAAGCTCTTTTCCAAGCTTCTGATAATTCATGTTGTAGGATTCTTGGGAGCCCTTAGTGTTTCCTGTGGTGTACATATCAATGGTTTCTTTACCAAGGATTTCTGTCAGATCTTTCAGTGTAGTCTTTTCAGTTCCTCCAAGGAATATCTGAGAATCCATATTGCCGACAATGGTATCTGCATTATCCTTGTAGATTGCCTTCAGCTGTGACTTTGCCTGTAGCACCAGACATGCACTTATCTCACGGGATCTGATAGTTGCTACCAGCTTCTCCAGATTCGGAATCTGTCCAATATTGGCACACTCATCAATCAGGCACCTTACATGAACAGGTAGCCTTCCACCGTAGACATCATCAGCTTTCTCGCAGAGTAGATTGAACAGCTGCGTATAAACCATGGATATCAGGAAATTAAAAGTGGCGTCTGTATCTGACATAATCAGAAACAACGCCGTCTTCTTATCTCCAATGGTATCCAGTTGTAATTCATCGTATGCTGTGATCTCTCTGAGCTCTTTGATATCAAAGGGAGCAAGCCTTGCGCCACAGCTCACGAGGATAGATTTCGCTGTCTTTCCAGCTGCCAATTTGTACTTCTTATATTGGCGAACTGCAAAATGATTTGGATCTTTTTCTTCCAGCTCATCAAAAAGCATATCAACTGCGTTTTTGAACTCCTCATCATCTTCTCTGACCTCCATTGCGTTGATCATTTCAAGAAGTGTTGTGAAGTTCTGTTCCTCTATCGGAGCCTCATAATGGATGTAGCCAATAAGCGCTGAATACAACAGTTTCTCAGCTTGTTTCGATAGGTAAGCCTTTGAAGTTATCTCCAGCTTTTCCCCCGACTAGCACCGGACATGCGACTTTCACCG
>SVFV01000078.1 GCA_015056655.1 Butyrivibrio sp.
GATTTCAAAAACTTAAGACTCCCAATAAAATTGGATTTACCACCTGCATTCTCACCGACAATAACTGCAGTCTTTAGAAGATCGTAATCCACATCTGTAGAAGTATAGTTGTCAGGATATCTCGTCTTAACTTTGCTATTAGATGCCTCCATACTAAATTCGCTCTCAACATTGAACGAGCAGAAGTTATTGAATTTAAAGCTAATAAGCATCTGGCAACCTCCTTTTGAACTGTTTCGTAGCTATATTATAGCACAAAATCTTTCACCCAAACCAGAATTTTGGTTTATGTGAAAGATTTTAAGCCTATTTAGATGAAAAAGGATATAAAAATCCCCCAAAATAATACTCAGATGCAAAAAAACGAAATTTCTATCTAGATAATTAGGGAAATTCAACATTTCATTTGCTTATTTAGAGATTTTATCTCTAAATAACCATCTCAAACAGTTGAATTTATCATTTCACACTCCCATTTACCTCTCCAGATGATTAAATCTGGCAACAGCCCTCATCTGTACCAACATGATCTGCCTGATCTTCTCGTCCATAGCCTCAAACTGCTTAAGAAGCTCAACAGAATCGGCATCCAGCTCAGGTGCCTTGATGACTCCACAGACAAGATATTCAACAGTCGTTCCAAGGATAGTCTGCTTTTATCAAGAACATAACCCTGTTTAGTAAATGCATCTAATACCTTCGTTACCCATTGTCTAAATTGTGTTGCCTTATCAGAATTTGTCCTATATCCTACAGCAATAATCGCTGCCAAAGAATAAAACTTATAATTGTAGTTTTTTCCATCATCAGCAGTTTGTGCATATTTTGCACAAACTGAATTTTCATCCAATTCCCCCGACGAAAAAATTTTTTTGAGATGCTTCGAGACAACTGACCTATCAATATCAAAAAGCTGTGCTATCGCATTTTGAGTTAACCAGACATCTCCATCTTGCACTCTAACTTCTATTCCATCACTTTTAGAATCTTTGGTAAAAATCAAAAAATCAACAGTACGCAACTTTAAAAGAAATGCAAAAAAATACTGCATTGAACAAATATGTCCAATGCAGCAATCTCATAAATTCAATTATTTAGTCCCCGGCATACCTATAATATCCATGCCATAACTGATACCACCTGATTACTTGTCTAAAGATTTTAACGTCGGGATAATTAGAGTGGTCTCTATCATTCACAACCATTACTGTCCATACACGTCCACTTGAAATCTTTCATCTCATTTTTGAGATACCACACAAGTCCACCGAAGTACCAGAAAGTGTTGTAAACTGCGTGGCAGGCCTTATTTTTACTGGATCTGTGTGTACACTCACCGTTGAAGGCCAAATGTATGTAGTAGTCATCCAATGAGGACATTTTGACTACACATTTCACTACATTACATCTCATAAATCTATGAGTGATGTTTTATACTCATATTATAATACTCCATTTTAATCCATTCAAGCACTTTTTCAAATGATGATCTTACCCTCCAGGTGAGCCATGATCTCCTGCTTCTTTTCCTTAGTGGCATCAGCATAGATATTCATGGTGGTGGTGATATCCCTGTGTCCCATAAGAGACTGGATCACCTTGATGTTACTCTCGTTTTCGCAAAGTCTTGTACAGAAGGTATGACGGAGAATGTGGCAGGTGATCTCTTCAGGCAAAAGAAATGGTTCTCTTCCCTCATCAGCTGCTGCAGCAACCTCGTGTTCATTGTACCAGTCTACTGCACTGTGTATTGCACGATTCACTGCTCCGGGCAGAAGAACGCTCTGATTGCTGGAGATAAAAATGAAATCCTTGAATCCATCAATCTCTTCATTACAGAATCCCAGGATCTTCTGGAACTCATATTCCATAAGGAATGCATCGAACACTTCCTGAACCATGGGTATGTCTCTTGTACCGGCATCCGTCTTGGTAGTTTGGATACGCTTCTTGCATTCTCCGAATTCATCAGGTCTGTCACTGAAACTGCGGTTCACATGAACGATACGATTTTCCATATCAATGCTGTCGGTCCATGAAAGTGCTAATGCCTCGCCAATCCTTAAACCGGTACCAAGAAGCACTGTCATGAGCGGAAGCCATCCATGAAACTCAGGATTGTTTCTGAAGATATCCATAAAGACCTGCTGCTCTTTTACAGTCAGGGCTTTTCTGTCCGGCTTCTCCCAGAATCTGCTGCGCTTGATCTCAGCCATCACATCATCCGTAGGATTAGTTCTGATAAGCCCATCTCTTACAGCCATCTGGAAAGCAGGTCTTAAAATCGTATGTACATGATCTACTGTCGTTGCCTTGAGGCCACGCTCTACGATGAGGCCGTAATAATACTTCTTGATATCAGAATACTTCACATCCACGATCCTGTGCTTGCCAAAGTCATTCTTGATATACTGGTTGTACATCTTAACGTAAGTACCCTTTGTAGTAATCTTCAGATTGTGCTTGGTAGAGAGATAATTCTCAACCATATGGTTTACTTCAATGTACTTGGATTTTACCGGATCAAGTCCGTCATCATAATCTCTGTGAAGCTTCTTCTCAGCCTCCCTGAGCTCTACCAAAGACTTACGGTATATGTAGTGTCTTTTGCCCATACGGTCTGTATAGGAATATGTATATCTACCGTCCTTTCTTACGCTCTCGCCGGTGTTAAGTCTGTACCCCTTTGCATCTTTTCTGTACATGATCATGTCCTCCTTCTATTAATAAAGAAGAGGAATAATCGGTTCATATGTTAATTATAATCCGCGACATTCCTCTGTTTCAATCCATTTTTATCCTTACAAACCGCCTTAAACCCGCATAAATGCTTCTATTTGGACTTCATTGGACAGCATTGGATTCCTACGGTTATCTATTTGAATCACAAAAATTTTCAAGATATTCATTGACCTTCAGAGTATTTACCAATACCCTTCTCTTGATGTGGTAAACAGCTCCTGCATCCCTGGCCAGGTCCTGGAAGGTGTGGAGTCCCATGGAATAGAGATCTTTACCTTCCGCATATGAAACAAAAATCTTCTGGCCTCCCGTAACAGCCTTTGATACATCTTCTATTGCACTTATTCTCTTTGGCATTTCTCATTCCTCCGTTTTTATCTTTATGCCTCTCCTTGCTCTTATCAGACAGATCGCTCTTTTCCTGACCTTTCCACGGCTCCGTGTAAGTCGGTGTTTGGTAGCATCGTAGCCACTGTTACTGTCTTCTGCGACCTTGCTGATATCCTTTACTCCGTTCAAAATGTCCTTAAGCTCTGCTCTGGGCTTTGGCTTTAAAGTCTCAATCGCCTTTATAATGTCTGAGTAATCACTTCTCATCATCTTCAGAGTCTCTATGTCATCCCGGTGCTTCATATCTTCATCTGCACCTCTCATGACTTGCTCGATATTGCCTGACTGAAGGTCCCTTGCAAGCTGGACATTATTTGTTGCTTCATTTCCTGTCGGATCTCCTGTTCCTGAAGTCTGTACCCTCACTCCAGGATCTCCTCTTTCAGCTCTCTTGTTATAAAGCTTTTCCTCTTTCAGTGTGTTGCGGAGGTCTTCCTCAAACAGATCTATCAGCATGATAAAATTATCAAAATGCTCGAGGATAATATTGATTCTTTCCTTGTCCTCCGCCTCTGCATAAATCTTTACAATACTTTCTTCCGCTGACATTTTTCCTCCTTTTCAAAGTGTTGCCTTAAGACACTTTAATGATAAAACAGTGAAAGTGCCGTAGCCGTCGGCATCTGCGAACTTAGTTCGATATTTGCGACGAGCTGGTAAAAGCGCTGTCATAGTATTGAAAGCGCTCTTATCTGCTCAATTGCAATCTTCCTGGCTCTGGGATTTCTAATGGAGTAGAAAGCCTGCAGCATTTCATCTACCTCCGATGCATATTCTCTCTTTTCCTTATCTCCTGCCCCAAACAGGATCCAGTCAGCAGATACATCAAACAAGGATGCATAGTCGATCACATTTACTGACGAAAGGGATCTTTTACCTGACTCATACTCTGAGACCATGCTTCTGCTACCAAGGTTAAGGCGCCTTGCAAGTTCCTCCTGACTCATTCCCTTCTGAACTCTTAATGTTCTGATCCTCTCTCCAATCTCTCTTGTGTTATTTCTTGTTTCCATTTTTCCTCCAATCCGGAGTCTTCAAACGGAAGCAACCGTGCCAAGAGCATAGAAAAAGAGCCTGCAAAACTTTAATAAACCTAAGGTTAAAAAACCTTTCGGTATACTTCCGTTTTGCAGACTCCTTCGATGTTACGTGTTGTTAGTTACACGACTCTTTAAGCTCTTGGCAAATCTTTAGGCAGGTGATGCTGTTCCTGGCTCGGTGGCTCTGCACTAGTCCATCATCTGCCGCATTAACATATTAAGTTGTGTATTGGCCAGAAGCTTCCGGCCGTATCAGTTGGTCAATAGCGCCAACTCCCTCTGGTACCTGAGCATCCTCTCTGTAAAGGACTGCTCATCGCTCTCTTCATCATTAACTATAGTAGTAACAAAACTCTTGGTCACACATATCGTTATCAGGTTGCCGCACTCTTCACATATCTCGTCTACATCGGCACGTCTGGCCTTCATGATCTTATTACCACAAACCAGGCAGTTAACCCAGCGTTCTCCCTCCATGGATAACTTCGCTCTTTTCAAACTCTTCACCCCCAAGCGAACAAAACCAAAACCAATTGTTAATAGTTACAATTAACGGATTAGGGAAAGAAAACCGTTAGCTGATCTCTTTTATAGCTCCGCGGTTGCTATACTCCAATTATAGTAGTCTTAATATCATGTCACAAGTAGAAATCGAACAGTTGTTCTGTCCTATTTTTTGTACACATTTACCAATCACCTACAGTCTATGCAGGAATTGGTTGTTTCCAAAATGCTGTTTCCCGTCACAACAACAACGATTTTAGCATATAAATCCTGTCTTAACGTCCTTTCTTAGTCCTTTCTTAGTCCTCTCTTTATCCGTACTTTTTTCGCAGAAAGCCCTCGCATTGTTCATACATTGTTCGCGGTTTGTTCGCATCATGTCCGCGCAATACTCTTAATCAACAAGTCCGTTATCACGGTCCTCCTGCTCCCTGCTCTCAGCATAATTCCAGATCATTATTCCAAACAAAGTAAGCGCTGCCTCACGCTTCTTGTAAAAGGCCGTTTTCCTAAGATTACACTCATTGAAGAGCTGGACCTCTGTCTTATATTCTGAAAGGTAACTTGCTTCGAGAATCTTCTTATATAATGCTCCATCCGGCGGGAACTGTTCCATCTTGGTCATGATCATGGTGATCTTCTCATCAATCCAAGGACACGCCAGAGCATCCCAAACAAAAGCCTTCTGTTCTTCAAAAGAATCCTTGATCTGATGCCTGGCAATATCCAGGAACTCTCTTCTCATCCTTCTCTTCTGTTTATCCTCTTTTTCTTTACTTATAGGACTTTTCCAGGGATTACCTGCAATCTTGGAGTCCTGATAAAGGGTAAAAAGAGTCTTCGACAGCAAGCACACCTCTTTGGGATCCAGCTCAGCCTGCTCACACATAAAACAAATCCTTTTGTACGGATCAATCTGCCTCATAAAAACCTCCTTCCATGGGCTACACACGTCATGTAAACGCAGGGCCTGTTTCTGCTGATACCATTAGAGCATATAGGCTGTCCTATAAAACCACCCGTTCAAAGGCGCACAAATAGGCACTTTATTGTCCATATGAGTCCAAAGAGTAGAGAATATCTAGACGAAAATTTGACACTATTTAGGAGGCAGAAAAGGACCATGTACTAAGACATGATCCTCTTGGTATTACAAAATTAGTTTTCAATACCAGTATCATTGACAGTCAATAACTAGCTTTTCAGTTCTATTCACTGAAGACACAGATATAGTAATCTTACTCGGCTGTTGACCGGAACGAATAACAGCCTGTGCTTTTCCGAGATATGTAGAGTGAGTATTTCCTATAAAAGATTCTTTTGGTGCGGGTCTGGCTGACCCAAATGCAATCAGCTCTCCTTCTCCGTCCACCTTGATGCGAAGTACCTCGTCGCTTGATGATTTTGTTATATTCTTATCACCTACAAGATCAATGTCAACAAAACAGATGTCCTCTCCATTGGCAACAAGTTTTGTTTTTGAGGGAGTAAGCATTATCCGTGTCTCGCCTTCATCGGTCAGCAGTTCTTTTTCTCCAATAAGTCTGTTTTCTGTATCGTAAGACTTGGCAGTTATTGTTCCTGGCACATACATGATATTTTTAAAATCAGCTTTGTATTCTTTGGTTTTCTTGCGGCCAAGGCTTTTACCATTAACCAATAGCTCTACATAAGCTCCTGTTGCATATACTCTTACTTTGTTTCTTTTTCCCTCACATCCCGGCCAGGTCCAGCTTGCAACTCCATCATTATCTCTCCACATGCTGATGGAGTTCTTTTCTCCTGCATGACTCATTGGTTCAACACTTATTTCAGGGATGTCAGTCATATGCCATATCATGCGGTTCCATTGCATTTCTGGTCTCATTTTACCGCATATATCTATAAGCCCGGGACCACCGGAGATGATAAGGTCACCGGCATCCATTTCTGACTTATACTTAACAGTGCCTATACCAGACTCACCCAGATAGTCCCATCCTGTCCAGACAAAATCTCCTATAAGATAGGGGAGTTTTTCACAAAGCTTCCAGTTTTTATATATACTTCGGGGAAGGGTTTCCGAACCAACAATCACTCTGCCGGGATATTTCTTTCCTTCTGAAATATATCTAGATGTCGCATAATTATATCCATTGATATCAAGGATTCCTTCAAGGCGAGCAGTAACTTTATCTGCATCTTTTCCGGACGCCATTTTGTCCATGATGTCTCCCATGTGATTCATCAGCATATTGAAAAATGAACTTGTAGGCATATTGTCCATGGACTGGTTTCCTGCATTATTACCATCTTCCTTTCCGTATAGGCCTTTTCCTTTTGCTGCCATTGTTGCGAGCATCAGATTGATTCCGGCAGTAACGCATCTTGTTGGATCAATTTTCTTTACATACTCAGCAAGTTCTTTAGCCATATTGACACCGCTATCCAGGCCAAGTTCTGAGATTTCATTGCCGATGGAATACATGATTACGGATGGATGCGAGAAGTCCTTACGGATCATTGCCAAAAGGTCTTTTTCCCAATTTGCCTTAAAATCTTCATTCGCATAATCGTATGGGTTTTTGTGGATCAGCCAATGGTCAGCAAATTCATCCATTACGTATACTCCATACTTATCACAGGCATTAAGAATGGCCTTGGAGCAAGGGTTATGTGCACTTCTGATCGCATTAAAACCTGCTTCTTTATGTATCCTGATCTTCCGGTCTTCCGCTTCATCAATTGCCGCAGCACCTAATATGCCGTTATCGTGATGTATGCAGCTTCCACGCAAAAGAACTTTCTTTCCATTTACAGTTAATCCATTAGCATTGTCCCAGCTTATAGTCCTGAAGCCAAATGTCAATGAAGTTTCATCAAGAGACTGCTCGTCTTCAAAAAGCTCAATTGACAGATCATATAGTGTCGGTGTGTCTTCATCCCATAATGAAGGGTTATCAACTTGTATTTCTGCCTCGAACTTCCCATCCGTTACCCGGGATAATGTGTCAGCAACAAGTGTTCCGTCTTTCGAAATGCAAAGCTTTACTGTTTCTCCGCCTGTGACTTCACCTTTGATAAGTGTCCTTCCATCGGCTTCTGCTTTAACAAATACAGAATCGGGAACTATATGTTTTTTATTGCCTACATACAGTTTTACATTTCTATATATGCCGCTTCCGGAATACCATCTTGAATTGGGCATGTCTGAGTTATCTGCCACTACCTTTATAGTGTTTTCTTTTCCCAAAATGATTTCATCATTTATAGGGACAAAGAAATTGGAATATCCATATATATTGCTGCAAACTTTGTTTTCATTGATATATACAACAGCTTTCTGATACACACCTTCAAACTCAAGGATGACGCTCTTGTCCCTCCATCCTTCATCAGCAGCTATTGTCTTTTCGTATATATATTTTCCGCCGGCAAAATAAGCACACGCCGCACCGGAAGGATTATCTTTCTTGCGGTTTTCATAAAGCATTGCATCGTGCGGCAATGTAACAGCCTTTTTATTGTTTTCATGGCCCTCCTTAAAAAAGGACCAGCCTAAATTAAATGATTGTGCTTTCATGTGAGTCTCTCCTATTGTTAAGCGGCTTTCTCAAGTGTTGCGTTTTCTTCTTCAACCTTCATAAATATAAGACATACTGTAATCAGTACAGTCAGAATCAGGGGAATTGCACCATATATGAATTTTATCATATTGAGTACTTCCGGTGTCTGTACTTCTGCTGTTCCAACATATCCCGCTGCAGCAAGAAGCCAGCCAGCAAGTCCTGCACCAACACCACCGCCAATTTTCATTCCAATTGACGAACAGCTGAACATCATTCCCTCTGTATGCTTTCCGGTTTTAAGATAACTGTTCCTTGCTACAGCAGCAACGATGGCATTTAAGGATCCCATAAGAGGCGCCATCGTGACAGATCTGATAAAAGATAATGCAACAAGCCCGCCCAGATTTACGGTGTAAGTAAATATCATTATCGCAGCCGTAAGAATACCTCTTTTGTTCCATTTTTGTAATCCTCCCATGTATTGTTTATGATACAAATAATATATTAAATACTTTTCGCATTGAATAAAATGGCATATGTGATACAATCAATTCATTATATGTATCATATTCGACTTTGGGAGGGAAACATGTTTGTTTCTTTATCTACAAAAAATTCAGACATAATAAAAAAGACTGAGGCAAACTACTATCAGGACAGGATCTCCATAAATGGACCTATCAGGCTAACATTTGAAACAGTCCACCCTGATGATCCTGAACAAAATTTCATAGTTACTATCATGGAGCCCAATGCTTCTTTTATGTCCGTGATGGATCGTGATGATCCTAATAATCCCACAAACAGAAAAGGGCTTCATACGCATGAATGTTTTGAGTTAATGTTTGTGATTAAAGGCGAAATGTATCAGAACATAGAATACAAACGACATGTATATCCCAAAGGCAGTCTTTGCCTCGTGAATAAAAAGATACACCACGCAGAAGAATTTTCAACGGACTTTCGGTGTGTGTTTTTGATGATGACTACAGAACTAATAAATTCAGTTTTCTTTCCTAATGCGCCATTCATTTTTGATGAAGAAGAAAAGTTAAAGAGTTCTGCAATAGAAAGATTCTTTCATCAAAACACAGTCGGTACTGATTTTGACCGTAGGGAGTATATAGATTTTATCCCGGTTTCCGGTTCTCAGGGAACGTATGAAAATATGTATAGAAAATTCGATAATCTTACTGCACATATGCTGGCTCCGGAATTGAGTAGTACATTCGCAGTAAGAGGTATCATAATGGAGATATTTAACGATCTTATGAATCCCGGATCTTATAGTACAATTCCTATAAGTATCGGATCTGATAAGGAGTTCATGATATTTGACAGTATCAATTCCTTGATGCTTCGTCATAACGGCAGGATAAGCCGTTCACAGTTAGAAAAAGAATTATCCTATTCTGGCTCGTATTTAAATGCTATATGTAAGAAATATTCCGGATTAAACCTGTTTGATTATGGAATGAGAATATGCATGGAAGAAGCATGCAGTCTGTTATCCGGTACCAGGGCGAATATTGTAGACATATCAGAATCCCTTGGCTTTACCAACAGAAGCCATTTCTATTCTATTTTTAAAACACATTACGGGATGACTCCGGCTGAATTCAGGACGATCAAAAAAGGAAACTGATAAAAAGACTGTGTAGCCGTAAGCCCTCATTCATGAGTACTAAATAAAAAAGAAACCGCCATTTTACTGGAGATTTCATAGATCTGAACCTTGAT
>SVFV01000079.1 GCA_015056655.1 Butyrivibrio sp.
TTTTATGGGCAAAAGCCCTTGTACCTGTTAACATGCATTGCGGGATAGCGCAACCCGCTGAATTATTTTGCGCTTACGATATACAAAACAGCAGGGACTGCCAGATATCAATGAATGGATTCTGTTCATTGGTGTTTGGCTTTTTTGTTGATTTGGCAACTTTATTTATAAAAAGAAAATAAACTCGGATAAAAGGTGTCCCAAATGAACAATGTCGCGCGTTATTAATACAAAGGGCAATGAAAGGGGATATAATGCACATTTCGAATAATTATCATACGATTCCTATAATGAGTTATTGCGGCAAGAATACTTCTATCCCACAGAATCTGACTACAAGAGCCAACATGCCTGCGCTGGTATCCACAGATCCTGTAACAAATAAGGAAGCTGTGATTCCGATAGCATATAAAGATGGAAGCAGGATGTCTACTTTCCGCGCAGATTCCTATTCGCAGGATAATCCGGTCTATACAGTTAAATACTGGGATGGTAATGGCAACTATACGGAAGAAGAAATCGATGGTTCAAAAGTAGATCCAAGTAATGCTTCTGTATTAGAGTTGCTTGCGTTTGGCTCATATTGCACTGACAGGGGATATCCAGAGGATGCTGTATCTAATGTAATGATGGCGATGGTTGGGGTAGATGAAGAACCAAAGTTTTATTCATTGGATGAAGCACTATAAAAACATAACTTTACCGAGCGGATGAACGATTGCGTGGATATAACAAATAACCCGGCATATATGATTGTTCACTTGAAATACAAGGCTATGTATGAGTTTATGCTGGAGAGGTCAGCGGAAAACGGTGGACTCAAAAAGGAACAGGAGTAAGATTATGATAGTATCTGGTATTAGTAGTGTGATAAGTCCTACAACGACAGCGAATAATATAAAAGATATTCCTCCATTTCTATCTGAAAGAGCCAACCAGCCACCACTCATTTATAATGATCCGGACTCTGGCAAGGAGGCAATATATGCATGTGCTTGGAATTATGGTAGTCAGATGTCGGTTTATTATTCTGATTCGTTTTCTAAGGAAAATCCTGTTTTTACAGTTAAAATCTGGGATAAGGATAATGGATATGTAACACAGGATATCGATGGATCCAAAGTTGATCCAACTAATGCGACAGCATTGGAATTGCTCGCATTTGGTGCATATTGCGATGATAGGGGATATCCAGAGGATGCTACCATGTGTGTTGGGCAGATGCTTGCTGGAGCAGATATGGATCCGGTGCAGTACGATGCTGCGAGCTCTCAGATCAAGCATGATTTTACAGTACCATTAAAAGAACATATGGAATTGACAAATCATCCTGCTTATATGTTTTACTATGTCAGATACAAGGCAATGTATGACTTTATTAAGGAAAGGCCAGATATAAACAGCATAAACAGAATAAAACTACCATATATGGAGAGGGGGTATTACTAATGATAAGTGCTGTATCACCATTAACTGGATCTGATTTTTACAACCGCAGAGTTATAGATGGAAATAGCATGAGTGATGCGACTACTACTGACGCTAATGTCTGTGTAGCAACTGAGGAAAGAAAACCAAGTCACATCAATAGCGATGTTATGGATATATATAAATCCATGAAGGCTACTTCTATCACTGAATTGAATGGCGTAGAGGAAGGAGTCATCAAAGAAAATGATGTGTCATATTCTCTGCAAGTATCCACAGATAATAAGGTGAATGAATCAGAGTATTATAAAGAATTAAATGCCGATAATCTAGGTTGCCTACTTTGCAGAAAAAAGTCGGATAATCCTGAATCAGGGGGATTTTATCTATATGTATTTGACACATATTATTCCAAGGATTCAACAGCTGATAATCCTATTGTTGCCGTTGCAATACAAAGTGCGTTTCATCCGGATGAAGATGCTGAGCTTAAAGATGTCCATAATTATTATAGAGAAATAGAAGTAAACAAAATTAACCCAAGAAATGCCACTCTGTTAGAAATGCATATCCTTTTGTCTCATAAGGAATATCAGGCATGTAAAAATAATAATCAGGAATATGGAAGCCATTGGGATTCTCAGGCATTTTATGACGGAATGGAAGCAGGGATTTTTCCATATTTTGTCGACAACATTGAGGAAGTCATGGATGTAAAAAAGGACTGGATACAAGAGGCAATGAAGGCAAAGTTTTCTGATTCTGAATTGGCAAAGAAATCGATGTTTGACAAGATAAAGGAAGCAATTGTGGAGTATCTTCAGAAACTCGCTGAAAATGTGGTCAACACTGAAAAGAACGATGTAAACAATGCGCTGAGTGATGTGATAATTAAATAAGTCATATAAGAGCTGAGAAGGGTGGCAGAAATATTCTGTTTGAATTCATCAGCTCTTTTTTTGATTAGCATAAAGATAAAATCATTACTGCCATGAATCCTGTGTTACCATATATGTATTGAGAAAAGTTTTGGGGGCATCAAAATGTTAATGATTTTATTGTCTGTACTTGAGGATGAGCAAAGGGACCTGGTACAGAGAATATATAATGAAAATAAATCTTTTTTTCTGAGGCTTGCAGCAGGGATAACTGGGTCAGAATCTCTTGCTGAGGAGGCCGTCAGTGATGCATTCTTAAAGATTTCCCTGAATATTAAAAAAATTTCTGAATTATCCTGTCACGAAATGAGGGGGTTCTGCGTTGTTATAGTGAAGAACTGTTCAATCAGTATTCTGAGAAAAAATAAAAGATATGTGCATGGAACTGAAGAAATGTCCAGAGATCAAGTGGCAGATACGGATGATCCTGAGAGGACTGTGCTTAAAAATGAGCGGAATGATTATATCCGGGCACTTTTGGAAACTCTTTCTAATGATGATAAAGAGCTGGTTGCTATGCGTTATTCCTATGAAATGAGTTATGGGGAGATTGCGAGGGTGATGGATATTTCCGAAGATGCTGCACGTAAACGGGGACAGCGCGTCATTGAGAGACTTAGAACCAGCTATTCTGAGAAAGAGGATGGATATGGTATTTGATGAGATGTTAGAAAAAGAGGCAGGTATCGAAATTCTGAATCTGATGGCACCGAAGCTTATGCAATGGCGCGAAGACGCTAAAGAAAAGAGACTGCCATCCACAAAAGTGGAGTTTTTGTCAAAGAAAATAGAGGCGCTTCCTATAGAGGGGCAATCACTTCTTTTTGGAAATTATGTATTTGATCTTAATTCTGAAAGTATGGAGATCTTATATGAAATCAATGATTCGGATATTCACCTGGTCTTTTTTGAACATCTTCTCTCTGAGATCATGGGAATTCAGGAAGGTGAGAGAATAAGTGACATTTCTATGGAAAAGGCTTGCAAAAAAGCACTTAGCAGAATTGCAGATGCGCCGGAAATGATTTCTTTTCCTGAGCGAGTTGCGCGTTCTTTTGGAAAAGCTGTTGCTGCAATTCTTATTGTGGGAATTATATCTTTTGGGACTGCTTTAGCTGTAAATGCTGAGTTTAGGGATAGTGTTATCAGATGGTTCATGGAAGCAACAAAACAGTATACCCTTTTCCGTTTAGAAAATGAAAATGAACTTGATTCCTCTGAACTAAAAAAGTTTATTCCTTCGTATATACCGGAAAGATATCATTTATATAGCAGAGATGTGGTGACCGGATTCGCAACATATACATATGTTGATGTAAATGAAGATTTATTAGATGTAAGCATATGCATGCCAGAAGCTAATGCATACCTGAATACTGAAGGAATGAAGAAAGAAGTCATTACAATAAATGGTCAGCAGGCATTTTTATATCATGACGGAGTACATGGAAGCCTTGCCACAAGCATTGATGGTTATGCACTTTATGTGACTGGAAAAGCCAGCAGGGAGGATTTTATAAAAATTGCTGAGAATGTTGTAAAAAAATAGAAAAAATATGTCCCGAAAAGGGAGAGGTCAGCGTTACTAATATGTAACATGTATTAAGCCTTAACTTATGGAGGCCATTTGAAGGTGAAAAGAGTATTTGGAACAGTAAATATTTCATTATTTTTGCTGGGGCTGGCGCTTTTATGTGGTGCATGTGCAAGGAAGGATGATGTTATTCTAAAACAGAATACAATAGAGCTTTCACAGGAGGCAGAACCTGTTAATGATAATGAAACTCCAAGTTCTGATAATTCATATGTTATAGGATCAATCTATTTAGAATCTGGCTGCTACATATGTTGTGGAGAACCTTATGCACAATCCATAGAAATTTATAACGTGGACACTCATCATCAGGAGTATGTCTCTTTGCCAGAAGATTCAGATGGATATGAGATTCCTGAAGCTGGTTTTTATCTTGTTTATAAGTTTGCTGATGGAAAAATGATAGATATTACAGATAAACTCAGCATAGATAATCCGGCATCTTTTGTCATCGAAAGGGCGAGATGAAATGAAGAAGATTAATTACGCTTTGACTGTGATATTGGTATTTGGGTTGGGGATGCTTGTTGAGAATATATACATGAACATCCTTATGTATAATAGGCATCCTGAGTATTATGAAGTCTTATCTGCCCCGTGGTATACATACGGGATACTGCCATCGATAGTAGAATACATATTGCTTATTATTGTTTGCCTGGCTGTAAGGCTGATTCTTAAATGGGTTTCTCAAAACACCAAAACGGTGTAAGTACTGATTACAATTTTAATACGGGAGGGTTCACATGAAAAAATCAAATGTAGTTGCTTTTGTAGTAGGGTTATGTATGTTCACAATTTTTGTAATCTTAGTGAACGGTTACTCGGATGATATGTTGTTAATAGCACTTGTTCACAGCCTGGATTTGCCATCTCTTCTATGTGTGTTGGGGATACCACTAATGATTCTTGCAGCAAGTGGAAAAGTAGGCTCATTTTTTAAGGCTTTTAAAAAGGATGGAAGTGATTCATCTAAGCAGGAGTGCCTGTCTGCGGTTAATTGTGCCATAACAGGAGTGATCGTTTCCGGTTTTATAGGAGGGATAATCTATGCGCTGTGCTTCTTGGCGTATGGGATTGACACAGACTTACTTGGTGATGCGAGTATTATCTGCATTCTATTGCCACCCCTTTATGGATTCATTATTAGTGCTATCTTGCTTCCTATTAAGAATCGATTAGATTAATTCAAAATAGTGCAGAGATGGTAATATGTAATATTTTTGCTCGAAAATCACAGTATTTAAGCCTGTTCTCGCTACAGTAGATTGAAGTTTTTGCTTGCTCGTATGAGAATGAAATTGGAGGGATAACCATGGACAAGCAAAAAACAGGTCAGGTAATCAAAGATGCAAGAATAAAGAAAGGATACACCCAGGCTGAACTGGGGGATATCCTTGGAGTAACCAACAAGGCTGTTTCGAGGTGGGAAAAAGGAGCCAGTTTTCCTGATGTTGGTGTAATTGAAAATCTTGCAAATGCTCTTGATATCAGTATAGAAGAAATTACCGTAGGCAGCAAAAATCAGATTACCACCGAAGCTGCTCTTAATGAACTTCTTAAAACATTAAAAATGCAACGCAGGCAGAAAGTAAGGATACTTCTTAGGGCACTTGTTTGTACCATTTATGGAGTTATTATCATCGTGGCAGGATATGGCATATTCCATGGACCGTCGATTTTCCCACTTTATGCAGATTTTTATCCATTAATCCTTGCTATCATGGCTGCTATGGTCATATTTATGATGATTTCTTCGAGAGGGAAGCCCTCAATGAGGATTCTATCCAGGCCAGATCTTGCAAGATTTGCAGCTTCCCTAATAAGTGGAGTATATAGCTCTCTTATGTTTTGCTGGTGCATCTTAAAGATCATGCATGGTGTGATGCCTTTTGGTATGGAGCCTGTGCAGGTTGGGCCATTTATTGAAAAACAGTTTCTTGTAGTTTTTCTATTGAATCTTCTGATCATTTCAATTGAGATTTTCAGGAGCATAAAGGATGATGTGAGCTTTCCGGTTACTGCATATGCCTCACTCGTAGTACTTAACCTGGAGCTGGTGTATGAGGCGCTGCTTAGTGAGCTGACTACTGGGGACGTATTTATTTATGTTTTTGCCAAGTATACAGCGTTTCTATATTGTGGGTTTATATTAGTAGTGGTGGTTCTAATGGTCTTGGAGAAAAGAAATATAAGTAAAACTGATCGATAATTTGAATGTAAAGGAGAATGTATGAATCTGGCTAATATTTTCTTTGTTGTTTTGCTAGTGCTTTCCGTATAAATACTTGTATTTTTCAGGAAACATAATAAGGGAGTAATAGCTGCAATTATCATTATTATGTCGTTGATTTTTCTCTTTTCAGGAGTCTACCTTTGTTTTGCAAGTGCGTGGAGGAATATAGCAATTGCTTTTCTATTTATTGCTGCATTTTTAGTTTTTTGCTCGGTCTTGTTGATAAGAGCAAAATGATACAGTATTTTGGGAAATAGCCAGAAATTAATAATATAAATTACTGAAAAAGCCAAATGAAAGCCATATGCACGTTTGGACAACACTAGAATTTTAGCGTATGTAACGCATTTTTACATGCATGTTAAGAAATAGTGGAGGCTGATCATGAGTAATATTATTTTTACGCAAGTAATAAATATAATTTTGCAGATAGTTATAATTGCTGAGATTGCCTCTCTTATTACTAAGAAAATCAGAATCGCAGGCATGATAGCTATTTTCTTATCAATTTTAATTCTGATTATTGGAATTATTACACCAATCAGTATATTGATTTGCATGATGATTGCACTTGTTCTGGGCAGCTTGGGTGCTTTTGCAATTAAGTGCGATAGGGAAGCTAAGGAAGATGCTGTATGAAAAATGTCATTTTAAGCCACGATGGTGATAGTGTAGTATACTCTGTCCCAGATATCGTTGCTGAAAACTTGGAAAAGTATTGTTTGGAGTTTACTAACTGGATGTATCATAGTCGGCAGGCGAGGAGAAAGCATAAAATTCAGGGAGGATTCTGTTATAGTGAGGCAGATTTTATTGATTATCTGAATCAATATATTTTCCCTACAGAACAATCTGAATTAGTAAAGATTCTTGGATGGACAGATCTTGGAGAAGAATTACCGGATGAATATAAGTGGATTCCTTATTTCAATTTTTAGTGGCGTATAATCCGCAATAAGTGAGTTTTTTAATACTTTAATTTTCTGATAAGATTATTGAGGGGAATATTTTTACTGGAGAAGGCATTTGGGGATGAAAACATTATACTGGTTACATTTATTTTGATTTGAGCAGGCTGCCATATTTTTCGGCAGTCTTGTTTTGATTAATATTAAAGTTCGAGATATATGGGAAGGATGATTTTTTAGGTATGAAAAAATGTGCAAAAGGAATAGGGATTCTTTGCGCAGCAATGGTTCTGTGCAGTGGCTGTGGAAATAAAGATGATGAAAGAAGTATGAATGTGGCTTCTGAGAACAATGATCAGAGCTATGATGCAAATCTTATATTTACTCAGGGGGATCTGGAAATTGATACGGACGGTATAGAGGTCACAAGCCTGTGTCAGAATTCAGAGGGTATCTATGGAATACAACATATACGCACCAATGATGAAGATCCTACGGATTACAGTATCATCAAGCTCAGCGGAGAAGATGCAGGACAGAAGATAGAGCTTCCTAATGATGATTATGAAGAATACAGCGATCTGTCAGTAGATAACAGTGGCAATTTCTATGTTGTAAAGAGAGTCTATGACCTTAATGAAGCTGCAGAGGACGACGAATCAACAGATGCCAAGGCCGATGAATCAGATGATGCAGAGCCTATGTATCTGATACCGGAGCAAGAGATTGTTAAGATTTCTCCTTCCGGTGAAAAGCTCTGGAACACTCCTGTAAATGAAAAAGACGAAGGTGATTTTTCTGGATTATATAACATTGTCTATGCCAAAAACACTGGAGTAGTCACTCTTTCGAAGACAGGCATATCCATTTTCGAAGCTGAGACAGGTGGGGAAACACGCCTTCAGTCACATGTTCTTGATGATTATGTTGAAGGAAATTATTCGCAGCGTAAGATATATGCCCTTCGTGACGGGAATCTTTATCTTCAGCAGACAGATCATAATATGAATGATGTTATTTATAAATATGATACTTCAAAGAGAGATTTTTCCGAAGTTGACGGTAAATATCTTCGTGAAAGACTTGAGGGCAGCCAGCTGTTTCCCGGAACAGATTACGATTTTTATGTTGATTGGAATGATGGTATATATGCGTTCAATCTTGGAGATGATACAGGGGTCAAGGTATGCGATTATAATGCATCTGACCTTATCCTCAATAATATCAACTACATCGCCAAGGTTGGAGCAGATGATTTTCTCATATCAACTTTGGATGTTACCTCAGGAAAAATGGATGTTTATTATTCCATGCTCTCAAAAGCAAATGCTGATGATGGCAACGAAAAGGAAACCCTGACTTTTGCAGTGCATTACATCTCTGATGACATGAGAAAAGCTGTTTCCAAGTTCAACAAAGAAAACGACAGTTGCAGGATTGTTATAAAGGACTATTTTGAAGGATATGAACACTATGCTGATGACATTGACAGAATGAACCTTGACATTATATCAGGAGATGCACCGGATATATTTGTTGCCTACGGAGAGATGCCATTTGAAAGTTATGTAAGCAAAGGGCTTATTGAACCATTGGATGAGTATTTTAATAATGATGCGGAGATATCAGGTACAAGTTATCTTCAGAATGTGTTTGACTGCGGAAAAAGAAATGGAAAGCTTTATACCCTGATTCCCAAATTTGCAATCCAGACTTGTATGGCGGATGCAGATATGCTCCGGGGAGAAGAACTTACCCTGTCAAATTATAAAGAAATCTGTAAGAGTAAAAGTATTGATCCTTCTCTGATGATGGGTGAGCTTACACAGGAAGATGCTGAGGCACTATATTCTCTTAGCGTTCTGGAGTATGTTGATACAGAAAAGGGAAGCTGCGACTTCAACAATC
Source organism: Butyrivibrio sp. (assembly GCA_015056655.1). GTDB lineage: Bacteria > Bacillota > Clostridia > Lachnospirales > Lachnospiraceae > Butyrivibrio. The sequence goes on from SVFV01000079.1 coordinate 9,013, forward strand.
AGGGATTCATAGATCTGCTTGTGTATGTTAAAGGATTGCCTGAAAGCGAAGGAGAAGAAATATCGGATTCCATATACAGGGAAAAGAAGGCTTTATTGTACCCAGTAGGAATCTATACCACAGATGATTATGTATGGGCAAAAAAAGGATTTTTTGATGGCGATGTGGTCTTCAATGGTCTGCCTGCATTTTCAGGTGCTGAGAACTTTATTGAGATTCCGTTCCAATTGGCTATAAGTTCCACATGTAAGAATAAGAGTGTAGCATGGGAGTTTATCAGATACTTTTTAACTGATGAATACCAGGAAAATCTCGATTGTTACATGCCAGTTAGTGAAAAGGCATTTAATGCAGCGTTAAAAAAAGCGCAGGAGGGTGAATATTACATTGATGAGAATGGTGAAAAACAGGAAATAAAAGAAACTATTACTACAGATGGTGTTGAAGTTCAGCTAGGAGCCATTAGCGAAGAAGAAGCAAGGCAGATATCTGACCTGGTAAGGACCACAACCAAAGCATATAAGGATGATGGAGCCATCACTTCTATCATTGCAGAAGAAGCCGGCGCATATTTTGCAGACCAAAAGAGCGCTGAAGAAGTAGCCGGTATCATTCAGAGCAGGGTTTCAATATACCTGAGTGAAAATTCGTGATGGCAAAAGTAGAAAGAGCTAGATAATATGAAGTGACCTCACATTTGTAGCAACGTGGATTTACCTGTAAACTAAGGATTTGACAAGAATCTAA
>SVFV01000010.1 GCA_015056655.1 Butyrivibrio sp.
CAGCGTCTTTAGGCGCTGGCCGGTAACTGCCCCTTATAGGGGCGAGCAAACCACCCGTTGGACGGGTGGTTATGATTATTATGGTATTTCCTGATATATTAGTTTAAGGAGAAGAAATAATGGGTGTAGAGATAGAGAGAAAATTCACAGTAAAATCCCTTCCGGCCAACCTGGACACCTTCCCGGTAAGGATAATTGAGCAGGGCTACCTTAATGTTGTCCCCGCCATCAGAGTTCGCAGAGAAGATGACCACTACTATATGACATATAAAAGCAGAAAAGGCTTCGGCACAGATGGCCTTGCCGCCGATGCTGATGCTTTCGCATCTGGAGCTGAGGGAAGAGACTCCGATTCTAATGCTTTTGAAATTGGCAAAACCGAATACAACCTTCCCCTGGATGAGGAATCCTACGAACACCTAATTAAGAAAGCCGACGGAAATGTTATAAGAAAGAAACGTTACTTACTTCCTATAAATGATGACGCTTTCGATGAAGATTTTAAGGCTACCCATCCAGAACTAACTGACAAACTCACTATCGAACTCGATGTCTTCGGACCTCCCTTTGAAGGCACCATTATCGCCGAAGTCGAATTCCCTGACGAAGAAACTGCTTCTAACTATCACCCTGTTTCCTGGTTCGACTCCGATGTTACCGGAGACGTAAGATACAGCAACGCTCACATGAGCAGCTGTAAATGATAGAAAAATATTAGAAGGGCTGAATCAGGTATTATAATCGTGTGAAGCTGCGTATAAAAACGTTGGTTCTTAAGTGGTGTCCTTTACCACTTTAGAACCACTACGTTTTTAATCGAGCGAAAGCGTCAGCAGAACACGACTATAATGCCTGGAAAAGCCCTCCCAAAATTAATCTAGCAAAACAAATGAACCTGTGCTATAATCTTTAGGCGACTGTGCTGAAGTAAGTGGCGCAGGTCGTTTTAATATAGATAAATAGCACAATTCACTGTGTAAAGATTTATTCATACGTATTTATAGGAGGATTTCAATGAGCGTATCAGTTGAAAAGCTCGAGAAGAGCATGGCTAAGCTTACTATCGAAGTTGCTGCAGAGAACTTTGATAAGGCTATCGACAAGGTTTATAACAAGCAGAAGAATAAGATCCAGATCCCTGGATTCCGTAAGGGCAAGGCTCCCCGTCATATGATCGAGCGTATGTACGGCAAGGAAGTATTCTTTGAGGATGCTGCTAACGAAGTAATCAACGAAGAGTATCCTAAGGCTGTAGAGGAGTGCGGTGAGGACGTTGTATCTAATCCTGATATCGACGTAACACAGCTTGAGGCTGGTAAGCCTTTCATCTTCACAGCTACAGTTGCACTTAAGCCTGAAGTTAAGCTTGGTAAGTACAAGGGCGTTGAAGTAGAGAAGATGGATCTCGATGTAACAGACGCTGAAGTTGATGCTGAGATCGATCAGGAGAGAAATAGAAACGCTAGAACAATCGAAGTTACAGACCGTAAGGTTCAGAAGGACGACATTGTAACTCTTGACTTCGAGGGATTCGTTGATGGCGTTGCATTCGAAGGCGGTAAGGGAACAGATTATCCTCTTACAATCGGTTCAGGTTCATTCATTCCTGGATTCGAGGATCAGCTTATCGGATTTGAAATTGGTAAAGAAGGCGATGTAAACGTTACATTCCCTAAGGAATATCATTCAGAAGACCTTGCTGGCAAGGATGCTACATTCAAGTGCACAGTTAAGGCTATCAAGGCTAAGGAGCTTCCTGAGCTTAACGACGAGTTCGCTGGCGATGTTTCTGAGTTCGAGACACTTGCTGAGTACAAGGAAGATGTTAAGAAGAAGCTTGCAGAGCGCAAGGAGAACGAGGCTAAGGCTCAGCGTGAGGATACAGTAGTTAAGGCTGTTATCGAGGATTCTGAGATGGAGCTTCCTGAGAAGATGGTAGAGACTCAGCAGCGTCAGATCGTTAACGATTTCGCGCAGAGACTTCAGTACCAGGGCATGGATATGAAACAGTACATGCAGTACACAGGTAACACTGTAGAGCAGATGCTTGAGCAGGTTAAGCCTCAGGCTATCGAGCGTATCCAGTCAAGACTTGTACTCGAGGCAGTTGCAGCAGCTGAGAAGCTTGAAGCTACTGATGAAGAAGTAGAAGAAGAGCTTAAGAAGATGGCTGAGACATACAAGATGGAACTTGATAAGATCAAGGAGCTCATGGGTGAGCGTGAGCTTAAGAGCATGAAGGATGATCTTGCAGTTCAGAAGGCAGCTAAGTTCCTTGTAGAGAACGTTAAGGAAGTAGGCGCTAAGAAGACAAGAAAGACAACAAAGAAGGCAGCAGAGGCTACAGATGCAGAAGCTGAGGAGAAGCCTAAGCGCACACGCAAGACAGCAGCTAAGAAGACAGAAGAAGCTGGTGAAGAGAAGCCTAAGCGCACACGTAAAAAGAAGGAAGACGCTGAATAATCCCTCTTTATACATTTACAATGAAATGAAAAAATAATATAATATGTAGGATTATGACATTTAAGCAGTGTCTTAATCCTACATATTTTTTTATTGGAAGTGAGGTTACAATATGGCTTTATTAAAACAGTGGCGTGATATGGCTTATTCAGAGAAGGCTGATAAGGCACAGCTGCAGAAACTTTGGACAGATTATTTTCAGAAGGAGCGTGACATCTACGCTCAGCTTCTTAAGAACCCTGATGATGTAGTTAAGGGTACAGTCAAGGAACTGGCTGATAAATATGGCGTTGACATCATGACAATGACAGGATTCCTCGATGGAATCAACGACTCTCTTCAGGAGCAGAACAACATCGAAGAGATGGAAGAGGATACAGAGGTTCAGCTTGGTTTTGACAAGGAACTTCTTTACAAGAACATGGTAGCAGCAGGTGCTGACTGGCTTTATGGTCTTGAAGAGTGGAATGAGATCTTCTCAGAGGAGAAGCAGAAGGAGCTCTATAAAGAGCAGAAGGCTTCACAGACTGTTCGTAAGGAGAACAAGATTTATCCTAACGATCCCTGCCCTTGCGGAAGTGGTAAGAAGTATAAGAAATGCCACGGTAAAGGCAAGAACTAATGCATATACCCCTCATTCATTAGTTTATGGATGAGGGTATAAATAAATTAAGCTGTACCCGGTAGGTATGGTAGAAAGAGGTTAATATGACAAAAGAAGAATTTAAAGAAGTGTATCGACATTCATTGGCACACATCCTGGCAAAGGCCGTAATCGAGATTTACGGTACTGAGACACAGTATGCAATTGGTCCGCAGGTGGCAGACGGTTGTTACTATGATTTCGTTTTGCCTAAGGCTGTAACAGAGGATGATTTCAAGGCTATCGAGGATAAGATGCGTGAGATCATCAAGAGAAGAGAGGACTGGACAAGAAAAGAGGTTTCTAAGGAAGAAGCTCTCGAGATCTTTAAGAATCAGAAGTTCAAGAAGGAACTTATCGAGGATCTCCCTGATGGAGAGACTATCACAACCTACAATACAGGTGATGATTTCATCGATCTCTGCCGTGGACCTCACGTTGAGAACTCTCAGGAGCTGATGAATGTTTCATATAAGATTAAGGCTGTTTCAGGCGCTTACTGGAGAGGCGATGAGAAGAGAGATTCTATGACAAGAATCTACCTTTACGCTTTCCAGACAAAGGATGAGCTTAAGTCACACCTTAAGATGATCCAGGAAGCACTTGAGCGTGACCATAAGAAGATTGGTGCTCAGCTTGACCTGTTCATGTTTGATGAGACAGCACCTGGTATGCCTTACTGGCTTCCCAGAGGATGGAAAATGTACCAGAAGCTCCTTAAGTTCTCAAGAGATATTCAGGAGAGACATGGTTACACAGAAATCGCTGCTCCTCTTATCGACAACAAGAAGCTCTGGCTTATCAGTGGTCACTGGGCTCACTATATCAACAACATGTTTATCGTACCTGGTATTGCAGGTAATGTTCATGCTGATACAGTAATTCCTGATGTAGCTGAGAGCATGGATGAGGATGCACCTAAGGCTCCTGTAAAGATCGAGAGAGGCTCTGTTATCTATAACAGAGAGGCTATAGATACAATGGGTGCTAAGCCTATGAACTGTCCTAACGCTATGATGACATACAAGAGAACAGTTCATTCATACAAAGAGCTTCCTATTCGTTACAGTGAGTATGATGTTCTTCACAGAAAAGAGAAGTCTGGACAGATGAACGGTCTTTTCCGTGTTCAGGAGTTCAGACAGGATGATGACCATACATTCGTAATGGAATCACAGATCCAGGATGAGATCGCAGACATCATCTCAATTGCAGATGAGATCTACAAGACATTCGGTGTTACATACAGAGCTGAGTTCTCAACACGTCCCGATGATTTCATGGGTGATATCGAGGTTTGGAACAGAGCAGAGGCTGCTATTAAGAGCATTCTCGATAAGAAGTATGGTGAAGATGGTTATGAGATCAATGAAGGTGATGGTGCTTTCTACGGTCCCAAGATTGACCTTCAGATCAAGGATGCTCTTGGGAGAGAGTGGCAGTGCGGTACAGTACAGCTTGACTACCAGCTTCCTCACAACTTTGGCCTTACATATCAGGCTCAGGATGGAAGCCTTGAGATGCCTGTAGTTATTCACAGAGCTATCTATGGTTCACTTGAGAGATTCATCGGTATCATCATCGAGAACTTCAAGGGTGCTTTCCCATTCTGGCTTAGCCCTTACCAGGTAGGTATTGTTCCTATCAGAGTAGAGCATAACGAGTATGCTAAGAAGGTAGCTGACCTTCTCTATGCTAACGGAATCGATGTTGAGGCAGATTACTCCGACAACAACATGAAGGAGAAGATCAAGAAGTTCAAGAACTACAAGGATCCTTACATCATTGTACTTGGTGATAAGGAGGCCGCTGAGAACACTGTATCTATCAATGTTCGTGGTTCTAACAAGCAGATTCAGAATGTACCTCTTGATAAGTTTGTTGAGATGTGCAAGAAGATGAACGAAGAGCACACACTTGAGCTTATAGATTCTGTAGAGTAAAAATATGAATACTTCCTATAAACACGAAAAAACTGAAAGTAGTGCTTATAGTGAAAGGAAAATCAAGAGCATAGTTGGAACAGCTTTATTTACAATATCCTTTGGAATATTGTTGTATTGCAGCTATCTGTGCTTGAGTAATGATATATGGTATGACGAGCTTTTCAGTATTGAATTTGCTAAAAGACCTATATCTGAAATGATTAAATTAACAGCGGCGGATGTTCACCCGCCGCTGTATTACATTATTGTCCATTTCGCTATAAGCGTTTCTGAAGCTATCCATATATCTCCAATAATGGGTGCCAAGCTTGCAAGTGTAGTCCCATATTTTATTTTGTGGATTTACGGTCTTACAGCTGTCAGGAAAAGATATGATTTTCTGATTGGATCTCTTTTTAGTCTGGCTGTATGTGCTATGCCTAATATGGTGGAATATACCACTGAAATACGCATGTATGGCTATGTAATACTATTTATTACAGCGATGTGTATTCATAGTGCACCCTTTATTGAAAAGGACAAGGAAAGGCAAATTAAGGGCCTTAAATGGGGAAAGGTATTTCCCATCTTTGCGTATGGACTTCTTGCCTGCTATACACAGTACTATGCGGCAGTTGCAGTATTTTGTATTTACCTGTTCCTTGTGGTGTGGTCCATCAGGAAAAATGTATGGCAGCTTGGAATATTATTCATTAGTGGAAACCTTTCTCTGATACTCTATTATCCATGGATCAGTACAGTGGTTTCACAGGTGGGAACCGTCTCCGAAAACTATTGGATACAGGATCTTACCTGGAGAAGTATCGGTGGTGTTGTTAAATACCTTACATTACCAGGCTTTACAACTAAGCTTGTGGCCTTTGCCTTTGCGGGGATTCTTGCAATCCTTATGGCAGTTGTCGTTTTTAGAAATATTAAAGATGCCTATATGTGGCTATGCTTTTCACCAATAATAGGTATTGTGATATTCGGCTTTGCTGCTTCATTTCTCATCAGACCATTCTTTGTTTACAGATATATGCTTCCTGGCATGGGGGCTTTCTGGTATGGAATTGTAATTGCGGTTGCAAGTTCATATGAGAAGGCTGAGGACAAAGCTGATACAGAAAGACAGACGGATGATAACAAGCTTAGATTAGCCAGATATTCCGCACTTGTGCTTATTGGAATAATGGTTATTGTAGGCATTAGAGATTTCTGGGCATTTAGGGGTAATGAATTATACCGTAGGGTAAATATGGTTAAAACAGATGAACTCTTTGACGAACTTAGAAAAGGGGATAATCTTGTAATAATCAGTAATTTCGACCATGTAGATGGCCTTCTTGCCTTTTATATGAATGACTTTGAAGGAAGAGAAGACAATGTACAGATACCGGTTCTGTTGTATGAATCGCAGCCGGAAGCCCTGATCCAGAAGATGGTTCCGGGAGTTGGATCAGCAGAGGATGGAGTGGCCGTACGAGATCTTCTAGAAGATGGCAAAAGAGTTTTATTCCTTGGAAGCTTTAATTCCAGAGAGGATATTGTCGCTAACTGGCAAGAGGAATACGGTATAGCAAATGAGAATCAGGGAAGTTACCTGATGGAGCGCTACTGGTTTGATGTATTTGAACTTGAATTGGAGAATAAATGACGTTAAAAAGAAAAAATATCGCCGAAAATAAAATAACAGATAAAGCGAGCCACTTTGGGAAGAAAGCTGTATGTATGCTTACATTGGCAGTTATGGTTATAAGCTTTATTGGAAATGGAATGGTTGCCAAAGCAGGGATTAAAGAGTTAAATAAGGCAAAATATTGTTCCTTTATAATTCCCTCTGGATTTAAGCCCACAGAGACACCAGGTCTCTATGTTAATGAACATCATCCATTGGAGTCAGCTAATATCTCATATTCAGTTACAAACATCCCTCAGGACAAGATCCTTACAAACGAGGAAAAGAAGAGGGGCGAAAAGGCTGATGCAAGTGATGTGGATATTCTCTATGATGAGCTTTCACAGGAAATGTATCAGGAGATTCAGGAAGAGAATTACAAGGAGCTTTATGGAGAGAACATAAACTTTACTATAGAGAGCTTTGAGAATAATGAGATAGATGGCTTTCCAGGGTATTTGATTAAGACAAACTTTACACCTGAAGGAATGCAGACTATTCATCAGACAGTGTATATCATTCTTTCTTCCAACAAGGTGTTCACACTCGTATATTCCTGGGCAGATGATGACTATTTCGAAGAAGCATTTAATGAGAGCATGACATCGATTCATGTCAGATAAGAAATCTGAATAACTGAAAGTGGTATAAAAAAAGAAGACATTCTTGAAATCAATCAAGGAGTCTTCTTTTTTGATGTCCTATTATCTCTTAGCCCATGTTCTGGGTGACATAAGAATCAGTATAGGTAAAAGCTCAAGTCTTCCTGCGAGCATATCAAACATAAGGACAAACTTTGAAAGAACTGAGAATGATCCAAAGTTTCCGGTAGGACCAACCATGCTAAGACCAGGCCCTATGTTGTTTAGTGTTGCGGCTACAGCAGTAAAGTTTGTTTCAAAGTCGAATTCATCAAATGCAATAATAAGTGTTGAGATGATGAAAATAACAACGTACATACTAAGATAAGCTGAAACTGATTTAACAACAGTAGAATCTATAGGATCTCCATCCATGTAAACCTTTTTTACTGAGTTAGGATGAACAATATATATCAGCTCATTCTTTGTAGCCCTTAAAAGGATAAGGAATCTTGAAAGTTTAAATCCACCACCGGTTGAACCAGCGCAGGCACCTGTAAGCATAAGGCATGCAAGAAGTGTCTTTGCAAGCTGAGGCCACTCATTGAAGTCTAAGGTGGAGAAACCTGTGGTTGTCATTACTGATGCTACTGTAAACAGTGAGTGATGGAAGGACTCAAAGGGAGTAGCTGTAGTTCCCTGATTATAAATCAGAACTGCAATAAGAGTAGCAGATCCAAACATAAGAGCAAGGTAAAGCTTTACTTCATCACTTCTAAGAGCCTGAAGAGGTCTCTTGGTAATCAGGTAATAGTAAACACTGAAGTTGATACCACAAATGATCATAAATACAGTTATTACAATCTGTGAAGATGTTCCAAATGCACCGATACCTGCGTTGTTAAGACCAAATCCTCCGGTACCAACAGTAGCAAAGGTTGTCGTAAGTGATTCATATAAATTAAGTCCAGTAAAAAGCAAACATATAATCTGCAGAACAGTGATGCCAATGTAAATTAGATACAAAATCTTAGCTGTCTCTCTTACCTTCGGTACGAATTTTCCAACCGAAGGGCCCGGGCTTTCTGCTCTCATAAGGTGCATGCTGTAGCCACCTGCCATGGGCATGATTGCAAGAATGAATACGAGAACGCCCATTCCTCCAATCCAGTGTGTAAAGCAGCGCCAGAACTGTACACTGTAGAACATTGATACATCTGAAAGGATAGTTGATCCTGTTGTTGTAAGACCTGAAATAGTCTCAAACAAAGCGTCTACATAGCTATCGGTTACTCCTGTAAAAACAAAAGGTAGAGCGCCGACCATACTCATTAAGATCCAGGTAAGAGCTGTGGCTACAAAGCCTTCTCTTGCGTAAATGGCATGATTTGCTGGCTTAAAGTGCGCTCCAATTGATCCAAGAATCAAACATCCAGCAACAATTGCTGAAAATACTGTTGCGCAATGCCATTCCCCATAAATAAATGCCACAATTAAGGGTAATATCATTAGTAAGCCTGTTATCTGTAATACTCGTGATAACAGAAAACGAATCATCTGGTAGTTCATTTTTTCCTCTCCAACATTAGGGTTTTTCTCATGCCAATATATCTGAAATGTCGAACAGACCGATGTGGCTTGTTATGACAATAACAGTGTCTCCGGCGTAAATCTGGCTTTGACCTGTGGGAGAGATAATCTCACCTTTCCTGTTAATAAGTGAAACAAGAACTCCTTTTTTCAGGTTGAGCTCAGAAAGAGGCTTTCCTATTACAGGAGAACCTTCTGTAATGAAGAACTCCAGTGCTTCTACTTTGCCTTCATTCATCTTGTAGAGTGCTTCTATGCTGTTGTTACCCATAGAATTGTTCATACCGCGGACAAACTGTACGATACGCTGTGCGGTGATATTCTTGGGATAAATAATACTTCCTATCTGAAGAGAACCGATTATCTCACCATAGTTTACTCTGTGAACCTTGGTAATAAGCTTAGCTTTGGGGTTCTTGCTCTTTACATACATTGAAAGCATGATGTTCTCTTCATCGAGATTGGTAAGGGCAACGAAAGCTTCTGTGCTTACAAGTCCCTCCTCCATAAGAGAATCCTTATCTGTTCCGTCAGCGTTTATTATAAGCGCCTGAGGGAGAAGATCAGACAAGCGCTTGCATCTGTCTAAATCCTTCTCAAAGAGCTTTACATCTATACCAAAGGAAATGAGCTGTTCAGCAAGATAGTAGCCTGTAGAACCGCCACCAATGATCATTGCTGAGTGTACTCTTGTGGTGGGAAGACCAACCTTTCTGAAGAATTCAGCGATATTTCTTGAGGCGCCAACGATAGAAAGCTCATCATTTGCTCTAAGAACAAAATCACCATTAGGGATAGAAATTTCATCAGCACGAGAAACAACTGCGATCAGAACTTTACTCTTAATCTCAGACTGGATATCTCTAAGTGACTTGTTACATATTTTGGAATCCTCAGTAACTGTCATGTGAACTATCTCAGCTCTTCCCTGAGCAAAGGTCTCAATCTTTGTAGCAGCAGGAAATTTAAGAAGTCTGGCAGCTTCGTTTGCAGCAAGCTCCTCTGGATTAACAACAAGGGAAAGACCAAGCTCTTCCTTGATGAAGCTGATTTCCTTTTTATAAATAGGGTTCTTTACTCTTGCAATAGTGTTGCAGTGACCAGCCTTGCGTGCGATAAGGCAGCAAAGAAGGTTAAGCTCATCATTTCCTGTAACTGCTATCATAAGGTCTGCATATTCAATGCCGGCATCCTTCATTACAAGGTAGCTGGCACCATTTCCTACAATACCCATTACATCAAAGTTATTAACAACGCTCTGAATTACGTCCTTACGCTGTTCAATTACGGTTACGTCATGGCCTTCACCACTTAACTGTTCTGTAAGTGTGGCGCCCACATTACCGCAACCAACGATAATAATCTGCATAAAAATGCCTCCTAAGTTTATGTACGTTAAGATTATAACACTTATAGAAATAACAACAAGTTTATGCTGCACTTTACTAAAAATGTATTTGTCAGGAGGCTTTTGACAAAATAAAAACCCGATAGACTCATGGTCTATCGGGCTATGATCAGGCATCCTTATAATCGTCGGCAGATTCGCCTGTGACCTCGCAGTATTTTGCGAGTAGACTCTGGTCATCAAGCGCCTTTAAATCGGCTTCATTTCCATTTCCAAAGTCAACAATTATCTTAATGGCTTTTTGTCTGAATTCATCGCTCATACGCAGTCACCTCTCCTTTTGAAATAGTACTGTAAAAAATCTATTTTTATTTTACTGTAAAAGGGAGGTTTTGCTTATAAACATTCTATAAAATTTATGAGCTTCTAAAACTTTATTTTACGGTGAAAATTTATTAGGAAATTACTTGAATTTCTCATAGGTGAGCTTACCATTCTTGCAAACCCACACTTTGGTGCCTTTAGCCTTTACAACATAGGTTACGTTTACCTTCTTGATACCCTGTTTTTTGATATCCTTACGAAGCTTTGCGGATGTCTTTTTGATGGAATCACGTGTCTCATTGTAATACTTTGGTGCCATCATCTTTGACATTTGTAACATGGATGCACTTGTATTCATATTGAGTGTGAAGGTGAAATTGTAGGCTCCTTTTTCTTTTTTATATGAAACCTTAACCTTACCAACGCATGAGCCTGCCTTTGCAGCCTTTGAATACTTTGTGCAGATCTGCTTTGCCTTCTGATCCAGACTTGCAGCGCTCGCAGTTGAGCCCACTGCTGTGAACAGAATTGTGAAAACAAACATCATTGTAAGTAACTTAGTAACTACTTTTTTCATATCCTTTTCCTCCAAATGATTTATTAGTTCCCTTTTGTAAAAGTTACCTGTCTATAATAGCAGAAAATGGCATTTTTATGTTGGATTATCGTTAAGATTTTTCTATAATTATATATAGGTAGTGACGTTTGTTTGCTAGTTTTTCAGGGGGATAAAATATGGATGAACAGATGAAGATTATTGGCCGCAAGATGAGTATCAGAATGGGCATTATGATGAGCTTTGCGCTGGCTCTTGTAGGGACGCTTACTTCCGGGCATTTCACTATTCCGGGATTTCTTTTAAGCTTTGTAGTAAGCGCTATAATCAGCCTTATTATTGGATTTCTTGTACCTGTTGGTAAGATATCTGCCGATTTTTGCAGAAAAAGAAAGTATGCTCCGGGGACACTGGCAAATGGAATTGCAAGCAGCCTTATCTCCGATATTATTTATACTCCTATCATAACTTTGATAATGGTTGCACTTGCTTATTTCATGGTCATGAAACAGTCTGGTGGTATGGCACAGCTGATGTTTCTTCCGATGTTCTTAAAATCACTGGTCATCTGTTTTGTTGTAGGTTTCATTTTGATATTTATTTTCATGCCAATATTCTTGAAGGGTATTATGAAGAATATGCCACCTATGGATGAACCTCCGGCTGAATGATTATTTCAATAGCGCAAAAGATTAAGTAAAATACAAGTAGAAAGCCATGTCATGAGAAAAGTTCTTGTCTAATCTCATGATGCAGTCCTCCCTTGTGCTCCGGATGGGGGTCCGAAAACACTTTTTTAAGTAATCGATTAAGTGCGGTCTATTTCTGCATATCATAACTCATAATTGTGACGTTTTTCTCATTAATAAATAAAAAAATAATAAAATTCGCATAATATACGCATAATAATTCTCAAATGCTTTTTTTAGAATACTTTATCTTGGATTCATTGTTTTTTCAGTGCTCAAAAATTATACTTGCCTTAGTGAGGGGGCTATATATTCTAAAGGAGATTTAATAAAGCATGAGGGATTTTCTGTATCGCTTTTTTCAAGGAAGATATGGCGCTTATGGAACTGACAGAATGACCAGATTTCTTCTGGTTTTCGCTGCAGTGCTTCTTGTATTGTCTTTTTTAACTCCCTTTGGTTTTTTGTACTATGTAGCTTTCGCTATTTTGTTTTACTGTTATTTTCGCATGCTTTCCAGGAATGTACCTGCAAGATACAGGGAAAATGAGGCTTTTGTGAAATTTACAGACAAAATAGCAGAATTAATTAAAGGTATCGGAACGAATTCTGGAAATAATAAATCGTTTCACATATATAAATGCCCGAAATGTGGTCAGAGAATCAGAATTCCCAAGGGGAAAGAGAAGGTGGACATAAGGTGTCCGATCTGTGGTACGGAGTTCTCTAAAAGGGCGTAAAACGAGGGAGAGATGCTAAAGTATTTAGTGGTTTACGCAAGCGAAACAGGGAATACTAAAAAAATAGCTGACGAGATTTTCTACGCGATCCCATCTGATTCCAAGGAGGAAATCAATGTAAGAACCTGGAACGGAAGGCACGACGCGGAGACATATTTTATTGGATATTGGGTAAATAGAGGAACCTGTTCACTGGAAATAATTGATCTTATTACATCTCTCCATAAAAAGAATGTGGCTTTTTTTGGAACCTGCGGACTTGGAAACGACCATGAATACTACAAGCAGATGGAACAAATCGGAACCCTGTGGCTTCCGGATGATAATAGATTTTTAGGCTCCTATTTTTGCCAGGGCAGCATGCCCTATCAGGTAAGGGAAAGATACGAACAGCTTCGTGGCAAATGCGATGATGCTCAGCTGGACAGGATGATAGCTGTATTTGATGAAGGGCAGAGGCACCCGGATAAACAGGATCTTTTAAAAGCAAATGTGTTTACGGATACGGCGATACGAAAGATACCTGCCGTAGATGAGTTTTCAAAGTTAAGAGATATAATTTAATGGCGCTGGAAAGAGGATTAGTACCCGGAATAGTCGGGGTAATCGCTACCGGCGCTTTTTTGTTTGCAAAGGTATTGTGATACAATATCTCTAAATGTTTGCTTTTTAGGGATTAAAAGCTAGAAAGCATGGATCTGGAGGAATCAGACTACGAATATAAACGCATTTGAGAAAAACAAAGTTCAGATTATTAGCGCAAGTACACTAAAGCTGGTAGCTGTGATAACCATGCTTATAGACCATGTTGCTGCCGGGATTTTATTGTTCACCATTAGGGCCAAGATATATCCTTTTGGTCTTGATTTCGACGGAGCAGCATCGCTTTATTATGCATTGAGAAATATAGGAAGAATATCCTTCCCTCTTTACTGCTTCCTTCTTGTTGAAGGCTTTGACCATACTAGAAGCGTGTTAAAATACATGCTTAATCTGGCTGTCTTTGGAGCTATTTCTGAAATCCCTTTTGATCTTGCTTTGAAAGTAAAAAAGGAACCATTTTCTACAGATCTGATGTTTATGTTCGAGCAGAATAAAGAGTGGCTTTTGAGTAATTGCAATGTATTTGTGACTTTGCTCGTTGGTCTTATTGTAATTACATGCATGAATTATGTTGAAAAGAAGCTTTTCGTGGAAGATGAGACGCTGCCAACAGGTTTTATAGTAGATAATCCCCTTCACATGGTTTTATACCTGGCACCTGTGGGAGCCGGTGCATACTTTTGCTATATGCTCAAATCTGATTATGACTTTTGGGGAATTGTTCTTATAGCAATTCTGTTTCTGTTCAGGAAAAACAGACTGTTTGCCTGTGTGGCAGGATATCTGTTTTTTATGAATATGGATAATGAAGTATATGCGCTTCCGGCTTTTTTATTGATGCTTCTATATAACGGAGAAAGGGGCTATCTGAAAAAGAATACGAAGTATATTTTTTATGCGATTTATCCTGTGCATCTTATCTGTTTGCTGATTCTCAGAATTACAGTATTTGCCCCATGATTTAAAAAAGTTCAATTTTAGCTATGGAAAACGTATTCCGAATGATATATGATGTGTTTTATGATGCTAAAATCTTTTACTATGGAGGACAAAACTATGCCGAAGTGGCTTAACGATGCGGTATTTTATGAAATTTATCCCCAGTCATTTTTAGATACTAATGGAGATGGTATCGGTGATTTAGAGGGAATAATTCAGAAGCTTGATTATGTAAAGAGCCTTGGATGCAATGCTCTGTGGCTTAACCCTATATATGACTCTCCTTTTAAGGATGCAGGCTATGATGTCAGGGATTATAAGAAGGTTGCTCCCAGATATGGTACAAATGATGACCTGGTTCGTCTTTTCGACGAGGCCCACAAAAAGGGAATAAAGGTGCTTCTTGATCTTGTTCCCGGTCATACCTCAGAGGAGCATGAGTGGTTTAAGAAGAGCTGTGAAGCAGATAAGAACGAGTTCTCAAACCGCTATATCTGGACCAATGGCGCTTTTTGTGGAATTGCCGGACATCCCTATATTGGCGGAGAGGCTGAGAGAGACGGCTGCTATATGCTTAACTTTTTCAAGTGCCAGCCTGCTCTTAACTATGGCGTATTAAACCGTACAGAGCCCTGGCAGATGGCAACTGATGATCCTGATTGTATTGCAACCAGAGAGGCCATGAAGGATATCATGAGATTCTGGCTTTCAAAGGGCTGCGATGGCTTCAGAGTAGATATGGCCGATTCTCTTGTAAAAGAAGATGATGAGGTTAAGAGTGCTACAGGTAAGATTTGGGAAAACATCAGACAGATGCTTGATGAGGAATTCCCGGAGGCCGCTCTTGTTTCAGAGTGGAGTAACCCTGAATGTGCTTTAAAATACGGCTTCCACGCTGATTTTTATCTTGATCATCATGGAAATGGATACAACGTGCTCTTTAGAGATGGCGAGACAGAAGGCGGAGACCACAGCTATTTCAAGAAGGACAGCAATGAAAGCCCTATGAGATTCCTTGCTGATTATCAGCACAAGTATGATAACTCCAAGGAATATGGACACATCAGCTTTATTTCCTGTAACCATGACACTCCTCGTCTTACAAAGACAATGGATGTATCAGAGCTTAAGATAGGATACGCATTCCTTTACACAATGCCTGGGGTACCGTTCCTTTACTATGGCGACGAGATCGGCATGAAGTACCTCGATAAGGTTAAGACCAAGGAGGGTGGTTTCCAGAGAACTGGTTCCAGAAGCCCTATGCAGTGGGATGATAAGGCTGCAAACTTTGGCTTCTCAACAGCTTCTGCTGATAAGCTTTATATTCCTGTTGATGATTCAAAGGATGCTCCCAGTGTAGCTTCGGCAGAGAATGATCCTGATTCACTCATCCACATGGTTAGAAGCATAATTGCTCTTCGCCATGAGTATACAGACCTTCAGGCTGATTCAGATTTTGAAGTGCTCTATGCTAAGGAAAATGAGAGACTTTTAGTTTATAGAAGAGGAAGCCTTGTGATATCTGTTAATCCCGGAGAAGCTGAGGTTAAGGTGAGCAAAAAGGATTTAGCTGGAGTTCCTTCAGACTTTAAGGGCGACCTTATTTACGGAATTGGAAGTGCTGATCTTAATGGTGATGAGCTAGTGCTTGGAAAGCAGTCCTTTGCTATATTTGAATAAATAAAAATGACTTCGCAAATCAAAGTTTTTCTTTGAAGCGCGAAGTCTATTTTTTATCTAAATCGCCCGATTGATAGGAATATCGCCACCAATATCAGAATCACTAAAATGGTGAATACAATGGTGATTATCTTTGCAAAAAGGGCATATTCAAGCCATTCGCCATTAAAGAAAATGAAGCGAATGAATACCAGTAGAAACAATAATTCTACTACTATTATTATGGCATCGAAAACGATGTTCATTAATGTAATTGCCACTATGGGTGTAAACATCAGCATATAGGCATCCTTTCCTACTTTATAAGCTGATTATAAGCCATGAACACTGATGGGAGCAATTACGTTTCTATAAAAAGAATATAACGAATTTTTAAAAAGGACAGGCTTATAAATCTGTCCTTTAATGTGTTAATCCTGATTATTTAAAGAAAACCTGCAAAGCATGATACATATGAAGCTGCCATGCTTTCATGTCATGAACGCCGCCAGGGATTATGAAGAAGTCATAATTTTCTCCCTGAACAAGGAGATCGCTTTCCTTTACTGCGCGTTCCATGATATCCTTGTGCTCTTTAAAGGCAATGTCCTTGTCGCCGTTGCAGCAAAGCATGTACTTGAGGTCATAACCTTTTTCTTTTCCCTCTGAGAGTGTCTTGCAAATGCGCTCAACTTCAACGTCATGATCACCGAAGGGACCACAGCATCCAGAGAAAGGTCCGTACCATGCAAACATATCGAAGTTATTGTAGAAAGCTGCTCTGTAGGTTGTCATTGAACCAAGTGAGAGACCAGCAAAAGCTCTGTGATCTCTTGTTTTAATGAGGTTCTCTTCAGACACATCTTTTCCTGCAAAGGTTGAATATTTGCTTTCCGCAGCAGGGATAAGGTCTTTTCTCAGCTCAGTCTTGAAGTTCTCGCATCTTGACTCGTCGTGAGTATTTTTGTCCTCCTCATCATGATAGAAGGTAGGAGTAACAACTATGCAGGGATCGCAGAGACCGTTTGCAATCATGTTATCAAGGATAGTTACTGTGTCAGGGAAAAGCTTAAGCCACCAATCCTGAGTGAATCCACCACCATGTAAAAGATAGAGGATATTATATTTTTTTGACTCTTCGTAACCATAAGGAAGATAAACACATGCCTTCTTATGAAGCTCTCTGGCGCTCTCATCATAGGTCTGTGAATCATATTCAAGCAGCTCTACGCTTCCCTTTTTATCTGTTTCCACCAACATTTCTTTTGGCATTTCAAATACGTATTCCATACTTATATGCTCCTTTAAGTTTTTGCCATGTAATAAATTATAAGGGGGACAGGAGCGGATTGCTTTTCACATCTTGCTGTGTTCTGAGCAGAAGTAACCATATTAGTGATGGAAGAATCTCATGTGTGTAAATGCCATAACCATATCGTGATCGTTGGCTGCCTGAATAACATTGTCATCACGAACAGATCCGCCAGGCTGAGCAACATACTTAACTCCGCTCTTTGCAGCTCTTTCGATGTTGTCACCGAAGGGGAAGAATGCATCTGAACCAAGAGCCACATCTGTGTTCTTATCAAGCCATGCTCTCTTGTCAGCTTCTGTGAATACTTCGGGCTTTTTCTTGAATAAGTTCTGCCACTTGCCATCTGCAAGAACATCCATGTAATCAGCGCCGATGTAAAGATCGATTGTGTTATCCCTGTCAGCTCTTCTGATGTTATCAAGGAAAGGAAGCTCAAGTACCTGAGGAGCCTGACGAAGGAACCAGTTGTCTGCCTTTGAACCAGCAAGTCTTGTGCAGTGGATACGTGACTGCTGACCAGCACCGATACCGATAGCCTGTCCACCCTTTACATAGCAAACTGAGTTGGACTGTGTGTACTTAAGTGTAATAAGTGAAATAAGAAGGTCCTTCTTAGCTGCTTCAGGGAGATTCTTGTTGTTTGTAACGATATCTGCGAGCATCTCGTCATTGATCTCAATATCGTTGTGTCCCTGTTCGAAGGTAACACCAAATACCTGCTTCTTCTCAAGTGCTGCAGGCTTGTAGGAAGGATCAACCTTGATAACAGCGTAGTTACCGTTCTTCTTTGCCTTGAGGATTTCAAGAGCTTCATCTGTGTAGTCAGGAGCGATGATTCCGTCTGAAACCTCTCTCTTTACAAGGCGGGCTGTGTCTACATCACAAGTATCTGAAAGTGAAATGAAATCACCAAAGGAAGACATTCTGTCAGCGCCTCTTGCTCTTGCGTAAGCTGAAGCCATAGGTGAAAGCTCACCAAGATCCTCTACCCAGTAAATCTTCTTTTCAATATCTGTAAGCGGGAGACCAATAGCTGCTCCTGCAGGTGAAACATGCTTGAATGAAGTTGCAGCAGGAAGGCCTGTTGCCTTTTTGAGCTCTGATACGAGCTGCCAGCCGTTGAATGCATCAAGAAGGTTGATGTATCCAGGCTTACCATTTAAAACCTCAATAGGAAGGTCAGAACCATCCTCCATGAAAACTCTTGAAGGCTTCTGATTGGGGTTGCATCCATATTTAAGTGCTAATTCTTTCATGATTTTCTCCTTATTTACTCCGCATCAGAGGGTATATGTCTTTGTTCAGAGGACGCTCCCGCTTCATTAAACACGTAGCAGTACTAGGACTGTAAAAAACACAGTCCAAGTACTGACGTGTTTATAGACCTCTTCACTAAGAAATATATCCTCTGATGCTCATTGAATAGTAGTTAATTATTCTTATTTTAGCTATTGTTATGTGTTTGCTACGAATATGTTTGTCTTTTGTTATTAGCAGTTTTTATTTATAATACGGGTCTCGTATTTGCCAGTGGAGATGTCTATAAAACGTGTAAATAGTGAAACTTTATTGTCTGCGTTAAGTGCATTCCAAATGTTGTTTGTGAAGGTGTCAATGTCGCCTTCGATTGCTACTTCTGTAGGCTCACCTTCGTAGCTGGGAAGGGGATTGCCATCCTGCATGTATGTGTGGATGAAATAGCCCTTGCCTGCCTTAGGCTTTTCGTATGTGTATGTGAATCTAAGGCATGTTGAAGGATTGTTGTGATCGCTCTTAAGGATAGACATTGAAATATCATACTGACCATCCTCGATGTGCATAAGACCTGAAATTCTAGGTGTGAAGTTAGGAGCATCGGGCTCGAACTCTCTTGTGCGAAGAGATTCCTCGAAGGACTGACCAGCTTCCATAAGCTCATATATTGTATCTGTCTGATCGCCGTTAGTAACGATTGTGTAGTCGCCTCTTACACGTACAGGCGCATATATGATAAGACTGGGATCCTCAAGCTTTGCAGGGTCAAAAGCCTCTGTTCTTATGCCTTCACCTTCTGTTACGAATACACGATTTCTGCTGTTCTCGCTTCTGCCCATGATGAAGTATGCGCATACTGCGTACTTTCCATCTGCACTTGTACCAATAACAATTCCTCTTCCGGGATATGCATTGGATTTAAGATCCTGTTCAAGATTAATCATGTTAGTATCCTCCTAGATAAAAAAGCCGCCTGGACAAGCCAATTAACGGCTGCCCAGGCGGTCGACAATTCAATAATATATCGCACTCCCTCGTGGTTACCCACTCATCCGCCAGTTGTGCGACACATATAATGTACATGAAGGACGGACAAAAATCAATGAATTTTTTCTACATAATGTTATTTCAAATTTGGCATGATGCATCATATACGCATGCTTTTATTCATACATATCTCTGGCCTTTACATTTTTAGCACCAGCCTTTTTAAACATCTTTTCATACTTCTTTGTTTTTGATTCCGGAACAGCCAGGGCTTTAAAATTTTTACAGTTTTTAAATGCATTCTTTCCAACTTTTTTGATGTTTTTGGATCCTGTTGTAAAATATGTAAGCTTTGTGCAACCGGAAAATGCATCGTTTTCTATCATTTCAAGCTTTGACATGACCCAAATTTTCTTTATTTTTTTGCAATTTCTAAAAGCTCCTTTACCAATAGTTGTTAACTTGCTTTTAGAGTTAAACTGTACTGTCTGAAGTCTGCTGCAGTTTCTAAATGCATTTTCTTCTATCGAAACGATATCGTAATCGTATACTCTGTCAGTATCATTTATATCATAAAGATAGTCACCATAACAAAAACCAACAATTCGCTTATTTACACATTTGACAAGCGTAACTTCTCCGCTCTCTTCAGCCGTAGCTGCTTTTGTGACCTTGAATTCACACCATCCGTCAGTGAAAACATCACCTTCAATTAGTCCATTGTACTCCGATTCTTCTGCTTTTATGTCTGTTTTTGAAAAAAACAGAATAGTCATTACTAATGCAGTAAATATAAGGAACTTCTTAAAATGTTGAAAAGATATTTGACGCATAAAGCCTCCTTTAGATACTTTTTAGTTAACGAGATTAAGGTACTTTATCATCAATAATTATATCATTGATAAATGTCACGACTATTAAATAATCATAAATTCTATTCTTTAAATTTCAGTAATTGATTTTTATGAATAATACGCGCCTAATATATAATCAATTTTTTCATCATCATTCAGGTGAAAATAGCAGTCAATCTGGTATTCCTTAAGATATTTCAGAAAATCTTCGCGAGTTACCGCTGCACCTTCGGCGGAATCAACGGGGGCGTACAGGAAAATATCTACATCATCTGTAAGCTCAAAGCTCCACTCAGATTCCTCATAGTAGGCCATCTTATTATTTGTTCCGATATCGTTAGCGCCAACCTCACCACGTCTTATGAGAATCTGACCATTCTCATCCATGCGGAAAGTACCTGCCCAAATATCATCAGTGGTGTAATTGCGATAAAAATCACCATCTTCGGATTTGCTTTCTTCCTGCCCTGCAGGTTCAGAGGAAGGCAGCTTATAATTACACGCTGATCCGAATGTAATAATGAACATAAGTAGAACGGCAGATACAGATATCGCAGCCTTGTACAATGTCCTTTTTCTTTTAATAGACATATTTGCTTCCTCCTTCAGAAACTCCGGATTATCTTACTGTAAAGGTTCATGCTCCAGTCGGAGACGCCCTTGAATATGAAGTTCCAATAATGAAGCTTAAGGATTATGATTCTGAAAAGATAATCAGTAAGAAACTATATTTCCTTATCCCTTTTTATCTGTTCAATTTTGAGAGTGAATTTGATAAAATAGAAACGGGAAAGCAAGAGTTTATCGATAGTTTCAATAGAAGATATCGCGAAATTTACGACAAACTAAGGGAAAGCCTTGAATCTGGAGAAATTGATGCCATAACGCATCACTCTATCATAATGATGTCAGAGAAAGTAATAAAAACGTTGGCATCAAATAAGAAGATTGTGAAAGAGGAGGCAGAGAAGATAATGGGTGGTCAGGTACTTGAATACGAAACAAAGACACTGGTGCGTGAAGGGATTAAGATTGGAGAAGAAAACATAAATACTCTAAATGCGTGGTTAAAAGAGCAAGGTAGAGTCGATGATATTATGAAGTCTATTGATGATAAGGTATATCAGAATGCGTTATTAGAAGAGTATAACGAAAAGAATAATATCCAATCAGAATAACATAAAACTAATAGTAAAAGCAGGAAGTATAATCCCTGGAGTCGTGAAAATCGACTCTGGGGATATTTTTTTAGGAGCATATACACTATTTGGTGTTCTATTAAAAGGACTCCTCCTGGAGTATACTAATTAGGTAAGATTTTTGGAGGATAAAAGCCTATGCTGCGTTTCATTTATGGAGCTTCTGGTGCGGGGAAAAGCCGTACAGTTTACGATGAAATAATAAAAAGAAGTATGGAGGAGGACCGGAACTTTCTTATAGTAGTGCCGGATCAGTTCACCATGCAGACCCAGATGGACATTGTAAAGCTCCATCCGAGGCATGGAATTATGAATATAGATGTCCTTAGTTTTTCCAGACTCTCCCATAGAATATTTGAAGAGGTGGGTGAGGAGAATACTAAGGTCTTAAATGATATGGGCAAAAGCCTTGTGCTTCGCCATGTTGCAGAGAAGATGAAGGATGAACTTCCTGTAATTGGCTCCAATATGCACAAGATGGGATATATTGATGAAGTTAAGTCCAGTATTTCCGAGTTTATGCAGTATTGTATAGAGCCGAAGGATATGGATGTTCTTGTTGATGCAGCTAAGGACAAGGGTGCACTGTGTGCAAAATTAAAGGATCTTCAGAAGCTTTATAAGGGATTTAAGGATTATATAAGCGGAGAATTCATCGCCCAGGAGGAGACGATGGAGGTCCTTTGCAGAGCTCTCTATAAATCCGCGCTCATTCCTGGAAGTGTTATTGTTTTTGATGGTTTTACCGGATTTACCCCTATTCAGTATCAGGTAATAAAAGTTCTTATGTCACTTGCTAAAGAGGTTATTTTCACATGCACCATTGGGCAGGATGATAATCCCTATGAATATGATAAGGATGCTGAACAGGAGCTGTTTTTACTTAGTAAGAAAACAGTTCATGACTTACTGCGCCTCGAATATGAAAATATAAAAGAAATGTCATCAGATAATATACCAACATTTGAGGCCTGGTCAGAATATAGAAATGCCCACTCCGAGGATATGTTTGTGAAGAACACAGGGAAGAGCAGACATGCAGCTAATGAGGAGCTGGGCTTCTTAGAGAAAAGGTTGTTTAGATATGGCAAGGAAACCTTTGACGCTGAAACAGAGAACATAGTATTCATGGAGGCAAACGATACCATAAGTGAAATGAGAATGGTGTTTGCTAAGATTTGCGAGCTTGTAAGGGAGAAGGGGCTTTACTACAGGGACTTTGCAATAGTATGCGGAAGCCTTGAAAGGTATGCTGCGATTGCAGAGGCAGAGGCTAAAAACTACAATGTGCCAATATACATAGACCAGACAGGAAGTGTGGGACTTAATCCCTTTATTGAATATGTAAGGGGAGGTCTTTCTGTCGTTAATACAAATTATAGCTTTGAGTCGGTTTTCCACTTTTTAAGAAGCTATATGTCTGATATTACTCAGGACGAAGCGGATGAGATAGAAAATTATGTAAGGGCGTTGGGAATACGAGGCAAAAAGGCCTGGGAGAATGAGTTTTCCAAGGTTCCACCTAAGATTAAAAAGCGCCTTTATAAGTTTGATGATCCCGAAGCGGAAAAGAAGAACTATCTTGATAGTGTTAATGCCATTAGGGAGAAAATTGTCCTTTCCTTAAAGCCGCTATTTGACGCTAAAGATAAATCGGTTAAGGATTTTTCACTTGGATTATATGAATTCATAAGTAATGCAGATGCAGAGAACAAGCTTAAAGCTTATGAAGAACGTTTCCATCAGGAGGGTGATGAGGTCAGAGCTAAAGAATATGGAGTTATTTACAGAAAGCTCATGGAACTCATTGACGAGATCACTTCTCTTATGGGGGATGAGAATCTTTCTTTGCAGGAATATACCGATATTTTAGAGGTTGGAATAAATGATATCTCTATTGGAACAATTCCTCAAAGTGCTGACAGAATAGTTGTAGGAGATATTGAGAGAACGAGACTTAAGGAGATAAAGGTCCTGTTTTTCCTTGGAGTAAATGATGATCTAATACCAAAGGGAACAGGGACTGGTGGAATTCTTTCGGACATCGAAAGACAGATGCTTATTGAGAGCGTTAAAGATGTGGAGATGGCGCCTACGCCAAGACAGCAGATGTACATTCAGAGGCTTTATCTTTACATGAACCTAACTAAGCCCTCTGATAGTTTGTATATTTCCTGGGCGCATTTGGACCCGGCAGGCAAGAGTATACGCCCGGCATATCTGGTTGGGAAAATAGCTTCATATTTTTCAGATGTAAAGACGCTTAATTTTGATAAGCTTGCACCTACTGAACTCTTGCAGACAAAGGATGCCGGTACAGCATTTATTGCGGAGAATATGCAGCAATATACCCTTGGCTATTTATCTGAGGAGAAACAGAAAACAGTTAAGGCCTTATATAGAGCACTTATTGATCAGGAAGATAAGGATAGACTGTTACAGATTACAGAGGCTGCTGGAAAAAACTATATGCACAAGCCATTATCAGAAGCTGTAACGGATATGCTCTATGGAAATGTTCTCATCAATTCTGTGAGCAGATTGGAAAAATTTGCTCAGTGTTCATACGCTCACTTTTTGAGGTATGGACTGGGACTTGATGAGAGGGATGAATACGTCTTTGATGTCTCTGACCTTGGTAATGTATTTCATGGCGTGCTTAAGACCTTCTCAGATAACCTGGAGAAGGAAAAGCTTAAATGGACTACTTTTTCTAAAGAGGATGGAGTAAGAATACTTGATGAATCTATAGATGCATTTCTTGAAGAATATGGAAGCGACGTTCTAAGCTCCAGTAGTAGAGGTTTATCTACCAAGAGCAGGATCAGGCGAATACTTCAAAGATCTGTGGATACCTTGCAGTATCAGCTTCAAAAGGGTTCGTTTATGCCAAAATCCATGGAGGTTGCATTTAATAAAGTCGGTGATATAGATGCAATCAATGTAAATCTTTTGGAGGATGAGAAGGGACGCATTTTAAAGAATATGAAGCTCACCGGAAGAATAGACAGGATAGATACCTACGAGGATGCTGATCATGTCTATGTGAAGGTTATTGATTTTAAGTCTGGTGATAAGAAATTCGATTTATGTGCTCTTTACTACGGACTTCAGCTTCAGCTTGTAATGTACATGAATGTTGCAAAGGGTATGGAGAAGGCAACTAATCCTAAGAAGGAAATCGTTCCTGCTGCAATCTTGTATTATCATCTCGCTGATCCTGTGCTTGAAGGCGACAGTGATACTGCAAAGGCTACTAATACTGAAATAAATGAGATGATAAGAAAGCAGCTTAGACCCAAGGGACTAATAGCAAGGGATGGGAATGTTGTAAATGCACTTGACCATAATATAGGGCAGGAATCAGATGTTATCCGCGTAAAGCTGAATAATGATGGAAGCTTTAGCAAAAGAGGATCAGAGGTTATGGGTGCTGATGATTTTGCGGAGGTTTCAAAGTATGTCGAGAGGCTTATACAGAGAAATGGCAGGGAAATAGTCAGTGGTAATGTCGAAGTTAACCCTTATGAAATGGGAGATAGATCAGCATGTGACTATTGCAGCTTTAAGTCGGTTTGCAATTTCGACAGGTCTATTCCTGGATATAAAAAGAGAGAGCTTGAGAAGCTTTCAGATGATGATGTAGTTGACCTCATAATAAAAGATGGGAAGAAATAAGACATGGGATTTACTAATGAACAACAGGCTGTAATAGATGCCAGAAATTCAAATGTGTTGGTATCCGCAGCCGCTGGAAGTGGAAAAACCACAGTATTGGTAGAGAGAATAATCCAGAGAATAACAGGGGAGACACCTATCGATATAGACAGACTTCTGGTTGTTACCTTTACTAAGGCAGCAGCAGCCCAGATGAAGGAGAAGATTCTCTTAGCCATACAGAAAAAACTTATAGAGGAACCTGACAATGCGCATTTGCAGCGTCAGGAGACTCTTGTTCATGGTGCGCAGATAACAACCATTGATTCATTTTGCCAGTATGTTATCAGGAATAACTTTAATGACATTGGCCTTGATCCATCCTATAGAGTTGGAGACGAAGGAGAAATGAAGCTACTTCGTGGTGATGTTCTGGAGGAACTTCTTGAGGATAAATATGCAGAGGAAGATGAAGGCTTTCTTAATTGCACTGAGTATTTTGCTACAGGCAATAATGATAAAAAGCTTGAGGAATTCATTCTTCAGCTTTATGACTATGCTATGAGTATGCCTTTCCCTGAGGAGTGGCTTGAGGAGAGAATGTCAGACTACAGTCTGGATGAGGCAGAGTTTGATGATGCTTTCTTTGTAAAGATGGCCATGGAATATGCAATGCAGGTACTTGCAGAATGCAAAGAGCGTTATAAATTGGCTGTTCATCTTTCAGAAGAATCCGACGGACCTCATATGTATGGTGAGCTTATGGAAACAGAGCTCGAGGCTGTTGAGAAGATTCTTTCAAAGAAAGACATGTCATACAATGAGCTCAGAACAGAGATACATAATATAAGCTTTGGAAAGCTTTCTACTGGCAGAGATCCTTCTGTGAATAAGGATAAGCGTGAGGCAGCAAAGAACCATAGAGATTATGTTAAGAAAGAAATCGCTAAGCTCGCAGAGGCTTATTTTGCTGAGGATAAGGCGACCATTATCAAGCACATGGAGCTAGCTAAGGAACCGGTTGCGTATCTGGCTAGGCTTGCGATTGAGTTCAAGCAGAGATTTGATGAGAAGAAGCGTGAAAAGGGCATAATCGACTTCGGCGATATGGAGCATCTGGCACTCTCCATTCTTATAAGGAAAAATGATAAGGGAGAGTATGAGCCTACAAATACAGCGCTTCAGTACAGGGACTATTTTGAAGAAGTAATGATAGATGAGTATCAGGACAGTAATAATGTTCAGGAGATGCTTTTATCAGCTGTTTCAGGTGAAGCCTCTGGCAGATATAATCGTTTCATGGTGGGTGATGTAAAGCAGAGTATATATAAGTTCAGACTAGCCCGTCCTGAGATTTTTATGGAGAAAATGGGTACTTACAGTCTTGATGAGAAGGCTGATACAAGAAAGATATCACTTCACAATAATTTCAGAAGCCGTAGAGAGGTGCTTGATAGCGCAAACTATATTTTTGAACAGATAATGGGTAAGGATCTTGGTGGGGTTAAGTATGATGAGGATGCGGCTCTAGTTACCGGAGCTTCATTCCCCGAGGCACAAACCCCTGGAGCGTATTCTTCTGAGCTGATGCTTGCTAATGTAAATGGGCTTAAATCACAAAGTGCCAGAGAATTAGAAGCAAAGATGGTTGCTCAGAGAATAGATGAGCTTATGAAGTCTGCCAAGGTAAAGGATGGAGAAGATAGCTTAAGATCCATCAAATATAGCGATATTGTTATCTTGCTCAGGGCAACCAGTGGATGGGATGATGTTTTCAAAAAGGCTTTGGAAGAGAGAGGAATTCCAGCATACATTGAGTCAAAAACAGGTTATTTTTCCGCAACAGAGGTAGTGACTGTTTTGAATGTATTAAATGTGCTTAGTAACCCTAGGCAGGATATTCCGTTGGTGTCAGTTATGCATTCTCCTATTGGCAATTTTACTGATGAGGAGCTTGCGATTATAAAGGCACATGATCAAAGTCTCGAAAAGGGAATCTTTGATGGTGATAGCTATTTTGATTGCTTGTGCAGATGCATCGGAGAGAACTCTCTCAATGATGAGACTTTGCGTGATAAAATATGTAAATTCGTTGAAATGATATCACTATTTAGAGAAAAAAGTACATTTCTTCCTGTTAGTGAATTGATCAAATACATATTTGAAGAGACTGGATATTACCATTATAATGCGGCACTTCCTCAGGGCGAGATAAGAGCGGCCAATCTCAATATGCTCATAGAGAAGGCGGTAGACTATGAAAAGACAAGCTTTAAGGGGCTTTTCCATTTTGTGAGATATATAGAGCAGCTTTCGAAGTATGAGGTTGACTATGGTGAAGCTGGTATGCTTGACGAGCATGCTGACGTAGTCAGAATAATGAGTATTCATAAGAGTAAGGGATTGGAGTTCCCTATAGTGTTTGTTTCCGGGATGTCCAAGTCATTTAATTATATGGATGTTAATTCATCCGTAGTCAGTGATATGGATTTAGGAATTGGCACAGTTTCCATGGATCTTGAGCACAGAATTAAGTACAAAACTTTGCGTAAAAGCGTCATAGATAATTATATGAAAACGGATATTCTTGGCGAAGAAATGCGTATACTTTATGTTGCTATGACAAGAGCGAAGGAAAAACTTATTATGACTGGCCAGATAAAGAAGGGGGCTGATGATAAAATACCTGCTTCTGATATAAGATCTATATTAGCTGGCCTTATGAGATTTAGAAAAAGAGGGGCCATAGCTGGAGAACAGCCATACCTGCTTCCTACTTTCCAGAGAAATGCAGCGTCTAGTTATCAGGAACTTGTTCTTATGGCATTGGCAAGGCATCCATCATTTTCTAAGCTTGCAGCGCTTGTTGGAGTGGGCTGTGATAGTGTTCCTGATGATAATGGAATTCCTGTTACCTCCAAGAATGACGAATATATAGACTTTGATTTCAGAGTAATGGAGAAGGAGGATATCAAAGGAGCTGAAGCTGGTGCACAGATTGGTGGAGAGATGAGGCTTGGTGACTTAAATAGTGCTATGTCCTCAGATGAAGAAGAGTTAAAGGCATTTTATGTAGACAGATTCGCGGATGAGTATGCTCACGAGAATCTGAACAAACTCTTTATCAAAACTACAGTAACAGAGCTTAAGAAGGCAAAGCTTGAAGAAGAAAACGAACCGGCTCATAAGCTTATAAATGATGAATCATATATTCCTGCCTTTGCTTCAAAGGAAAGCGAGGTCTTTAAAGGAGCAGCAAGGGGTACTGTATACCATAAGGTCATGGAGCTTATCTATGAGGATGGTTCAAATGATAACTCCTATACGGAATTTGAAGAAAGATTGGAGAACCTTCCGGAATGGTTCAAATATCTCGAAGATGAAGGAAGAATACCTGTTACCCAGACAGAGTGCGTTAATCCTGCAGACATTGAGGCATTCTGTGATTCAGAAGCTGGAAAGAGAATGAGAATCGCTATGGAGAATGACCTATTACATAGAGAATCTCCATTTATGATGGGAGTGTCAGCAAATAGGGTAGATAAGGAGCTTCCAGAGGATGAGATGGTGCTCATTCAGGGAATAATAGACGTATGGTTTGAAGAGGATGATGGAATTGTTCTTCTTGATTACAAGACAGATAAGGTTAAGTCAGGGGATGAGCTTGTAAACAAATACAAGATACAGCTTGAGCTGTATAGCGAAGCCCTTGAGAGAATAACCAATAAAAAAGTGAAGGAACAGATTATCTATTCCTTCACTCTGGGTGAAACCATAGCGGTTAACTGATTTGCTACTAAATTGCTTAGTAGATATTAGTTCTGAGCCAGTACATCACGCACTTCTTCTTCGTTAGCCATAAGTCTTACGCGATTAAGTGCCTTATGCACAGCGGGTATGCTGATAAGGATAAGAGTAATAACAGCTTCTGCGCCGATGTAGCTTCCGTTGTATGCAAGAGAATATGCAAATGGATGCATTCCTTCAGGAGCGTACTGACCAAAGAAGATAACACCAGAAAGTACACTAAAGAAGAGACGGCCAAGGATTCCAGTGATATATCCCTTCAACATTCCGTGCTTTGAACTCATAAAAAGTCCTGAAAGCCCCATTGCTCCAAAAGCGAGGAAATAATCGCAGATAAGCTGAGGTACACTAATGATATAGGGATTTACGATAAGCTGCAGAACTCCGTATGCAAGTGCTGAAGTAAGACCAGCCCTAAGTCCATAGAGGTAACCAACATAGGTTACAAAGAACATGGAGAACAAGGTTACTGATCCGCCCATTGGTAAATCGAAGAAGTGAATCATTGAAGTTACCATTGCAAGTGTGATGCACATTGCGGCAAATACCAACTGCTTTACAGAAAAATGATTTTTCTTATCTTTTCCTGTGAAGAAGCAAGCGACTATTAGAGCTGCAAGCATAATGAAGATAAATAAAGTATAGCCTGCAGTTGTAATTTCATAGGTATCTTCTACCTGTTTTAAGAATAATGACATATAAAAACCTCCCTTGTGATCTGCACAGGGAGGCTATTTTTGTTCCAACTTGACCAATGAATGTCAGTTAAAATGCTTCCTTACGCCGGTATTACCCGGTTCAAGTAGTGAGGGTCGACAATGTAATAACATGTCATCTCAGCACAGCTCCCCTAGCAAAATCAATATTTATTTTCGATACTTATTAAATGCCTTTTTTATGCGCTTGTCAATAAAAAAGGAAGATTACAAAAGCTGGATTCCGTTCTTTTTTGCTTCCTCAGCCTCTTCGTCAGGCCAAAGCGAACACTGAACCTCACCGATATGAGCCTTTCTAAGGAAGAAGAGGCAAAGTCTTGACTGACCAATACCACCACCGATAGTATAGGGCAGTTCCTTATTAAGAATAGCCTTCTGGAAGGGGAGGTCAGCACGCTCTGTGCAACCAGCCTTCTCAAGCTGAGTCTTAAGTGAATCCTCATCTACACGGATACCCATGGATGAAAGCTCAAGAGCGATATCAAGAACAGGATAGTAAACAAGGATATCTCCGTTTAAAGCCCAGTCATCATAGTCCGGAGCTCTGCCATCATGCTTCTCACCTGAAGCAAGAAGATCACCGATCTGCATGATGAATACGGCACCCTTTTCCTTAGTGATGAGATACTCGCGCTCCTTGGCTGTCTTGCCAGGATACATATCTTCGAGCTCCTGAGAGGAGATGAAGAATATATCGTGAGGAAGAATCTCTTCAATATAATCATATTTGATTGACATGTACTTTTCAGTCTTACGAAGTACCTTGTAGATTGTGCGTACAGTCTCTTTTAAGAAATCAATATTTCTATCTTCCTTATTTATTGCCTTTTCCCAATCCCACTGATCAACAAATACAGAATGGATATTGTCGGGAATCTCATCTCTTCGGATGGCATTCATATCGGTATAAAGACCTTCGCCAACCTTAAAGCCGTATTTCTTAAGTGCGAAGCGCTTCCACTTTGCAAGAGAGTGAACAATTTCAGCCTCGCGTTCATTTTCGTTTTTGATGTCAAATGCAACAGGTCTCTCAACGCCGTTAAGATTATCATTAAGACCTGATTCCGGTGCCACGAACAAGGGAGCGGTCACACGCAATAGGTTTAGGTTCTCAGAAAGTGTATTCTGGAAGAAATCCTTAACGGTTTTGATGCCTACCTGTGTATCGTGGAGGTTTAGTTCAGAAACGTAATTCTTTGGAATTATCAAGTTTTCCATAATGTCCTCCTGCTTTTTCGAAAAATTTTTACAAAAAAATATACTTAATTAAAACGCATTTTTTGAGACAGTGCAATAAATAATTCGAATAATTATTCAAAAAATGAATCATTTTGAGAAAATAATGTAAGATTTAATAAAATATGTCTGATAAGTTCAGAAAATGTCAGTGTAACCGGTTGCGCATCAGTACCCAAGCCAAAACCCATCTTAAGAAAATCTTAAGAAATTCATAAGAAAATCGCAAATATTTTTTCACTAAACTAGGGTATAATTTCTAACTGTTGTACAGAATAAATTTATTTTTTTAGAAGCTTTTTAAATGATGAAGTACATTTCATCAGGTAAGGAGACAGGTTATGACAATAAATAAGATAATAAAGCTCAGTCCCAGTCAGGTTAAGGATTTCGTTACAGTAGCTACAAAGTGTGACTTTGACGTGGACGCTTCCAATAATCGTTTTACAGTAGACGCTAAATCAATTCTTGGTGTATTCGGTCTTGATTTCAGACAGCCGATTAAGGTTAGTTATCGCGGATTCAACCAGGATTTTGAGAACTATCTTGATGAGCACGCACTTGCTTGCTAATTGAGATATATATTTTATCCCCACCCTCCCATTTTAATAAAAAATAGTTTGGCGGTTATAAACCGCAAACTGAAATCCGCAAACACAGCGGATTTCGAGAGAAAATGAACAGCTCCCTGTGGTATCATATACAGTATGAAACCACAGGGAGTTTTTTATGAAAAGCATTAAGATATCAGTCAGAAGCCTGGTTGAATTTCTTCTTCGCCAGGGGAATATAGATAACAGGATACATCATGCGCCGGATACTGCTATGCAGGAGGGTGGTCGTATCCACAGAATGATTCAGAAAAAGCAGGGACCTGCCTATCAGGCGGAGGTTCCTCTTTCTTATACAATCACCAGAGAAAACTACATATTAACAATTGATGGCAGAGCAGATGGCATCCTTGAGAGGCGGGATGAACCTGTTCTTATAGATGAGATCAAAGGTACATATAGAGACATTAAAAAGCTAAAGGAGCCAGATGATGTTCATCTTGCTCAGGCAAAATGCTATGCAGCGATATACCTTTTGCAGAATGATTTGAAGGAAATAACTGTTCAGATAACCTACTGCAACATAGATACTGAAGAGATAAAGTATTTCGCTACGGACTATGAAGTTGATGACATAATTTCCTGGTTTGAAAATCTATTAGAGTCATATCACAAATGGGCAGAATTCATGTCTCTTTGGGATGATATCAGACAGGATTCCATTCATAAGATAGAGTTCCCTTTTCCATACAGAGAAGGCCAGAAGGAGCTTGCTGCCAATGTCTATAGGACCATTTACCATAAGAGAAAGCTCTTTCTTGAGGCTCCTACAGGTACAGGAAAGACAATAACTACAGTATTTCCGGCGATAAAAGCACTTGGAGAGAACAAGGGAGATAGAATCTTTTATCTTACTGCCAAGACAATAACAAGAACTGTTGCAGAGAATGCCTTCGAGTCACTTAGAGAGCTTCAGAAGCTTAGATTTAAGACGGTAACTCTGACAGCTAAGGATAAGATATGTGTTCTGGAAAAGAGCGACTGTAATCCTGTCGCATGCCCAAGAGCTAATGGCCACTTCGACAGGATAAATGACTGTATATATGAGCTTTTGACTACAAAGGACAATTTTGACAGAGATTCAATAATTGAGATGGCTGACAAGTATCAGGTATGTCCTTTTGAACTGTCACTGGACATGAGCTTGTGGGCAGATGCTGTAATTTGCGACTACAACTATGCCTTTGATCCCTTTGTTTACCTAAAGAGATTCTTTTCTGATGGTGTTAAGGGTGAAAATATTTTCCTGATAGACGAAGCACACAATCTTCTTGATAGAGGAAGAGATATGTATAGCTCAGAACTTTATATGGATGAGCTATACAGTGTGCGAACACTGATTGAAGCAAGTCACTCCAAAATAGCAGGACTTATCAAGGCTTGTGAAAAAGAGATGGAGAAAATCTTTGTTGGAGTGGATGGATGCGAGGTTTTGTTTGATATTGCGCCACTAATGCAAAAGATAAACAGGCTAATGTCTGTAATATCTTCATACCTGGAGGACCATGCGGAAGGTGCCTTCAGAGACGAGATATTGGATTTTTATTTTGATATCTCTGAGTTTGCCACGATTTATGAATATGTGGATGAGAAATATGTGATTTATGCGGAGGTAGATGAGGAGGAAAGGCAGAAAATAAAGCTGTTCTGCGTAGATCCATCCGAGAATCTCTCGCTTTGTATGAATAGGGCCAGATCTTCCATATTATTCTCGGCTACGCTTCTTCCAATCCAGTACTACAAGGCACTTCTTGGCGGAACTGATGAGGATTATGAGGTTTATGCGCACTCTGTTTTTGACAGTAGCAAATGTGGAAGACTTCTGGCTACGGATGTAACCAGCAAATATACAAGACGTGGAGAGTTTGAATATAGAAGGATAGCCAGATACATACATGACATAGTTACTGCAAAAAGTGGAAATTACCTTATTTTCTTTCCATCGAGAGTTTTCATGGATGATGTGGGAATTATCTATGAGAAGGAATTTTATGATGACAACACTCAGGAGATACTTGTACAGAATGAGTTTATGAGTGAGGAGGAAAGAGAGGAGTTTTTAAGCAGATTCACAGCTGGTAATGATATTGATTTCTCGGGAATCATAAATATGGAAGTTGAAGTAGAGCCATCCAAGAGTATAATCGGCTTTTGCGTGATGGGAGGGATATTCAGCGAAGGAATTGATCTTAAGGAAGATAGCCTTATCGGCGTAATAATCGTAGGAACAGGTTTTCCACAGGTATGCAATGAAAGAGAGATAATCAAGGAATTCTTTGAGCGCAATGGCTCAGATGGATTTGACTACGCATATAGATATCCGGGAATGAACAAGGTCTTGCAGGCAGCAGGCAGGGTGATCAGAACAGAAGAGGATGTTGGCGTAGTAGCATTGCTTGATGAAAGGTTTGCTCAAAGAGCTTATACAGAACTATTTCCACGAGAGTGGACAAATATACAAAGGGTATCGACCGGCACGGTCAAAAATGCCATAAATGCGCTGTGGACTGAGCTTTCCGATAAAAAATAATATAAAATAATCATAAAATACTTATAAAAAACAAATAAAACAGAAGATGGGTTTACATAAATATAAAAAGCACAAATATTATGTAAACCATTAAGGTGTATCAATAGTATATATTATTTGAACAAATTAGTGTTTTTACACACAATATATGTGGGTGGGTAATAAAAAATGACACTTGTGTACATGTGGATAACTTTGTGGAAATTGGGGATTACTCGGAAACTACATTTTCAAAAAGCCCATAAAATGGCGGTCTGCCATAGTGAATAATATCAACAATTATGAAATCGAAATTTCGACAATAGTACTACATTAGTCAATACAACTATGTAAACCAATAAAACCACATGACACACATGTCATATTGACAAAGAATATGTATTATTTTAATATTTATATTATTTTTCATTTAACAGAGGATAGGATATAAAAATATGAAAAAAGAACTTGCAAAAACTTATGATCCGAAGGGACTCGAAGACAGATTATATAAGAAGTGGGAGGACAATAAATACTTCCATGCAGAAGTGGATGAGACAAAGAAACCTTTCACTATTGTGATTCCACCTCCGAATATTACAGGTAAGCTTCACATGGGCCATGCTCTTGATAACACAATGCAGGATATTCTTATCCGCTACAAGAGAATGCAGGGCTATAATGCACTTTGGCAGCCTGGTACAGACCATGCTTCTATCGCTACCGAGGTTAGAATTATTGATACTCTTAAAGCAGAGGGAATCGATAAGAGAGATCTTGGAAGAGAGAAGTTCCTTGAGCGTGCCTGGGAGTGGAAAAAGGAATACGGTGGAACAATCATTTCCCAGCTTAAGAAGATGGGATCTTCCTGCGATTGGGATAGAGAACGTTTTACAATGGATGAAGGCTGTAACGAGGCAGTTACAGAGGTCTTCTGTAAGATGCATGAAAAAGGCTACATATATAAAGGAAACAGAATCGTAAACTGGTGTCCTGTATGTAAGACTTCTATTTCTGATGCAGAGGTTGAGTACGAGGAGCAGGCAGGTCATCTTTGGCATATTAAATATCCTTTGATTGATGAAGACGGAACAGTAAGTAAGACAGAATTTATTGAATTTGCAACAACTCGTCCCGAGACAATGCTTGGTGATACAGCTGTTGCAGTAAATCCTGATGATGACAGATATAAGAGATTCAAGGGTAAGAAGGTTCTTCTTCCGATAGTAAACAGAGAGCTTCCTATCGTTGAGGACAACTATGTAGATATGGAATTTGGTACCGGTGTAGTTAAGATTACTCCCGGCCATGACCCTAATGACTTCGAAGTTGGTAAGAGACACAATCTTGAGGAAATCAACATTCTCAATGATGATGCTACTATCAATGCTAACGGCGGTAAGTTCGAAGGCATGGACCGTTATGCTGCCAGAGAAGCTATCGTTAAAGAACTCGATGAGATGGGACTTCTCGTTAAGATTGAGGACTATTCTCACAATGTAGGTACTCATGATCGTTGCCACACAACAGTAGAGCCTATGATCAAGGCTCAGTGGTTTGTAAAGATGGATGAGCTTATTAAGCCTGCTGTTAAGGCAGTAAAGGAAGGCGAAATAAAGCTTATTCCTCCGAGAATGGAGAAGACATACTACAACTGGACAGATAATATTCGTGACTGGTGTATTTCCAGACAGCTTTGGTGGGGACACAGAATTCCTGCTTATTACTGTGATAAGTGCGGAGAGGTAGTTGTTTCTAAGGAAGCTCCTACAGTATGCCCTAAGTGCGGAGAGACTCACTTCACACAGGATCCTGATACGCTTGATACCTGGTT
The DNA here is from genome assembly GCA_015056655.1 of Butyrivibrio sp. GTDB lineage: Bacteria > Bacillota > Clostridia > Lachnospirales > Lachnospiraceae > Butyrivibrio. Next base: position 35,721 of record SVFV01000010.1, read on the forward strand.
TTCATCAGCACTTTGGCCTTTCGAGACACTTGGATGGCCTCATGATACAAAGGAACTTAAGTACTTCTTCCCTACAGATGTGCTTGTAACTGGTTACGATATTATCTTCTTCTGGGTTATCAGAATGATATTCTCAAGCTATGAGAATATGGGAACATATCCTTTCCACACAGTTCTTTTCCATGGACTTGTAAGAGATTCTCAGGGTAGAAAGATGAGTAAATCTCTTGGAAATGGTATCGATCCTCTTGATATTATTGAGAACTATGGTGCAGATGCACTTAGACTTACTCTTATCACAGGTAATGCTCCTGGAAATGATATGCGTTTCTACAACGAGAGAGTAGAGAACAGCCGTAACTTTGCAAACAAGGTATGGAACGCTTCCAGATTCATTATGATGAACATGGGTGAAAACGAGGAGAGCGCAATCAATAAGCCCGCTCCTGCTGGACTTGAGCCCGTTGATAAGTGGATTCTTTCAAGACTTAATAACACAATACGCGAAGTAACCGAGAACATGGACAAGTATGAGCTCGGTATAGCAGTTCAGAAGGTTTATGACTTCATCTGGGATGAGTTCTGCGACTGGTACATCGAGATGGTTAAGCCTCGTCTCTACAATTCAGACGACGAAACATCTCATAAGGCAGTTCTCTGGACACTTCAGACTGTACTTATCGATGCATTAAAGCTCCTTCATCCTTACATGCCTTTCGTTACAGAAGAAATCTTCTGCACTCTTCAGGACGAGGAGGAGTCAATCATGATTTCTTCATGGCCTGTATATAAGGATGAGTGGAATTTTGCTGAGGATGAGAAGTCAATTGAGACAATCAAGGAAGCTGTTCGTGGAATCCGTAACGTTCGTACTCAGATGAATGTTGCTCCTTCACGTAAAGCTAAGGTATACGTTGTTTCAGAGAAGGAAGAGGTTCTTGATATCTTCCGCACAGGTAAGCTTTTCTTTGAAACACTTGCTTATGCTTCAGAGTCAGAATGTCAGAATGATAAGGCTGGAATTCCTGAGGACGCTGTATCAGTAGTTCTCGCAGAAGCAGCTATTTATATTCCTTTCGCTGATCTTGTTGATATTTCTGCTGAGATCGAGCGACTTACAAAGGAGAAGAAGCGTCTCGAGGGCGAGCTTATGCGTTCTAAGAAGATGCTTGAAAATGAGAAGTTCCTTTCAAAAGCTCCTGCTGAAAAGATTGAAGAGGAGAAGGAAAAGCAGAGAAAATATGAGCAGACTTATGCTCAGGTTGAGGAAAGACTGGCTCAACTTTCAAAATAATGTGAGGCTGGGGTATGAAAGACGAATTTGCTTCGCGTATCGATGAAATAATGATGCGTATTGATTCGGGGGACAGATTAGGATTTTATGAATGCGAACGCTTTATAGAATTGATTCCGGCTTTTACAGAAAAGCATTCTACTCCTGATACCAGAAGATTTTTGGAATACTTAGGCAGTCCCGACTGCAAGATGAAAATTATACATGTGGCAGGAACAAACGGAAAAGGCTCTGTCTGCAATTATTTATCTGAAATATTGCGACAGACAGGCTTTTCTGTTGGAATGTTTACGTCACCTCACCTCATAAAGCTTACCGAGCGATTCTGTATCAATGGTAAGCCAATCGAGGATAATATTTTCTGCGAGATTTTTGCAGGACTTATGCTTCGAATTAGGGAATATGACAAGAAGGAATATTTCCCAACATATTTTGAGTTTTTGTTTTTCATGGCGATGATGCTTTATGACAAGTACACCGTCGATTACCTTGTTCTGGAAACAGGACTTGGTGGAAGGCTTGATGCTACAAACAGCGTCCATAAGCCTATGCTTGATGTCATCACCGAAATAGGTATGGATCACATGCAATACCTTGGAAATACTATCTCTGAGATAGCAGCTGAAAAAGCTGGTATCATCAGAGAAAATACTCCATTGGTATTTTTAAACAAACGAGATGTCAGCACTGAAGTTATAGAAAAAAGAGCCACAGAGCTTGGAAGTAAAATCTACCGAGTAGAGCCATCTTATGCGTTTGATATTAAGCCCGAACCTGATGATGCGGGTAATATTTGCATTGATTTTTCCTATGAGTCAAAGTATGATAAATATTGCGGTTTGCGTATCCAAACTGTTGCAAAATTCCAAACAGAAAATGCTGCAATTGCGATAATGAGTGCCAGAGCTCTTATGGATATGGGAGTTCCTATTACGGAAGAGGATATCAGATTCGGACTCCGTAAGGCTAAATGGGGTGGAAGAATGGAACTTGTTCTTCCAGGCATTTATGTTGATGGTGCTCATAATGTTGATGGAATGGAGGCATTTCTTGACAGCGTCAGGGAGATTCCCTGCCAGGGACACAGATACCTCCTGTTTGGTGCGGTTTCCGATAAACAATATCATCTGATGATCAGACAGATATTGGAGGAGAACCTTTTTGACCGCGTATTTATATCGGTGCTTGAAACCAGCAGAACAGTTTCTGAGGCACAGCTTAAGGCTGCGATAGAATCAGAAACAGCCAGACTTGAAAGAGAAGTAAATACTAAATTCGTCTACTATGGAAGTGTTAGAGATGCACTTATGGATATCCTCACAGAGAGAGGTGTAGGCGATGTTGTATTTGCTGCCGGATCCTTGTATCTGGTTGGTCAGGTCAGAGAATCTTTGGGAATAATGCCCGGTAATTGATAATTTATATGAGGGATTAAGTAATGATAAATTTTGAAAATGAACTTAAGAAGTTCAGACCCAGCCTTGAGATTGAGGATGCAGAAGAAATCATCTACAATCAGGACCTGGATGACATGGCAGATATTCTGGTTGGCCTTATCAAAGAGGCCAGAACAGAGGACGCTGGAAGACACAGCGCACCTAAGTATAAATAATTAGATAATACTTACGTGTAAATGGCCATGGATGCCCGGTCTATATATCAGCTTAAGGGGGCTGTCTTCTTATTATGAATTGTTATCAGTGTGGAGCAGAGCTTACGAGCCGCGAATTCTGCCCGAATTGCGGAGCGAAAGTTAAAGTATATAAGCGTATCATGGCACTTTCAAACCGTTATTATAACGAGGGTCTTGAGAGAGCACAGATCCGCAACATGTCAGGTGCAGTAGAATCCTTGCACCAAAGTTTAAAACTTAATAAGAGAAATATTCAGGCCAGAAACCTTTTAGGACTGGTCTATTACGAGACTGGTGAAGTTGTTGCAGCATTAAGTGAATGGGTTATTAGTAAGAACCTAAAGAGCAACGAGAACGCTGCGGATGATTATATCAATCTTGTTCAGAATGACCTTTCAAGACTTGAGAACTTTAACCAGACGATCAAGAAGTACAATATAGCTCTTAACTACTGTCATCAGGACAGTTTGGATATGGCTATAATTCAGCTCAAGAAAGTTCTTTCTATGAACCCGAGCTTTATAAGAGCTCATCTTTTACTTGCGCTTTTGTACCTTAACAATGGCAATTATGCCAAGGCAAAGATTGAAGCAGAGAAGAGCTTAAAGCTTGATACAGGAAATGTAATGGCTGCCAGATATCTTAAGGAAGCAGAAGGAATGATGCTCCCTCAGGATGTTAAGGAAGCCGAGAGTAAAGAGAAAAATAGCGGCGATGTCATCAGATATCAGCGAGATAATGAGACAATTATCCAGCCGGTAAGGAATAATGTCTTTACAAGGAGCGGATCAATATGGGGTATTGTCTTGGGAGTTATTCTTGGAATAGCTGTTGCCTGCTTCCTTATCCTTCCTAAGCGTATTCAGGAAATGAATGCAAGCTACAAGACCCAGATTGCTGAGATAAGCGAGGAGTCTGATTCCAAATCAGCTAAACTTGGGGAATATGAACAGCAGATAGAGGCATTAAAGTCAGAGCTTGATGGACTAAAAACAGAGATGACCTCTATGGAGAGCTCAGATTCTACAAGCTCAGCAGGTAATGACCTTATGGAAGCAGTTTCATTATATTTGAATGATGCTACCAATATCGATGGTATAGAAGAAAAGCTTGCGAAGGTTGACCTTAATTCTATGGAAGATGAGGCGACCAAGGAGTTTAAGGATTTGTATGACAGTTTCATGGTGCTTGTTGGCGCAGAGCTTTCAAAGAGAAGCTATGATACTGGATACGAGGCATATAGAAGTGCTGATTATGAGACAGCGATTACGTTCCTGTCCAAGGCATTTCAATATGATAATACTAATGTTGATGCTCTATACAATCTTGGAAATGCATACTATGAGAGCGGTGACACTGACAATGCGAAGGTCGTATATGATCAGGTGATTAACGACTTCTCAGATACGAGAAGTGCTTCGTCTGCAGAGACCAAGTTGGCTGAGATAAACAATGCTACAAATTAGTGGAAATATGATCAATTTTTCAGATTTATCTTTTATATTCAGATTTTTGCCGATATTTCTGATTGTATATTATGGTGTACCCTACAGGTTCAGGGCTATAGTTCTGTCCCTTGGCAGCCTTGTATTTTATGCAGTCGGAGATATCAGAAATCTGGCTGTATTTATTATATGTATTGCAATTAATTATCTTATATCATTTAAAACAGCGGAACGCAGAGGAGCGTTCCTTTTTCTGATTGTCGTATTAGATGCCACAATGCTGGCATTCTTTAAACTGGCATTTTCTTATGGGCAGGGAATTATGCTGCCACTCGGAATCAGCTTCTTTATTTTCAAAATGATATCCTTCCAGGCAGATCTGTACATGGGGAAAATCAAAAAGTTCCCGGGCTTTTGGAATGAGCTTGCGTATTTTTCAATGTTTCCTCAGGTTACGCAGGGACCGATTATGCGTTATGAGGATTATCTGAAAAATGACCTCATTTCCGGCGAAGCAGATATGTTTCTGATTTTAAAAGACAGACTTATCCTTTGCTTTGAAAGATTGGAGGAAGGTCTTTTCTGGTTTGCCCTTGGATTTGGAATGAAGATACTTATAGCAGATCATCTGGCTATGATGTGGAATGATATAGGAACTATTGGCTATGAAAGTATATCAACTCCCCTGGCATGGGCGGGCGCAGCATGTTATAGCCTTAATCTCTATTTTGACTTTTGGGGATATTCACTTATGGCAGCAGGTATAGGAGTATGCCTGGGATTCCCATTTGTTGAGAACTTCAATCATCCATACGCTGCCGGAAGCGTGAGTGAATTTTATAGAAGATGGCATGTGACACTAGGAACATGGTTTAGAGATTATGTGTATATTCCCTTGGGTGGAAGCAAAAAGGGTAACAAGAAAACCGCTATCAATCTTGTGATAGTATGGCTGTTAACAGGCTTTTGGCATGGAGTGACATTTAATTTCCTTATCTGGTGCCTTGCGCTCCTTGTTATGATACTGGCTGAGAAATTTATTCTTTCGAAAAAGGAAATACTTTTAAAATTAATTGGAAGAATCAATGTTCTTATTTTGATCCCTGTTACATGGATTGCATTTGCAATAAACTCTACCAGTGATCTGAAGAATTATTTACTTAGAATGTTTCCTGTTAATGGCCCTGGGGTTGCAGTTAATCCGGGGGATTTTTCCAAGCTGTCCGGGATGTATGGCGTATTTATGGTAGCAGGATTGATACTGCTTATTCCCGCTGTATTTGATTTTGTAAATAAACACAGAGAAAAAACTGTGATGAAATTAGCAGTGCTTATTCTATTTTGGATTTGCGCTTGTTTTGCCTCTATGAAGGCAGGTAACCCGTTTATGTATCTGAGTTTTTGAGGTGCTGACTGGATGAAAGTTTTTTCAAGGTTCATCCTCGTTTCGGGAATTGCTGTTGTATGGATTGCATTGACAGTTGATTCCTTTATGGCGAAGGATACCCTTTACAGAGAATTTGAATATGATGCATCTTCTGCTCCGATAATGTCCCTTTCCTTAAGGAGACTATTTGAGCGAAGAACGCCTTTCCTTGTTGAGCTTGCAAATGGAGATTATGCCAAGTGGCAGGCAGAGGAACTGGCAAAGGCTGAGCAGGAAAAAGCAGAAGCGGCAGAGAATGCAGGAAATGCTGAACCTGCTGATGCAACTGCCCAAGGCACAGAAGATGCAGCCAAAGAAAACGACGCCGCTTTAGAAGTTCCAGGTGAAGCTACTGGTGAAGCGCCAGCAGAGGAAGCCACCCCTGAAGCCACAGAGGAGCCGGTTGTTGAAAATTATGTTATGACAGAGGTGCCTGACAGCTACTTCGAAGGTGCACTTTTTATTGGAGATTCAAGAACAGTTGGGTTATCTGAGTATTGCGAGCAGCTTAAGGATGTTGCAAGGTTTTACTCTAAGATATCCCTTACAATCTATGATTTTGGTAAAAAGGAATTTGTTGAGGTTCCTGTAATGCCAGAAACACCAGAGGATGTGGCCCAGGAAGGAACGCCCGAGGAGGTAGCTGGAGACACAGCGGCTCCTGAAGGAGAAGTACAAAACGCAGAGCCTGCTACGGAATCAGTTGAAAATGCAGAAACCGTTGCAGAAACAGCGGATGTACCAGAAGATATCCCTATGGAAAAGGTTACAATTGAAGAAGCCCTTTCCAGGGAACAGTTTAATAAGATTTATATCATGCTCGGTATCAATGAGCTTGGAAGCGGCAGCGTAGAGAGCTTCTGCACAGCCTATGGTGACGTAGTAAACAGAATAAGAGAGCTTCAACCTGATGCAATTATCTATATTCAGGGTATTATGCATGTGACTGGTGAGAAGAGCAATAAGGACAAGGTTTTCAAAAACGAAAACATAAATGTCAGAAATGAAGGGCTTAAAGCACTTGCAGACAACCAACATGTCTTTTATATAGACATGAATGAAGCTACTGATGACGAAGCTGGAAATCTGAAAGAAGATTTATCATTTGATAACGTACATTTAAAGGCAAAATCCTACGCTTTATGGTATGATTATTTGAAAACACATGCTTATGTAAAAGAGAGCGAATATTTGGTGATGCAGGCCAAAGAAAAAGAAGTGGAAACACAACCAACGGAGTAAAAAGTATGCCAAGGCAAATGGTTTTTAAAATGGAGCGCCCGGGTCTCTTGAAAGAAGGGGATGAGATCACAGTAACAGAGGGCGAACTTCCTAGTAACGTTTATTACACAATCGACCCATCTCTTGCAATGAGCGCGAATTATCCATTTCGTGAGAGAATGGCGGAGAGAAAGGGCGTTGTGCTAAAAGTGGAAGAGAACGACAGAGGTTATTATGTGACAGCTGAGTTTGATCCGGATAAACAATGAATTTTTGGAGGTATGAAAAAATGCAGAAAATCGTAACAGACAAGGCACCGGCAGCAATCGGACCGTATTCACAGGCAATAAAGGCAGGGGATTTCCTTTATGCTTCAGGTCAGATTCCGATTAACCCTGCTACAGGTGAAATCGAGGGAAATGATGTTTCAGAGCAGGCTGAGCTTGTTTGCAAAAATATTGGGGAGATTCTTAAGGCAGCAGGAACTGACTATGAGCACGTAGTTAAGACTAGCTGTTTCTTAGCAGAAATGTCTGATTTTGGCGCATTCAACGCTGTTTATGAAAAGTTTTTCACAGGTAAACCGGCTAGAAGCTGCGTTGCAGTAAAACAGCTTCCCAAGGACGTATTGTGTGAGGTTGAGGTCATAGCATATCTTGGAAAGGATTGATCTATGCGTTTGAAAGTAGTTTCGACTTTCGCATTGGTATCAATGGCTTTAATTCTTGGTGGCTGTGGCGGCATGAAGAAACATAATAATGTTGACTCTGCCATTTTACACATACAGAATCTCGAGTACGACGAGGCGATGGTGAGCCTTGATGCGGCAGAGGAAGCTGGGGAGGATGAGAGACTCCTTGGTAGAGCTCGCGGGATTATGTATAGGAATCTGGGACAGTATGAAGAGGCTGTAACTGAGCTTCTTAAATCTCTTGCTTCTTCTGATGGATTCCCCAGGGATATGGACTACGATACCAATTATTATCTTGCGGATTCATACATAAAGCTTGGAAGATATGACGAGGCAATAGCTGTATATGATGCAATCCTTGATCTTAGGAAAAAGGATAAGGACTCATATTATATGAGAGGCCTGGCCAGACTTTACAATCAGGATCATGATGGTGCATCCTCTGATTTCAATAAAGCTATAAGTCTTGCGCCCAAGGACTATGATCTTAGAATCATGGTTTACAAGGCATATTCCTTAAATGGATATGAGGAGGAAGGCAAATCCATATTGGAGGCCTGCCTTAATAACAATGACCCTAACATGACCAATTATGAGAAGGGGCAGATTTCCTATTATCTTGGAAACAACGCTGATGCTCAGTCATTTCTCGAGCTTGCTCGTAACGAGCGCGATACAAAGAAGGCTCCTGTTGTGCTTTTGCTGGGACAGACCGGAGAAAAGCAGGGAGATTATAACTATGCTATCAGTGTTTACAAGACCTTTTTGGCTGAGGAGCCAGAGCATGCTGACATATATAATCAGCTTGGCCTCTGCCAGATAAAAATGGGAGATTATGAAAACGCTGTAGCAGCTTTTGATGCGGGACTTTTATTAGATGATCCGCAGTACAATAAGGCTCTCATGCTCAATGAGATAACAGCTTATGAGTATGCAGGCAATTTTGCTCAGGCGAAAACTTTAATGGAAAAATATAGGAAGGCGTATCCGGATGACCTGGATGCGGAAAGAGAGGAGATATTCCTTTCTACAAGGTAGATAGAATTGGGAAACAGGCATTACAGAAACTACGATAATTTATATGTTGGAAGAAAAAAGCCGCGCAGGAGAAGGAGAAGAAAACAGGGACTTTATATAGCTGCAGCGGTATCAATAGTATTAGTAATAGCACTAATGATTGGCTTGCTGATTAAGGGAATCAGCAGGGGAAAAGAAAGTAAAGAAGAAGTAGCTCTCGCTGAACCTGTTATTTCAGAGGAAGTAGTTCAGGAAGAAGAAACCAAAGAGGAAGAGGTAACCGAGGAAGAAACAGAGGAAAAAGAAGAGACAAAAGAGCTCTCACCCGAGGTTGCAAGCTTTAATCCTGGTTATGAGGTTTCTGGCGGCAATGCAAAAGAGATAGTAAATGAGGAAGTGATTAGTGAGAATGCGCTCCTCATTGATGTTGATTCAGGAGAGGTTATTGCTAAGAAGGCTTCTGATACAACAATTTCACCTGCATCAATGACTAAGATACTTACAGTTCTTGTGGCAGCTGAGCATGTAGATAACCTTGATGACACCTTTACTATCACAAGAGATATCACAGATTATGCGTATTCAAACGATTGCAGTATTGTGGGATTTGAAGTCGACGAACAGGTAACTGTAAGGGATCTTTTATATGGAACAATACTTCCTTCAGGTGCAGATGCAGGAGTTGCTCTTGCAGAATATGTAGCAGGCTCTCATGAAGCGTTTGTTGAAATGATGAATGAGAAGCTTTCAGAGCTTGGACTTTCAGATACAGCTCATTTCACTAACTGTGTTGGTATATATGATGAGGATCATTACTGCACATTGACAGATATGGCAATGATTCTTAAGGCAGCTGTAGAAAATGATCTTGCAAGAGAGGTTCTTTCAGCTCATTCCTATACAACAACAGCTACTGAGCAGCATCCTGATGGAATAACAATTTCCAACTGGTTCCTCAGGAGAATAGAAGATAAGGAAACCAATGGAGAAGTTATGTGTGCTAAGACTGGATTTGTGAATCAGTCCGGATGCTGTGCAGCAAGCTACTCTGTTTCCAAATCAGGTGGACATTATATCTGCGTTTCAGCAAATGCATGGAGCTCCTGGCGTTGCATCTACGATCAGGTAGCTATTTACGAACAGTACTTATCATAAAAATAGGCTTCCCAATTTGGGAAGCCTTTCTGCTTTAATCAGTCATTATCAGCCATTCCGTCACCGTCTAAATCAACATCACCCATACCAAAGCTGATATCCTGCATATTAACTGTGCGGCGGCGAATTCTTGCTCTCTCAGATTCCTGATAGATGAAATCCTTTATCTCTCTGCCATGCTTTACATTTTTCATAACAATGGTCTTATCTGTGACATCAGATGTAAAGCAGGTAATAGTGGATAAGCCTGCCATTCTCTGGAAGAATGAGCGTGTAAGCTCTACGTCACTTATTCTGTACATAAAACAGTCATCCTCTTTTATGTTAAGAAAACCAGAAACAATCGTGAGCACGTTGTTGTAGATTTCAAAGTGCTTGAAAGGCCACGGAATTCCAAATAAGAGAAGTCTTCCGTATTCCTTGTACTGGAGATCGCCTTTTGCCATTATGGATGCCTCATTCTGGGCTGCGTTAGCTATTTTGCTCATTACTAATTCCTCACTTTGTATTAAAATATAGTTGTATATATTATTCCGTTTAACATATAATTTTTATCAGTATAACATAGTTATCATGGCGCTGTTAAGTGCATTTAATGGGGGAATATTGTATGGGAGGAGTAATGGTATGTCAGAGCCTAAGGGAAATTATGACACTATAAGCAAAATCTATGACACATTCGCGGTTACTTCCAAAAGTAGATATGTTTATGTCTATGATATCGAGAAGAATATTTCCAGATGGTCAGAAAATGCAGTCAAATATTTCGGTCTTCCGGGTGAGCTTGTTTATAAGGCTGACCAGGTGTGGGAAACTCACATTCATCCTGAAGACAGAGAAACCTACAGAGAGCATCTGAAGGTTGCTTTTGATGGAGCAAGAGTTAATCCCAGCTTTGAGTACCGCGCAAGAAATAAAAATGGCGAATATGTAGCGTGCTCCTGTAAAGGTGTAGTAATTAAGGACTTCACAGGAAAGGCAGCTTATTATGCATGCTCACTTATAAACAGAGGTATCATTGACAGCACTGATCCCATAAGTGGCTTATCCAACCATTATGAAATGCTAAACTACATGCACAGTCTTCAGAACGAACAGCAGGAATATATACTTCTTCTTGTTAATGTTATCGATTTTGGGGACATTAACAGGCTCTATGGTTATATGTTTGGCAATCGAATGCTCAAATCCATGGCTGAATATCTCCAGAAGGAAGTGGGAGAAAGAGGCCATGTTTATCGAGGAGACGGAACAATACTCGGAGTCTGCACAAGCAAAATGACTCTGGATGATATAAAGAACCTTTATATGAATATGCGAAGGTATGTGAGACAGAGCATAAAGGTTGGAACCAGCAGGGTTTCAGCTGAGCTTTGCGGCGGCGTGATTGTACTTGATGATGCAGGCGTCGATGTTCATGCGGTTTATACAAGTGCAAAATATGCCCTCGATCATTCCAAAAACAGAAAGCATGGAAATCTTATTATTTTCCATAACAATGAAATAGATGAAAATACCAGTACCATAGATCTTGTGGCTGCAGTGAGGGAGAGCGTTCTCGACCACTGCAAGGGTTTTTACTTAAATTATCAGCCTATTTTTTCAAAGGACAATGGTGCTCTGAAGGGTGCAGAGGTGCTTCTTAGATGGAGAAGAGAACCCTATGGCGATGTATCTCCAAGCGAGTTCATTCCATGGCTTGAGCAGGATGAAACCTTCTATGCCCTTGGGACCTGGGTTATAGATAAGGCTATGAAGGACGCCCTTGTTATTTTAAAGGACCATCCTGACTTTTATTTAAGTATTAACCTGGCGTATATGCAGCTTGAGCGAAGTGAATTCAGAACAACAATAATGGAGCTTCTAAGGGGGAACAGATTTCCTGGTACAGCTCTTTGCATCGAGCTTTCCAATGTAACAAGAGAGATCAACTTTGACTACTTAAAGAGTCAGGTTATTTTCCTGAAATCCTGTGGAATCAGGATTGCTCTGGATGTGTGCGACTTTGCCACACTGGACCTGGCCACATCACTTCCTATAAATATCATTAAACTGGGACCGGAAATAACAGAAAACCTGAGCAGGAATCCATTGAGTCGTCACATGGCAGAGGCTATAACAAGCTTTGCCAAGAACATGAACATGATAGTTTGTGCCACTGGCGTAGGGGATGCTGCTACAGCAGAAAAGCTGGATTCCTACCAGATTGATGATTATCAGGGCTACTATTATGCGCGTCCCATGAATCTCACAGAATTTAAAAAATTAAGTGTCTATTAATATTTTATTAAGAGTGAAGCGAGGTCATAGTCTGAGTTTAAAGAGTGATATATAATCTAGGTAGTATGTTTGCATAGAAAGGAACGACTGATAGGGCCGAAAAATGTTCACTTACATTAAACCCGAATTTATGATCCATGCGTTTTGTCAGCAGCGGGATACAGCACTTGTAGGCCGCAGTATTTGTGTTGCGCGTTTGGGGGATTTCGCAATTACCATGGAGAAGGTGAACGAAGAGGCCTTTTCCTTAAGCCTTGAAAATGCTGTCAGCGGATCTTTATATGCAGGGAAAATTTTTAATATCAAGAATATGAATGCAGAGGATATCACACCCATTGTTGAGGATCTTTTCAGACAGATGCAGGCCATCAATGAAAAGGAAATCTTTGATAACAGGGAGACTATCTGGAAGTGGTATGCTCTTAACTGGCTTGATGGCCAGAATATTTCTCTTGACGAGTATATTGAAAGCAGGGTGGGGCAGCATGCGTCTGAGGATGCACCTCACTGGAAAAGCTTTGAAGAATACATGTCTCATGATTATCTAAATGTTTCAGCAACGATGAACTTAATAGAGAAGTATGCCGATAACGAAGATGAGAAGACGATATACAGAAATTTCGTTGCAAAAGATATTGTGGAGATAAGGCAACGTCACTCACTTGAGGCTATGCAGGAGGAACTCGAGTCCGGTAAAAAGGACAATGAGCTTCCTAAAACCTATGGCTTTGGCATAGAGGTTGTGGCTGATTCAAGAGATGAAGCAAGAGAAAAGCTTGCCAGACTTTTGGAAAACGTGCCTAAAGGCGAATTCATTATCAGAGGTTAGTTTTTTAGAGGAATTTATATGGGTAAGAACTACATTTATCTAATAGCCGCTATTATTTTTATTGCACTCGTTCCCATAAGGGCGAAGGCTACTACGATTACGCCAATTCAGGAGGAAGAAGAGGAGATTCAGGTTACAGTGGGCCAGGATGAAGATGGCAATGTCACTGTTACTTATGATGATCATGTTTTTATCAGAAAGTATAACGGCTGGTATATTCCCTCTGCATATATTTATGATGGTTCTGAGCTTGCAAATCTTCTGGATAAAAAGGTTGCAAATACACGCCGCACTAGTGTACGATATGACGGATTTCTTTTTATAAGAATGTCAGGCGGCTGGTACAGGCATGAACTGCATTTTAATGATGGACGGGCCCTGGCAAATGTGTTTAATAAAGCAGCAGGCATTACCAGTACCTACTACAAAGATCAGGAGGTTAATGGTCAGCCTGAAGCAGGACAATAGAGGAGATTTATGACGCAAAAAGAAAACAAGATGGGAGTTCTTCCTGTCAAAAGATTGATTATCAGCATGTCACTTCCAATGATGGCATCTATGCTGGTTCAGGCACTTTACAACGTAGTAGACAGTATTTTCGTTGCTCAGATTGATGAAGCAGCTCTCACAGCTGTTACTTTAGCATTCCCTTTACAGAATCTGATGATTGCACTTGGATCCGGTACTGGCGTAGGTATGAATGCTCTTTTATCCAGATCTCTTGGAGAGAAGAGATTTGACAGATCCAATGCTGCAGCTAATACCACTCTTTTATTAACCCTTATCAACTACCTTGTGTTCTTGATAGTGGGTCTGTTTTTTGTTGAGCCTTTTATCAGGACACAGACAAGTGATCCCCAGATCATTCAGTATGGAGTTACTTATCTTAGAATTATTTGCTGCGTATCTATGGGTATCTTTTTCCAGATGACCTTTGAAAGAATGCTTCAGTCAACAGGTAGAACCTTGTTCAGCATGGTTTCTCAGATGTCAGGTGCTCTCATCAATATCATAATGGATCCAATCCTTATTTTTGGACTTCTTGGTTTTCCTAAAATGGGAGTTGCAGGAGCGGCAGCAGCTACAGTGCTTGGTCAGCTTGTAGGTTCATCTATCGGACTTTTCTGCAACCTGAAAAAGAATCCGGAAATTCAGCTTTCACCAAAGCTTATTTTCAGTCCTAAAGCTGACATAATTAAGGAAATCTATTTTGTAGGTGTTCCTTCAATTCTTATGATGTCAATTGGTTCAGTTATGACATATATGATGAACCTGATCCTTATAGCATTTTCAACAACTGCAACAGCGGTATTCGGAGTATACTTCAAGCTCCAGAGCTTCTTCTTCATGCCAATCTTTGGTTTGAACAACGGACTTATCCCTGTTCTTGCATATAACCTTGGTGCAAGGAAGAAACAGAGAATTGAAGAAGCGCTCAGGTTTGCAATGCTTCTTGCTGCAACAATAATGATAACCGGAACACTTTGCTTCCAGATAATCCCCAGACCTTTGCTTGGACTTTTTAATGCATCTGAGGACATGATGAAGCTTGGTGTACCTGCTCTTAGAATCATAAGCCTCTCTTTCCCGATTGCAGGAGTCTGCATCATAATGGGATCTGTATTCCAGGCGTTTTCAGAGAGTTTTTATTCACTTATCGTTTCTGTTGGAAGACAGCTTGTGGTACTCATACCTGTTGCATGGCTTTTGGCACAGACTGGAAATGTAAACCTTGTTTGGTTTGCATTCCCCATTGCTGAGATAGCTTCACTTATTCTTTCATCTGCTTTCTTTAAGAAAGTTCATGGCAAGAAGGTAAAAGTAATTGATGAAGATTAAAAAGAATTAAAAAGATCCCTCGGATTTTCATTTCCGAGGGATTTGTTTTGCCTGTTTATATTATTAGTGTACAACAACGGTTGTTCCGATGGTGACCATATCAAAGAGCTGGCAGGCGGCTTCGTGTGGAAGGTTTACACATCCATGTGAGCCATTTGTCAGGTAGATGTCTCCGCCAAAATTGCTTCTCCAGGTAGCGTCATGGAGACCAATCGCTGCATCTGGTGTAAATCGCATCCATCTGTCTACCCATACGTTCCAGGTAGGACCTGTCAGGAACTTTCCCGGAGTATGAGTCATTATGGAATACACTCCTGTTGGAGTGTCGTTGCCAGTATTAACGTTGCCAGTCACACAGGGAGAAGTAAGCTTTAGCTCTCCGTTCTGATAATAGTTAACTGTTTGAGAGGCGATACTTACATCTATGTAGGTTCCGCCACCGGGGAGATTTGCTATATTTCCACCTGTTGAATTATTGGGCTGGTCTGCCTGATATATGCTGACAACTTCCAGCTGTCCAGAGCAGCTATCTATTTCTTCCTGTTTATTTTGGAATCTTCCTTTGTTTGCACCATAGGTCACATAGTGTTGATAAAGTACCCCGGGATCATTTCCCAGTTCCGCTACTACATCGGGATATTTGGCAGCATAATAGTCGGCATCAAATCCATTAGCATGAACCTGCAAAGTAGCAAAACCAAGGGCTATAACGGTAATTGCGAGGCAGGCAGTCAACTTTCTGGTCATAGTTTATTCCCCCTTCGTGTTTATCATTATAGCCCCTGGAATACCAAAATTGTTTGCTCTGGAAACTATTTAACAAACCTTTAAGACAGTTTATAAACTGATAATCTTTTGATTATTTTTTGCGCAAATTTTTACTGCTAAGAAGTTTGATTTTCACTATTATACTTTGGCGGATTTCATGTATACTCTAATCTAGACGATTATAAATGGCTGCGAAATTCAAATAAGCCTCATTACATAAAAGGGGGATTTACCTGTGAAAAATTACGACATGAAAACAAAGCTTGAAGAAATTGAAAAGGTAATTAAGAAAGGGCCTTTTTCTGACACCTGGGAGTCACTTTCTGACTACACAGTTCCGAAATGGTATGAAAAACTGAGATTTGGTATATTTATCCACTATGGCGTGTTTACTGTTCCTGCTTATGACAATGAGTGGTATGCAAGGAATATGTATGTTAAGGATTCAGTAGCATACAAGCATCATATTGAAACCTATGGCAAGCATACAGAGTTTGGCTATAAGGATTTCATTCCAATGTTCAAGGCTGAGAATTTTGATGCTGACAGATGGGCAAAGACCTTTAAAGAGGCAGGGGCGCAGTATGTTGTGCCTGTTGCAGAGCATCACGATGGATTTCAGATGTATGAAACAGAGCTTTCATCCTACAATGCAGCAGATATGGGACCTTGTATGAACTATCTTGGTCTACTGAAAGAAAGCTTTGAAAAACAGGATATTATCTTTGGTACATCATCTCACAGAATAGAACACTTTTTCTTTTTGGGTGATGGCAGAGAATTTGACAGCGATATAAAGGGTGAATTTAAAAGAGGAGAGTTATACTGGCCCTCAGAAAAGGCCCCCAAAGATTTTGATGCTGCTGACGGAGACTGCGTGCCTACAGAAGAATTCATGCAGGACTGGCTTGTAAGAAGCTGTGAGATAGTAGAAAAGTATCAGCCAAACATCATGTACTTTGACTGGTGGATACAGAGAGTTGAGTTAAAGCCGTATCTTCGCAAATTCCTCGCTTTCTATTACAACAAGGCAGCAGAATGGGGAAAAGAAGTAGTAGTTAACTACAAGCATGATGCAATTCCCTTTGGCATAGCTGTTCCTGATATCGAGAGAGGTCAGCTCGCAAGCCAGAAGCCATACAGATGGCAGAGTGACACAGCTATGTGCTTTAATTCCTGGTGCTACACAGTTGGAAATAAATACAAAGAGGCGAAGGACATCCTTTGTGATATTATTGATATAGCTTCAAAGAATGGAACAATGCTTTTGAATATTGGACCTAAAGCAGACGGAACTTTCTCTGATGAGGAGACAGAGATACTTAAGGAAATAGGGGAGTGGATGTCTGTAAATCATGAGGCGATTTTTGACACTAAGCCATATCGCACCTTTGGAGAAGGCCCTACAGCAATTGTAGAGGGCGGCTTTCAGGACGGAAATGTAAAAGAGTTTTCATCTGCTGATTTCAGATTTCTTGCTGGAAAGGGCTGCATCTATATCATTGCTTTGAGACCTGATGCTGACGGAGAGTACAATGTGAAGTCCTTTGCTAAGAAGCAGGGATCCTTCAACTCTTCAATTGCTTCAATTACTAATCCGGGAAAAGAAGAAAAGCTTTCCTTTGAGCACTTAGAAGATGGACTGCACATTAAATGCAAGGCTCAGGGAGATAAGCCCGTAGTATTTAAACTGGAGATTTAATGATTTTTCAAATATCAGCTTTTTGTTTTTTGTTTTTACTATTCATAATATTTCATATAGCCCCCTCAAACTTCCGCAAGTGGATATTGCTTCTTGCCAGCATTGTATTTATAAGATGGCAGGGCGGATTATGGGGGCTTATTGTAATATCTGCAATTACGCTTGTTGCATATACCCTCGGAATAGTAACTGAGAAACTTTCAATACAGCATAAAGAAAAAGCAGCAGAAGTCCTGCCAATAATCGGTATCATTTTCTTTGTATTTATCCTTTTTGGATGGAAATATATGGCAACTTTTGCAGGTGCTTTTTCTATATCTATACCAGACAGAATAGAAAGTATTGGAATTCCCATAGGATTGTCATTCTATTCATTCCAGGCTATAAGCTATATGGCAGATATCCGTATGGGCAAAGTCAAGGCTCAGAAGAACCTTGGGAAGCTTGCTCTTTATATGATGTGGTTTCCGAAATGGATGAGCGGACCTATAGAGCGAACAGATGATTTTATCAGACAGATTGATACCTGCGGACAGACCAGGCTTTTAGATGAGAAAAGACTAAAAAGAGCACTTACCTATATACTTTGGGGCCTTTTCATGAAGCTCGTTTTAGCTGACAGACTTGGTGTTGTAGTCGACGTGGTATATTCGGATATTCCAACTTATGGCTTTTTGACACTTCTTTTAACGTCAATTCTGTACTCAATCCAGATTTACTGCGACTTTGCCGGATATACCAATACAATGATCGGAGTATCCTCTCTGTTTGGCATAGAGCTTACGCAGAACTTCCGCATACCGTACATGGCTGAGAATGTAGTGGACTTCTGGAGAAGATGGCATATCTCACTTAGTAGCTTCCTCAAGGACTATATCTATATCCCTCTTGGTGGTAATAGAAAAGGTAGTGCTAGAAAAGCTTTAAACACAGTAATTGTTTTCCTTGTGTGCGGAGCATGGCATGGCGCAGGCATGAGCTTTATCGTGTGGGGATTGCTGCATGGAATCCTTAATGTGCTGTCTGGAAATCTGAAGAAAACAAAAGCATCTATTCTTGTCTCAGGATTTATTGGAAGAATTATAAACTTTATAATTGTTACCTTTGCATGGATATTCTTTAGAGCATCAAAGCTCGGGGATGCGCTCACCTTTATAAAAGGGATGATTCCTTTTGCTAACGGACAAGTGGCTTTGGCTGGATTTGAGATAGAGGAATCCATGCTCCTTGGAATATCAACTATAGAATGGATTGTAAGCTTGATAGCAATTCTTGTTTTAGCTTTAGCAGATAGTTACGCCGATTCAAGAAAGGAGCTTCTTCCGGATATCATAGCAGAAAAATGGAGTATCCCCAAAAGAGCTGCATTTGTTACACTGCTTACCATTATTATCTTTATCTTTGGTAAGTACGGCGCAGGAGATGAGATACGAAGCTTTGTTTACATGCAGTTCTAGGAAAGTTTGAATATGAGTAAAAGAACAAAAGAAATAATTGCAGTTGTCCTAAGCGTGGCCATAATACTGGGAACGCTTTCGGTAGCTGACAGAATTTTAAGAGAAAAATCAGAGGATGGAATAACCCAGTGCGCAGCGATGTATGATCAGCCCAGGGATACGGTGGATGTTGTCATGCTTGGCTCCAGCCATGTGCACTATGGCATAAACACAGCAACGCTTTGGAAGAACTATGGCATAGCTGCCTATGACTATTCATCCGCAGAGCAGCCCCTTTGGATTTCATATTATTATCTAAAGGAATTCTGCAAATATCAAAAGCCCAATGTGGTTGTCCTTGACTTTTTTAGCCCGGCAGCCTTTTTGGATAATTACAAGTCAAAGTACTATTTTACAGATGATCAGATATATGGATTTAAGTTTTCTATGAACAAGCTTTTCATGATGAATGCAGCTTTTGATGGAAAAATAGAAAACTGGGATAAATATTTTCCTTCATTTTTTGGCTATCACGACAGATACGACAAGCTTGAGGCTGAGGATTTCAGCTCCTTTGGAAAAGATAACAGCTCCTTTAAGGGCTATGTTCCGCTTTTTCACAACGCGAAGGTATCAGCTCCTGTTATAGAAACTGATGAAAAGCTTGCACCTTCTGATAAGTCCGTTAAGTATTTGAAAAAGATTATCGATTACACAAATGACCATGATATCGAGCTTTATATAACTATTGTCCCATATAGTGTAAATATTCCTCAGCAGGAGGGCCTTGTCCAGCAGGAGGAGGCCAGGTTCAACTGGCTTGAGGATTATATAGAAAGCCTTGATGATAATGAAAACATTCATTTTGATTACACCATTAAACACGTACATGATTTTGGAATAGATTTTGAAAATGGTACAGATATTGCAGATGGAAACTCTCATCTAAATTATTATGGAAGTATAAAATTTTCCGAATATCTTGGAGAAGACTTAAGAAATGCTTATGGAATCAGCCTTTTGCCAGACCATAGAGGCGAAGAAGCTTACAGTTCCTGGGATGAGCATGTAAAGATTGTGGAGAACAAGGTTTTAGATGCGGATTGGGAGGTAAGGTAATCAATATGTGCCTTGATAATTCAGCTATTTTCTGATAGTATCTGTCTAGTAGTGTGAAGTTATAATGTAGTTAATTCACTATAATATCACTATAGGTTAAGGAGGTAATTATGATTTACTCAACAGAGGTAAAAAATATGTGTCCCGTAACACAAGGGGTACATCATGGTGCTGCTCCCATTCCTGAAGAGGCAAAATGGGTACAGTCCAAAGAAATCAAGGACATTTCCGGATACACACATGGTATTGGCTGGTGTGCTCCTCAGCAGGGTGGATGTAAGCTTTCACTCAATGTTAAGGATGGTGTTATCCAGGAAGCATTGGTAGAGACAATTGGATGTTCAGGTATGACACATTCAGCAGCTATGGCAGCTGAAATTCTTCCCGGTCTTACAGTTCTTGAAGCTCTTAACACAGACCTTGTTTGTGATGCTATCAACACAGCTATGAGAGAGCTTTTCCTTCAGATCGTTTATGGTAGAACACAGAGTGCATTCTCAGAGGATGGTCTTCAGATCGGTGCTGGTCTTGAGGATCTTGGTAAGGGATCACGTTCAATGGTAGGTACAACCTACGGTACACTTGACAAGGGACCTCGTTACCTCGAGCTTACTGATGGTTACATCACAGATCTCGCTCTTGACGAGAATGATGAGATAATCGGTTACAAGTATGTTAACTTCGGAAAGATGATGGACTTCATCAAGGCTGGTGATGATGCAAACACAGCTATTGAGAAGGCTAAGGGTCAGTACGGTCGTGTTGCTGATGCTGCAAGATTCATCGATCCCAGAAAACAGTGATAAGGTAAGGAGGATATTAAAAATGGCTTTATTTGAATCATATGAAAGAAGAGAGCCCCAGATTCTGGCTTGCCTTAAGGAGTATGGGATTTCTTCTATCGAAGAATGTAAAGAAATCACAATGGCAGCAGGCATTGATGTATACAGCCTCATCGAGGGTATCCAGCCTATCTGCTTTGAAAATGCTAAGTGGGCTTACACAGTAGGTGCTGCTATCGCAATCAAGAAGAACTGCCGCAAGGCTGCTGATGCTGCTGCAGCAATCGGTATCGGCCTTCAGGCTTTCTGCATCCCTGGTTCTGTTGCAGACCGTCGTAAGGTTGGTCTTGGACATGGTAACCTTGGTAAGATGCTTCTTGAAGAGGATACAGAGTGCTTCGCATTCCTCGCTGGTCACGAGTCATTCGCTGCTGCTGAGGGTGCTATCGGTATCGCTGAGAAGGCTAACAAGGTTCGTCAGAAGCCCCTTCGCGTTATCCTTAATGGTCTTGGAAAAGACGCTGCACAGATCATTTCCCGTATCAACGGCTTCACATATGTAGAGACAAAGTACAACTACTTCACAGGTGAGGTTGAGGAAGTATTCAGAAAGTGCTATTCAAAGGATGCAAATTCACCTCGTGCAAAGGTTAACTGCTACGGCGCTAACGATGTACAGGAAGGTGTTGCTATCATGTGGAAGGAGAACGTTGACGTATCTATCACAGGTAACTCAACCAATCCTACAAGATTCCAGCATCCCGTTGCAGGTACATATAAGAAAGAGCGTAACGAAGCTGGTAAGAAGTACTTCTCAGTTGCTTCAGGTGGTGGTACAGGTCGTACACTTCACCCTGACAACATGGCAGCTGGTCCTGCTTCCTACGGTATGACAGATACTATGGGTCGTATGCACTCAGACGCTCAGTTCGCTGGTTCTTCATCAGTTCCTGCTCACGTTGAGATGATGGGTCTTATCGGCGCTGGTAACAACCCGATGGTTGGTATGACTGTTTCTACAGCTGTATCCATCGAGGAAGCTGCAAAGGCTGGTAAGTTCTAATATTTGTACTTTATAAGATATGTTGCCCCCCTGCAAGGAAGTCCCTTGCAGGGGGCTTTTATATGTATTGCGAAAGATTATTATCGCCTTAAACAAATCTTAAGGATTAATTCATTGCTATTTCAAAATGCTTATGATAATTTAATTGAGCGTTATTCATAAGCCATGTGAAGGTATCTGAGCTATTCGCTCAAATTATCCAACTTTTTTTGGAACCAGATATAATACCGAGTTTTTTAGTACTATTATTTAAAATATTAATTCTTTGTAGTCGTCTGTCTTACCTTTTCAAGCTATGTAATGGCGCTTGAAACCCGAAAATCTAATACATATAATGGAGGTAAGAAAATGAAGTTTTGGACCAGAATAATAGGAAGGGTTAATAGGAACTATAAGGACAGGCTGTTTATAAGGATTTTCTCAGATAAAGATGCACTATTGAGGCTGTATAATGCAGTAAATGGAACAAATTATTCTAATGCTCAAGATATACAGATAAATACTATAGATGACTATTTGTATATGGGTATGAAAAATGATATTTCTTTTCTCTTTACAGATGTCCTCAATCTTTATGAGCATCAATCAACATTTAATCCTAATATGCCACTTAGAGGATTTCTGTATTTGGCGAGCCTGTATCAAAAAATATTTGATGAAAAGGATCTATTTAGTTCAAAGCTGATTGAACTTCCATCCCCTCAGTTATTTGTTTTCTACAATGGAACGAAGGAAGAACCTGACAGGATGGAAATGAAGCTAAGTGATGCATTTATTGGGAAAAAAGATTTTGAACCATGTCTTGAATGCAAAGCAATTATGCTAAACATAAATAGTGGGCATAATGAACAGATAATGGGAGCCTGCAAAGAATTGAGGGAGTATGCAACATTTATTTCTTTAGTTCGAAAAAACCTAAAAAATGGTTTGAAATTGAGAGATGCTATTGATAAAGCAGTAGATGAATGCATAGAAGAAGGCATTTTACGAGACTTGTTTTTGAATAATCGAAAAGAGGTGGTTAGTATGCTACTTATGGAATATGATCAGGAAGCGCATATTCGCAGTGAAAAGAATATTTCTTTTGAAGAAGGTGTAGCGAAGGGAATCCAGCAGGAAAAGTATAAAAATTTATGTAAACTCATCAAACAGATTCTAAAAAACTATCAGGCTGGTAAGTCTGCCGAAGAAATTGCGGATATACTTGATGAATCAGAAGAAACTATTCGAAAAATAGTAAAGATATCAGAGAAATTTGCACCAGAATATGATGTCAAAAAGATAGCTGATGCACTTTTGGAAAGATATGAAAAAGATGACTGAAATATTGTAACAAAAAATTTTTTTACCAGTAAAATGGAAAATTAATATTATTGAAATACAGTCCTCAGGCGTAGCTTTAAGGCTTTGCCTGGGGATTTATGATTTTCTTAAAGATTGAAATGATTCTTACAATGGACATTAAGTTGATATTAAACTGTATAGATAATATAATCGATACGTTAACGTTATTAACTATTAGTTGATGAGTGATACTGAACATTTCGGTTAGGGGAATATATGCAGATTAGTGAGAGAATTTTTAAAATATTGAATGAAAAAAATATGAATCTGGCGGAGTTCTCAAGAAAAACAGGAATATCTCACAGTACAGTTAGTGATTGGCGGAGAAAGAAAACAAATCCCTCTGCGGATAAAATCCTTACTATTTGTGATGTACTGGGGGTAAATCCGTATGAGCTTTTGCAAGACAATGATGGTGATAATAATAAAAGCCTTGACTATATGATACTTAGTGAAGGGACGGATAAGTATAGATTGGTTATAGAATTTGATGGATTGTCTCCGGATAAAAAAGAAAGATTATTTGGATATTTAAATGCACTTAAAGATTTAGATTGAAGATTGAGCCACATGTTTGTTGACATGTGGTTTTTCTTTATATACTATATTGTATATACGGAATCGATGACGTAAAAACGATATGGGAGGAATGAATAGAATGCAATTTTTTAAAGGCGAACTCAAACTGGGAGATTTGTATTATCGCGATAAAGAAGTGGTTTGCCAATCGGCTCGTAAGCTTAATTCAGAGTATTGGTCAAGAAAATTATTTTGGGGACTACATGTTGTTGTATCAAGAGTTACTTTGGGAATGGTGACATTTCTTGTTATGTCTGAGACTCAGGACGTAGATAATGAAGAAATAGACTCTATATGTCGGGAATATGCCACTGACCTTGCCAAACAATCTGATGTTTCCAAGGTTGACTGCTATAAAGATAAAATTCTTGTTTCTGAAATTACTTTATATACATTTTTTGATCTCCTTAAAGAAGAATGGTTGGAGAAAATGTATGAAGATAAGGATGAAATATATGATCTTCTACACATTAGCGGCTCAAAATATGTGTGCAAAGAAGAGTTGATAGCTTCGACAATCAAAGAGAGGAAAAGCACTAGAAGTTATATACCAAAGGATGAATTAGTAAGGATAAGAAATAGCAGGATACAGCAGGGTATTGTGGCATATTCACCTGTTCATTACATAGTAGTAGAAAGTAATGATACTATAGCCGAGCAAATTGAGGATGAAATAATATATGAATTACGAAAGGCCGGAAGAATAACAAGCAGACGACTTATTAAGCTTACTGATTCAGAAATGATAAATCTGGAAAGGCACAGATACAAAATACAAAACCTTAATAATCTTGATGGTGGAACTGTTATTGTTTCAATGAATCACTGTGATTTTGAGGACGCAGTTAAACTTACTAAAGCAGTCTATTCTGAAGAAAATCATTATCTTTCAAAATATGAGGTTATTTTTCATGTTTCAGAGAATGACCAGAAGCTTTTGAATGCTATAGAGGATACATGTAAGCTTTGGCCATTTATTCATATCAGAAATAAGCGTTTAAATAAGAAAACAGCTATAAAGCAACTTGAAGAGATTGCTACAGCAAATAATGTGATAGTTACTCAGGAAGATTGTCTTAAGGTTTTAAAGGATCAAAAGAATTATTCCTTTGATGAAGTTAATGAGATGTTCAGAAAATGGTTTCTTACAGATTATACAATCAGTAAGTATCACCCACAGTATCGTAAAAAAATAGAAGAATATTACGGTGAAAAAGAAAAAGATACAGATGCTTTAAAAGAATTAGAAAATCTTGTTGGGCTGCGAGATGTAAAAGAGCTGTGTGTGAAAATCATAAAATTCTATGAACTGCAAGCGTTGAGAAGAAATGAGCTTTCTGATTCAGAGGGGATAGGAATGCATATGATTTTTACTGGTAATCCGGGAACAGCTAAGACAACCGTGGCAAGGCTTATGGCAAAGATATTTAAGCAGAAAGGGATTCTCTCAAAAGGTGAGTTGATTGAGGTTGGACGACAGGATCTGGTTGGCAAATATGTAGGGTGGACAGCAAAAATAGTTAAAGAATACTTCGATAGGGCAAAGGGTAGTGTGTTGTTTATCGATGAAGCCTATTCTTTATTGGATGGTGATAAAAACAGTTTTGGAACGGAAGCGATTAATACTATTGTTCAGGAGATGGAAAACAGAAGAGACGATGTTGTTGTAATATTTGCCGGATATAAAAAAGAGATGAATGAATTTGTTTCAGCTAATAGTGGCTTGAAGAGCAGGATATCTTTCTTCGTTGATTTTCCTGACTATTCTGGGGCAGAACTATATGAAATCCTTAATATCTTTGCCAAAAAGAATCATTTTGAATTGAATTCGGATGTTCATGATGCGTTTATGAAGACAATTGAAATGCAGGATACTGTGAATGGAAATGGAAGACTAGTAAGAAATGAGTTTGAAAAGGCAAGACTACGACAGGCGAATCGCTTGTTACAAACGTCAAAGAAACCCAAAAGAGAGGATTTATTTAAACTTGTTGGAGCTGATTTTGGAGGTGCGTCATGATATATGTCGATTTTAGAACGGAAGTGGTAGAAAAACTGAGCAAAAAATTTCAAAATAGCGGATGGGTTATAAAACTCTATAAAGAAGGCTATACGGCAAACAATAAGCAGGAACTCGATTTTATACAGCAGACAAACATAAAATACTTCGGACATAGTAAGGATATTCTTGAGGGAGATTTTATTAAAATGTCAAAAGCCTGTGTCGGGGGTGGGACTTCAGTGTGTAGATTTGAGGTGAAGTATCTCTTTGATGAATATAATAGAGAAGGTTGGGAGAGGGTTTTTAAAATTGCAGATATGAACCTTAGAAGCACAGATAATGCAAAAGATTCGATTGGAAATATCGCTAAATATGATGAAATTAACAATATACTTATCGCAAGACCATTGAACTATGAAAAGAATAAAGAGGCTTTAAAAGGACACATATTTCGTAGGGTAGGAGACTTTGCAATAGTGCTCTATATTCGTATATCTGATAATAAAGAAAACTTGATTTCGTGCAAGGTGCCAAGGACTGATTTTGAAGCTTGGAATATAAGCGAAGATCAGGCAATAGATCGAGCTCTGGAAAACTCAAGTATGATGTATCCTGCGGAGATTTATAAAACAAGTGGACAAATAATTGAAGATGCACTTTTCAACATTGTAACGCCATTTGACATTGACAAAGATTCGGTTGGCGAGATGACTACACTTACATGTACATGTTTTGGACAAAGGAATGGTGCGGTGGTGATATTCTATCCGGGAATAATGGAAAAATTTTACAAAGCATTTGGAAATGAAGAGTACTATGTAGTATTTACTGCTACAACAGAGTTCCACCTTCACCGCTGCAGTGAGTTTGCCCCTGAACAGTTACTTGAAACACTTTTGGATTGCAATGAGCGATTTCCGGAAGACACATTAAGTAATATGATTTTCAGATATAGTAGTGATAAGAAAGAACTGTTGCCTGTTAGCTTATGTGAGGAAAAATAGACAATGGATTGCGGATGCACTTGATGAATCAAAAGAAACTATTCGAAAAATTGTAAAGATATCAGAGAAATTTGCACCAGAATATGATGTCAAAAAGATAGCTGATTCACTTTTGGGAAAATATGAAAAAGATGACTGAAATATTGTAACAAAAAAATTTTTTTACACAGTATAATGGAAAAATAATATCATTGAAAAACAGTCCTCAGGCGTAGGTTTAAGACTATGACTGGGGATTTGCTTTTATATGCGTAGTGAGAACGAATATTAAGTTTGGGTTGAAATTATAAAATTTTTATAAACTGTGAAATAAAAGACGATAAAATGACAATTCCCTATTGTAAACAGGGATTTGTCGCGTTAGAATCAAAATTGTCACGTAAACTTATTTCTAGTGTTTCTTAAATGAGACGGAGGTATATTTAATGAGAAGATTATCGAAATTAGGGGCAGGAGCGCTCGCTCTTATGCTTTCAGCAACTCTGGTGTTCCCTATAACTGCAAGTGCAGCACAGTATAGTGATTGGCATTCTGCTGCAAGTAATGTTATTGATAGTAATACCAAGACCTATCGTTTTACTGGTACATCTTTGAAGGTTGTAGTATCAGAATATGATGATGAAGATACTGTGAATGAAAGGACAGAATCTGTTGCTCGACTTGCAGCTTGGAATCAGGCTGTTAATCAGGGCGTAGTTAAGGCTGGAACATTTGCAAAATATGATGTAGATGTATATGCATACGATGCTACTAATAAAAAATGGGTAGATAATTATTTCCTTTATGCAGACGAGGCTGGATGGAGCTGCAACGAGGATAGTGACAGAGCTGCTGATGGATCTTATACATATAATCTTGCTATCTATCAGACTACTTATAAGAACAATATTACAGGTGAAACCTCTGCTAAGGAAAGCGACCTTACAGGTGTAGATCTTGTATCTGTTAATTCTATTCCCAAGAAGACTTCAGTTTATACTGGTGCATATAAGGATATTACTTTGAATCTTCGTTGTGGAAATGTCAAGATTCAGAAGATTAAATCATCCAACAAGAAGGTGATTCAGGCAAGAGCAATCAGTAACTATACATATAAGACTACTTCTAATAGAGCTCTTTCAAAGGATCAGGCTGGATACTATTATGAAATCTCAGGTGAGAAGTTCTATGTTCCTGAGGGTACAAAGATAAATAACTCATACGCAACTGTTACACTTAGAGTATTTGGTAAGAAGGCTGGTAAGGCGGTTGTTAGTTTTGATATCGTAGATGTTAATGGCGCTAAGACAGGTTCTGCAAAGATTACTGTTGTATCTAGTAAGACAAAGCCTATTGCAAGCATTACATTTGGCGGAAAGTCACTTGATCAGGGTGATGTAATTGGCTCATCAAATACAAAGTATATTTACAATAAGCAGGATATTAACGCAGTCAGTGCTTACACAACAGCAAAGAGCGGAAAACTTAAGGTTACTCCTAGTGATGGCTATAAGCTTGTTCGTATTCAGGTTGGTAATCTTGAAAAGTATAAGTATGATAGTGCCAATGATCCAAGCTATGCTTCTTCAAATTATAGTACCACTGGAAAAACACATGCTTCATCAAAAGTAATTGAGACTACAGAAAGTCATCCTGTAGATTTAAATAATGATGGAGATTATGACGATGTAGTTGATGGAGTAGATGAGAGCGCAGTTACATATAGATATAAAACAGTTAAGAATAACAAGAAGATTACACTTTCAAAGGTAACAAGCTATAGAAAGACAACATCATCTTCAAGCACAACTGTTATTGATAACCCTGAAGCTTCTACATCTTCAGAAACTATTAGCGGAGCAACAGATGCTCAGGTTAAAGCGCCTACAAGTATTAAGGTTACACTCTATAATAAGTCTGCAAAAGAATATGTAGATGTTTACTACACAATCTACAAGAAGGTAAAGGCTTACTAATTTTGTAACTAACTTCAAATATTTCTACTAATTGTTTATTGATAAATGGAGGTTTATATATGATCAGACGATTTCTTGCAATTGGCCTTGCAAGTGCCCTTTCACTGACTGCTGCCCTTAGCGGAATAGTACCTGGAGCACTTGTTGGAAGCGATATTTCAAAGGTTTCAGCAGCATCAGAAAGCAAATCCTATGAGATTTCTTTGAGTTATTCCTATACGAAGATTGATGCTAAGACACAGGCAAAATCTTCTTCAAATACTATCAAGGTTGGGGAAACAAGAAAACCAATTCTTGAAGCATATTTAAAGACAACGGTTACAGATAATTCACAGTCTACCTGGTATGTTGATGATGATCTTAATGCTCAAAAAACAAGTTCAAAGACAACATATACAGCTATTGCTCCCAGTCAGCTTAAATGGGTGAGCAATGATCCTGCAGATGTTGAAGTTGACGCTAATGGAGTTGTTACAGGAAAGAGTAATTATGGTTGGGCAAGAATAACTGCTACACTATATGATACGGATGGAGTAACTGCACTGGCTTCCGATTATGCATATGTATATGTAAATAATGACGAAGAAGAAGAGACTCCAGAGCCTACTTATGTACAGCAGAATGTTGGTGATGTATGGAGCTTACCTACAACACTTACAGATACCAAGGGCGTTACTTATTCTGGTGACGAACTGAGCTATTCCGCATATAGTGAAGGAAACTATTCATGGGATACAGAAAACAAAGTACAAACTGGTGATGTTTATACTTTGAATAAAACTGCAAAGACTCTTACTTTTAATGCCTATGGAACAGTTTACTTCACAGTATCAGGCAGAAAAGAATCCACAGCTACTACACCGGCTTCATATTATAATGCATCATATGAATTCACTATCAACCCTAAGGTTGGTGATGTAATAGCTGATGATTATGGCAAAGCAAATTATAAGATTCTTGCGGCTGATGCTGCTACTGATAAATATGAGGTTGCTTATGCTGGAATGATCAAGAAGACTAAGAAGGTAGTTGTTTCTGATAAGGCTTATATTGCTAATCAGGAATACGATGTAGTTGAGATCGCTGACGGTGCTTTCAAGAATGCAAAGATTACATCTGCAAGACTTCCTAGAAGCCTTAGAAAGATCGGTGCTTCT
Organism: Butyrivibrio sp.; assembly: GCA_015056655.1. Classification (GTDB taxonomy): domain Bacteria; phylum Bacillota; class Clostridia; order Lachnospirales; family Lachnospiraceae; genus Butyrivibrio. The sequence continues at coordinate 65,462 of SVFV01000010.1, forward strand.
GCATTCGAAGGCAGCACAATAACAAGCCTTGATATTTCTGATACACAGGTTAAGGAACTTGGTGCTAAGGCACTCAACAATACTAAGAAGCTTATAGAGCTCACATTCAACGCTGATGTAACAACTAAGTTTGGTAAGAACTCAGTTGGTTCCCTTAACAAGAAGGTAACAGTAAATGTTGAAGCTTCTTCAAACAAGGTATTCAAGAAGGCTGTTAAGAAGATTAAGACTAAGAATGTTGGCGGAAAGAACGCTAAGAAGGCTAAGTACGTTGAAATCTAATCAATCCTTCTAAATTAACTAAATGTAATGAACGGGTCGGTACGAAAGTACCGGCCCGTTTTTAATAGCCACTGTATCTTATTCCTAAAGGATAAAAGTCTTCCCTTAAAAAATCTTAAGAATTCGCAAAACAACCTCAGATTATGATACAATACTAGACGGAGAAATTTTGTTTTTAGAACCCGGGGGTGTGTATGAAAATATCTAAAAGAGTTTTAGCTGGGGTTATGAGTGCTCTTATTTTGGCTACTTCTGTTCCTGGAGGACAGGTGGAGGCAGCCGGTCGTAAATATGAAAATACCTATCTAAAATCAATCACAATTGAAAAACCTGAAGTAAAAGAAAATACTGAAGAGACGGATGCCACATCAACTACTGATGGTACTGCTACTAATCCTGATGGTACAACGGATCCTAATGCTGTTACTACTGATGGAACGGAAGCTACACCGCAGGAGCCTGAGGTGCAGAATGAGACTGTCAAGGTTATGAAGGGTATGAAGTTTGTTATTTCTTCAACCAGATATGGCAAGCTCATTAAGCTGACCAAGAACGCGTCTTACTTCAAGTACAAGTCTTCTGATAAGAAGATTGCCAAGGTAAGTAAGAAGGGTGTTGTTACTACCTTAAAAGAAGGTAAGTGCGACATCACTGTTACAGATAAAAAGGGTGTTGAGTACGTTATTCACCTTGTAGTACAGAAAAACGTAAGGCTCAAGAGCATCAAGCTCAATAAAACATCCAAGAAGTTCAAGAAGCTCAACAAGAAGTTCGGCCTTAAGGCTACAATCAAGGTTTCAACCAAGGATGCAGGAGATATTCCTGTTGCATGGTATTCAACTGATGAGACTGTTGCTACAGTCGATTATTTTGGTAACGTTAAGGTAGTTGGATACGGTGTCTGCGATATCTGCTGCACAGCCGGATCAAATAATAAGATTGCAAGATGTAAGGTTACAGTAACTGATCCTGATGCTAAGAAAAATGAAGAAGAGAACAACGGAACAAACACTGTCAGACCTACTTATAACACTGGACGAGTAGTTGATATCTCCAGATTCAATACTGTTTATGATTGGGGCAAGCTCAGAGACTCTGTAGATGCAGTAATTATCCGTGTTGGCTATAGAGGCTACGGCGCAGAGGGCAACATGGTACAGGATTCAGACTTTGCAAGCAATGTCTACAATTGTCAGCAGTATGGTATTCCATATTCAGTTTATTTTGTAACTACTGCGACCAATTACGACGAGGGTGCTGCTGAAGCGAACTTCATAGCATCAAGAGTTGCAGGACATACACTCTGCTTCCCTGCATTTATGGATTCTGAATACAGCAATTCTTATCATAGCGGAAGATCAGATAATCTTTCCGCAGCGCAGAGAACAGAGGCTATAAAGGGTGCATGCCAGGGACTTAACTCAAAAGGAATTGAGGCGGGTATCTATGCATCAACAAGCTTCTTAAACAATAATCTTAATATGTCAGAACTTCCTTATTCAGTATGGGTTGCTCAGTATGCATCAAGCTGTACATACGGTGGCAGTAAGCTCCTTTGGCAGTACACCTCCAATGGAAGTGGCTATGGTGTTAGAACCGGCGGAGCTGACAGATGCGACGTATCATACTGGTATCAGTAAAGAATAAGATTTCTTGATTTTTTATTCAAGAATGTATGGCGCTCGTGCCATGAATAGAATATTATTAGTTTTGAGAGTAATGCCTCAGGTGGATTTTCCGCCTGGGGCAATATTAGGATAAAGGAGCAACAGGTAATGGCAGATAATTATTTGGGGAATATGTACAATGACTTCTTTGGACCAGGATCAGGCGGAGATGGTAAGCCTCCGGTTTTCGATGATCCGGACAAGACCAAAGAGATAGAAAAGGAAGTGGAGAAGGATTTCCAGGACCTGAAGGATGGAAAGACAGATGAGATAGCAAAGAGCCTTGGACAGGATAACGATATACCGGATGCTGGTAAAGGACCGGATTTATCAGATAACCGTCCGCTTCAGGATGCAGATGAGGCATTAAGAGAGGCGAGAGCACTATTTGGCTCAAGGCTTGGTGGTTCAGACCTTAGCAGCGATAAAGATTCTGATGAGAGTAATGGCGGAGTAGCAGGAATACCTGGAATAGAAGCTCCTGTAGCAGAGGAGAAAACAAAAGAACCCGAAACTGATCCAATGGAGGATCTTAACAGCCTCATAGGACTTGCGTCTATAAAGCATGACGTAAAGGAACTTACTGATTTTGCAAAGGTTCAGAAGATGAGAAAGGATGAGGGAATGAAGGCGGTGCCTGTATCCCTTCACCTTGTGTTTACAGGTAACCCCGGAACTGGTAAGACAACTGTTGCCAGAATCATCTCCAGAATCTACAAGCAGATAGGTGTTCTTTCAAAGGGACAGCTTGTGGAAGTTGACAGATCAGGACTTGTTGCCGGATATGTTGGACAGACTGCCCTTAAAACTCAGGAGAAGATAAATGAGGCTCTTGGAGGAGTTCTCTTTATTGATGAAGCATATTCACTTTCTCAGGAGAATGACGCTTTTGGACAGGAAGCTATAGACACAATCCTCAAGGCTATGGAGGATCACAGAGATGACCTTGTTGTCATTGTTGCCGGCTATACTGATCCTATGGAGAAATTCATTAACAGTAATCCCGGCTTGAAGTCCAGATTCAACAAGTACATCGAATTCCCGGATTACTCAGTGGATGAGCTTGAGCAGATCTTCAAGATGAACTGTGAGAAGTATGAGTACGAGGTTGAAGAGGAAGCTAAAAAGCATATAAGAATGCTTATTTCTGCAAGAAAGCTTACACGTATTGAAAACTTTGCGAACGCTAGAGAAGTTAGAAACCTCTTTGAGGAGATAGTTACAAATCAGGCACGTAGAATTGCAGGTCTTGAGAATCCTACTCCTGAGGATATCAAGCTTATAAAGTCTGAGGATCTTACAGAAGAAAAAAAGGAAGATACCTCTGACGAAGTACCTTCCGATTCTGAAAAGACTGATTCAGTTGTTGAAACCGAGGATGCGCCTGTTGATGAAGCCTCCGACAGTAGTGATAGTGGGGCCGAGGAGGAAGACCATTAGGATAGTAGCGATCTCGACTCTGCCACCGAATAAAATACCGATCAGCACGATGCTGCCATCAAATCCCATTCTGATAAATTTGAATGGGATTTTTTTTAGGAGCTTTTCGCTGATGATAACAGGCATGGCATCATAAGGAGCAACACCCATATCTGCGTTCATATAGAATGAAGCTGCTATTACAAATGCAATAAGTGCAAGGGCAAAAACAACTCCTCTATAAGGCCATGTAGTAAACACATACTCAGGTATTGTCTTGCTCCAGACCCATCTGAAGAAATCTGCAATATATCCAATGAAAACCATATTTGCTATGGTTCCTGGTCCAATCTGATCCCTTGAAAATATTATCACGATAACTATCAGTACAGCATTTAAAAGAAGCTGCCACGTACCAAACAAAATATGTAATCTCTCAGAAATAGTCACATTCATAAATGTGCACGGATCAGTCCCCAAACTAACGTTAATCAGGAACGACAAGAAGAATCCCATGAAGAATACGCCTAAAGCCATTAGTGTAAACTTCTTCTTAAAGTTCACATCATTCTTATACTTATTTAAATAATTACTAATAACAGACATTATGTTAATCTCCTTACTGCTAATATATTGTTTTTACCTAAGATATTGTTATATACTTAAATTCTTCCGAATGACTATATCTATAAAATTTTTATGTATTTTCTTGGCGCCGTCTGTATATATATGCCGGTGAGGCTGCTTTGAAAAACGTCAGTACTTATTCTGTGTCCTTTACAGAATTAGTACTGCTACGTTTTTCACAGAGCGAAAGCGTCAGCAGAACCAGCAAATATATACAGACGGCGCCCTTAAAAACACAAACCAATTCTATATTCTGACCCAAAAACGGAAGATTGTAAAGGAATACTATACAGAGTCTTAAAAAACAATAAATTGAGCCCATAGGGGTTAATTGTCGTTTGCGATTTATAGTATGATACAAGTAAGGGTTAATTCGAGGAGAAGTTATGAATATCTACCTTTGTGGGACCGGAGAATCCCTAAGTGATGCTCTTTTAAACATCAACAAAAATGATTCAGAAGGCAGAACTTTTGTACTTGATGAGCAAAAGGGAAGATGCTATGTCGGAGATGAGCAGTTCCGTACTGCCCCTGTAATCATAAACTACAACAATACTTACTATGCACTAGGTGAAGCGTAATGTGCACTCAGGGAGACTTAAGCGAGGGTATTATGCTCAGAAGTGAGGAAATAGATCAGCTTACGAAGCTTTCAAATCTTTATTCATTTAGAGAAAAGGCTCAGAAGATAGTTGATGACCAGAAATCAAGGGACAGAGGACTGGTGATCATCTATTTTGATGTAGAAAACTTTAAAGCTTACAACGCAAGATACGGCTTCGAGGCTGGAGACAGATTCTTGCAGAATATGGGAAAGAACATCAAGAAAATCTTTCCGGAACTCATTGTGGCCAGATTCTCCGATGACCACTTTGCAGCACTCACTTATCCTAATGCAGTAGAATCAAGGATAGAGGACCTTCATAGAAGAGTAACGGGATACAATCCTGATGCTGAAATCGATATGAGAGCTGGTATCTATGAACTCGAACCAGAGGATATGGATGTCAGCATAGCCTGTGACAGGGCGCGTATGGCCTGCAACAGTATCAAGAAGGACTTTGGTAATGTCTACAGGACCTATGACAAGGAAATCGGTAACAGGATCAACCTTGAAAGCTACATTATTCATCACATTGGTGATGCAATCTTAAAGGGATATATTCAGGTTTATTATCAGCCTGTTGTACGTGTTATAAGCGGCAGAGTATGCGGATTCGAGGCTCTTGCCAGATGGGTGGATCCTGAGAATGGATTCCTTATGCCGGGTGATTTCATACCGGTTCTTGAGGATGCTCATCTTATCTACAAGCTTGATGCCTTTGTGATCAAGCAGGTATGTGAGGACATCAGATATTTTCTGGATCAGGGTATGCAGCCGCATCCTGTATCCATTAACCTGTCACGAACAGACTTCCACCAGAGAGATATGTACAGGATAGTCAATGATTGCGTGATGACCTATAACATTCCCAAGAGCATGATTCATGTAGAGATCACTGAGAGCGCTTTGGATGATATTACAGATATACTTAAGGGCACCATCGACAAGTTCAGACGTGGTGGTTATCAGGTATGGATGGATGACTTCGGAAGCGGATACTCTTCCCTTAATCTTTTGAAGGATTATGAGTTTGATGTTCTGAAGTTTGATATGAAATTCCTTCAGGATTTTGGTTCTAAGCCTAAGGAAACTGCCATTTGGGAAAATGTTATTAACATGGCTGAAGAGATTGGAATACAGACTCTGGCAGAGGGTGTTGAGACACTTGAAACCTGGGATTTCTTGAAACGTGTAGGCTGTGAAAAGGCTCAGGGATATTTCTTTGGAAGACCCATGAGCAGAACTGAGGTTGTAGACTATCTGGATGAGGTTTCTGAGAACATTTCTTTAGGAAAACAGATAGAGAATGAATACAACGAAGAGCTTTCATTCCTCTCCAAAGAGAACGCATCCAAAATTGTTCTCGATAATGGAGAGCCGGAAGATCATGATGAGCTGGCAAGCTATGAGGAAGAGGTATACATGGCGAAGTCTCCAATGTATCCGATTCTTGCATCAAGAGCCTTTGCTTCGCTCCTTGAATACACAAGCTATTCTCAGTTCCAGAAGTTCTCGTTCTTTATCGTCGCAGACCTGTCATCAGATAAGCTGATGAATCTGCACCTTAGTAAGCCAAGGAAAATTAACGGCAAGGTTTATAACGTGGATGAATCCTATGAATCCATGATAGATGATCTGGTTGAGAACACAGTTATAAGTGAAGAAAAGGGCAATGTATCTACCTTCTTTAATAGAGACAGACTGATACTTGCTTATCACAGTGGAATTTCTTCAGATGAACTTGAGTTCCACAGAATAATAAATGTAAAGACAGCACCCAGATGGACTCACACCATTTATCAGATAATCGAGGAGAGAGGAGCACTTATAGCTTATTTCCTTTCATTCGATATAGATGAGTACAGAAGGTCAAGGGATCTTGTAAGACAGATGGCTGAGCGCGATGCTCTTACAGGTCTTTACAATAGACACACCGCTGTGCCGCTTATCAGAAACAGACTTTACAGGCACAAGGGTGGAAAAGCTGGCATGATCCTCATGGATGTAGATGATTTTAGAGAGATCAATGACAGATACGGACATCTTGCAGGCGACGAGGTTCTTAGAAGAATCGCTGCGAGATTAGATGAAGTTTTTGGATTAGATGGCATAGTTTGCCATATTGAACAGGATGAATTTTTGATATTCCTTGAAACAGTAGAGGAGTTCGATCTTGAAAAGAGAATCAAGATGTTCTGCGATACCAGATTCGAGGTTAATTTCCAGGGAGATCAGATATCATTTACGGTTTCCTGTGGATATGTAGTTCATCCTGATCAGGGAAGAGGATATCACGACCTGTACAGGAAGGCAGATACAGCGCTTTGTACAGCGAAGGAACATGGAAAAGGTCTTGCTAAGAAGTACTATGATGAGGGTTAACTGACTTATCGAGGTCCATAGCCATGAATGATACCAAACAAGTGAGCATAATAAGGCACATCACCTTTCTTTTGCTCCTGACGGCTACAACTACATTGACCGTTAAAAACAATATTCATATCGACAACGGGGATGCTATGACGCAGATACAGTATGTGTCTGTATATCTGTTCAAGTTTTCCCCTATGTTGATTCTGTCAGCACTTGGTGGGATCATACCGGGTATGGTCTCATGCTTTATTCTGTTCTTTATAAAAACAGCTGTTAATAAAGAACTTGCATTCACTACAGCTATCTATGTATTAGGGGCTGCTACGGCGCACTATTTTTCCATGACAGGGATGTTTAATAAAAAGAGGAAAGCCCTGATTGTTATGGTATTTTATATGGCACTCTACGGCGGAGTCTGGGGCGGTGTTCTTGGAATACTTGCTGGAAGAGGCTTCGAGGAGTTTATGCCGCAGCGCTTTATCTTCTATTTTTTGAATGAATTTCCAGAGACTTTTATAACAGTAGCTTTCATATATATTTTTTTCAATAAGATGCCAGACAAAGTTAAGGCATTGGTCTTTAGTGGAATCTATTACAGAGAAGATATAGATGAAAGAACAAGAAGAATAGCAGATATCAGAAAATCGAGGCTGAGCCTTGTAATCATAGGAGTTATCGCAGTTCAGGCGACCGCTCTTGGACTTTGTGCTGCTATATATGCGAATACTCTTATACCGTCAATGGTTGTGACGAAGGGTGGAGAAGAGAATGAGGAAGTTGTTAAGGTTATTGAAAGTATGGACTGGGATAATGTGTATAACACGATTGTCTTAGAGCAGCATGTCAGTAGGATAGAAAAAACCAGAAATGAGATTGCCGGAGATTTTTACTTTAACAATCAGACTCTCATATTTGATACTAAGCTTATAATGCTCATAATCATAGTTATTGTGCCTATGAGCGTGGTGGCGAACCAGTTCGCCCTTAGCAGGATATCAAAACCTATCCAGCTATTGCAAAACTCTATGAAATCCTTCTATGACATGGGACCTGAGGGAATGGATCAAAACCTCGCGGAGTTGGAAAAGATAGGCATAAATACGAATGACGAAATTGAGTACCTGTATCGGGCTTTTGTAAAGACAGCAGAGACCATGATTGGTTATATAAAAATGATACAGGCCCAGCGTACCCTTGCTGATGAACTAAGGGCTCAGCAGATGGCGAATGAAGCCAAAAACAATTTCCTATCGAGCATGTCGCATGAGATAAGAACGCCTATCAATGCCATGCTTGGCTTTAATGAAATGATCATCAGGGAAAGTAAAGACCCTGAGATTACAAAATATGCAACAAATGTTAACAGCTCAGGAAAATTACTCCTTGGACTTGTAAATGATATTTTGGATTTCTCCAGAATTGAAGCTGGAAAAACAGAGATAATCCCTGTGGAATATGATCTCAGTTCGATGGTGAATGACCTGATCAATACATCCAAGGTCAGGATGAAAGGTAAAAAGCTCGAGCTTAAGACCAATATATCCACTGAGGTGCCCTGCATACTTATGGGTGATGAAATCCGTATAAAGCAGTGCGCTATGAATATACTTACAAATGCAATCAAGTATACGAATGAAGGATCTGTAACATTAACAATTGACCATAAGAAGCTTAATGACGAGTACATATCACTGAGAATAGATGTTAAGGATACAGGTATTGGAATCCGCAAACAGGATATGGATAAGCTGTTTAATCCGTTTGAGCGTATTGAGGAGAGCAGGAACCGGACTGTAGAGGGTACTGGTCTTGGAATGAACATTGTTAAGCAGCTTCTTGCACTTATGGATTCAAGGCTTCTTGTGAGCAGCGAATATGGAAAGGGAAGTGAATTTTCCTTTGCCGTTAAGCAGAAGGTACTTAATTGGAATCCTATAGGTGATTTTGCAGCAACCTACGAAGAGACCCTCATGGGGCAGGATACCTATCAGGAAAGCTTCCATGCACCTGAAGCTAAGATACTTGTAGTTGATGATACGCTGGCTAACCTTACGGTTATTCAGGGACTATTGAAGCCAACACAGATAACAGTAGACATAGCAGAAAGTGGCTATGAAGCATTGGATATGGTCTGTGAGAATAAATATAATGTTATTTTCCTGGATCACAGAATGCCCCAGATGGATGGAATAGAAACCTTGCACGCCATGAAGGAGCTTGAGGAAAATCTCAATAAGGATGTTCCTGTATATGCACTTACAGCCAATGTAATAAGCGGTGCAAGAGAGATGTATCTGAAGGAAGGCTTTACTGGATATCTGCCAAAACCAGTTGATTCTGCAAGGTTGGAGGATACAATATTGAAGAACCTTCCGGAGGACATTGTTATCCTGCCTGGAGATGAAGACTTTGATGCTCTGATTACGGATCAGGAGATCAGTAGTGATGATCTTGCGGCAATTCAGATCATGACCAATATTGAAGGAATTGATTTTGATGCCGGATCCAAAAACTGCGGAGGCCCCAGTGCTCTTATGACTGTGGCTACTGATTTTGCACTTGCGATTGAATCCAAGTACAAATCAATTGAGGATGCATGGAAGTATAAGGACTTTGAGAATTACACGACCTATGTGCATGGACTAAAGAGCTCTGCGAGGGTTATTGGTGCCATGGAGCTTTCAAATCTGGCGGCATACCTTGAACAGTGTGGAAACAAGAAGGATGAGGATGAGATAGAAAGACGTACGCCGGAACTTCTTGAACAGTACAGGGCATATTTAGATTTCCTTGCACCACTTATAGAGGCGCAGGAATCAGATGAAGATGATGTGGATAAGCCTTTGATCGAGGAAGAGGAACTAAAGGGAGCTTTGGTCAGTCTTAAGGAATTTGTGGAAGGTTCGTATTTTGACAGTGCGGATGATGTAGTTGCCATGATGGACGACTATCGTATGCCTGATGATTTTAAGGGAACCTATAGAGAGATTAAGAGACTTTTGTCTGCAGTAGACAGAGATGGACTTCTGAAGATTTTGGAAACTGATGATCAGTCATAAAGGAAGGATGAGCTATGGAAAGAAAAGTGTTACTTATTGGTACACCAAAAAGCTTTATGGTAAATGCTATTGCCAGGGGGCTCGAAAAGGAAGGCTATGAAGTAGTTCAGTGTGAGTTCACCAGGGAGGCTATTGAAGAGGTAGAGGATAAGCCAAATCTCTATGTTTTATACCTTGGAGAAATTGATACAAGTGATCCGTTAAGAAATGGTATAGATCCGCTCAAATATCTTAATGAAGCAATCGACAAGGAACATTTTTTCCTCTATGAAGTTGGAAATGGTCCTGAGCTTGAGTATGCCTCAACCTTCCTTTCAAAGATAAAGGTAACGGAAACCTACGTCAGGCCTTTAGATGTAAAGGCGCTTGCGGACGACCTTGATGTTGTTGTTAAAAACAATGCTATAAGCGAGGATCAGAAGAAAAAGATTCTTGTGGTTGATGATGATGGCACAATGCTTCGAATGATAAAGACCTGGCTTTCTGTAAAATACAGAGTTTATATGGCAAGCTCCGGGGCTATTGCCTTGAATTTCCTTCAGGGTAATACAGTTGATCTGGTGCTCCTTGATTATATGATGCCCCAGATGGACGGACCGGAAGTGTTAAAGAATATCAGAATGACCAATGCAATAAGTGCCTTACCGGTAATGTTCCTTACATCAAAAAGCGATAAGGAGAGCGTGGTAACTGCTGCGTCTCTTAAACCTGAAAAATATCTTTTAAAGACTATGCCAAAGGCAAAACTCATTCGTGCAATAGATGAATTTTTCTATGGCCCTATTGATGATAGGTAAAATGAAGAACTCCCCGACTTCCTTCCATGGAAATCGGGGAGAAATATTTTAAAGTGATATGTCTAAAAAGCGGAAATTATCTTCCAAGTGCTCCGTTAATATCTTCCTTCATATCAATAACAGCTTTTCTTGCAGCATCACCGAGAAGCTCCTTTGAAGGATCGCCATACTTCTCATTTTTCCATGCAGCGATGATTCCTCTGGAGGAATTAACGATTGCGCCAAGACCATCTTTATCAAAGAAATGAACAAGGTCTGAGCCCTTACCACCCTGTGCGCCATAGCCGGGTACAAGGATGAAAGCATGAGGCATAATGTCTCTTAAAATCTTGCCCTGTTCAGGATAGGTAGCGCCAACTACTGCACCAACGTTGCTGTATGCGCCATCCATTGAAGCCTGTCCCCATTCCTCAACAAGTGCTCCTACTGTCTCGTATAAAGGCTTTCCATCAGCTATCTTGTCCTGAAGTTCACCACTGCTGGGGTTTGATGTCTTTACAAGGACAAAGATTCCCTTGTCAAATTTATTACATACATCGATGAAGGGCTTAACACCATCTGAGCCGAGATAAGGGTTAACTGTAGCGAAGTCTTCATCAAAACCATTTACCAGGGTATTTCCAACCTGTGTACCGCCAAGATGAGCGAGTGCGTAGGATTCAGAAGTTGAACCGATATCTCCTCTTTTTACATCACCTATGACTATAAGACCTTTTTCGTGACAATAATCTACTGTCTTCTTAAAAGCAATAAGACCAGGAATTCCGAACTGCTCATACATTGCAATCTGAGGCTTAACAGCGGGAACAAGATCATAAATGTTATCAACGATTTCCTTGTTGAATTCAAAAAAGGCCTGGGCAACTGCCTCTGCTGATTCGCCATGCTCAGCGATAGCCTTATCTAAAAGCCTCTTTGGTACGAAATCCACTTTGGGATCAAGACCTACAACAATGGGTGCTTCCGTTCTTTTGATACCTTCAATAAGCTTTTTAACCATACGCTCTCCTTTGGGATAGATGCACATATTTTTTTTACCAGTTATCTAGTATATCCTATTTTCCTATTTTTTTATACTATCTTAATTGTTCAGCATTTCTCTATATGTTACAATTCCTATATATTCGGATACTATATATTTACGGAGGAGTAAGACTGAAATGGAAAGCTACAAGGAAGAGTTTATATCGTTTATGGTGGACAGCAATGTCCTTAAGTTTGGGGAGTTTACACTTAAGAGTGGTAGAAAATCCCCGTTTTTTATGAATGCTGGTGCTTATGTTACAGGTGCTCAGCTCAAGAAGCTTGGTGAGTATTACGCAAGAGCTATTCACGATACCTTTGGACTTGAATTTGATGTACTTTTTGGACCTGCTTACAAAGGAATTCCGCTTTCAGTTGTTACAGCAGTTGCAATCAGTGAACTTTATGGAAGAGAGATCAGATACTGCTCTAATCGTAAGGAGATAAAGGACCACGGTGATAAGGGAATCCTTCTTGGCTCCAAGCTTAGAGACGGAGACAGAGTACTTATCATTGAAGATGTTACTACTTCAGGTAAATCAATCGAGGAGACTGTTCCGATTATCAGAGAACAGGCAGATGTAGATATAGTTGGACTTATGGTATCCCTTAACAGAATGGAAAAGGGACAGGATTCAGATCAGAGCGCACTTGATGAGATCAAGGAGCGTTATGGCTTTGAAGCTCAGTCAATTGTAACTATGAAGGAGGTTGTTGAATTCCTCTACAACAGATCAATTGACGGTGAGGTTATTCTGAACAGAGAGACAAAGAAAGCCATTGATGAGTATTACAAGGAGTACGGAGCAGCCGGATTAAACTGGGGCTGATGATTTAATATGGAGGAGCAGAGAAAGTCTAAAAAATTCAGGATCAAGCTGCCGAAACGAAGAAGAGAAAGATATGTTTTTACGGACAAGAAGCATCCGGAAAAGGGGATTTTGTCAACAGCCTTTGGTGCATTGTCAGTTTGTACAATTGCTTACGCTGTATATCTTTCCTTTCTGAATGGGGGGCAGGCAGAAGCGAAATATGCTGCTGCGGTTCTGTTTTGCATATTCTATTCAATAGCGGGACTTATTTTGGGGATCATATCCAGAATGGAGAGAGACATATTTACTCTTTTTCCTAATCTGGGAATAGTACTTAATGTACTGGCACTTATATTCATGGGCGTGTTATTGTTTCTTGCTTTTATATGAGGGGAGCTGAAATGAACAGAGACCAGAAGGATGAGGAAACCCGAAGAAGTATACAGATCATAATTTTGATGTGTTATAACTTGTATTCTATTGGAATTGCAATAGCTTCGATCACGCAAGGTTGGGAGCTATGGGTTATTCCTGTGCTGTTTCTTGGGTCAGCCATATCCTTTAGTCTCTACGCTTCTCAGCAGTTTGTCTATAAATTCAGAATATTCATGTATGCTGGATTTATCTCACTGGCTACGTTCTATTACGGAATCCATCTGGAAGTAATCTATAATGTTCCACTTATCATAGTGCTTGCCATGCTTCTTTTTTCTCTTACAGAGGAAAAGGATTCTTTGCGTATTTTCCTTGGCGCCTACGCTATGATTTTCTTTTATCATGCGATACTTATGTTTTTGAAGATGGAGTCTGTCAGAGATGTAAAGTTTTCAGAAATTCTATTAAGTATTTTATCTGTTCTTTTGGCACACCAGGTTGCAGGATATGTGTGTGAACTGCTCATGGTATTCAGAGGGACATCTGATCAGCTCGAAGAAGAGCTCGAAACCATGAAAGCAAAATCGGAAGATTTCATGGCTAATATTTCTCATGAGCTGAGAACTCCCATCAATGTTGTTATAGGCCTTTCAGAGATCCTTCTGAAGGATGAAAAAAGTGAAAAGAAGAGAGTAGATATTTCTTCCATCCAAAGCGCTGGTAGACGTCTCTTTGGAAGAATTGAAGATATTCTTGATTATACGGAAATTGATACAGGAAGTCTTATTTTGTCAGAGGAGGATTATAGGATTTCCTCGATTATCAACGATATAGTTACTGACCAGAGAAGCTATTCCAAGACAGGACAGCCTGAGCTCATTGTTGATATGGATGTAAATATTCCTTCAAGAATGGTCGGTGATGCAGCCAGGATAAAGAGAATCATTAAGCATCTGGTTGTTAACGCTACTAAGTTTAATGATGAGAATGGATGTATCTATCTGAAGGTTTTCACAAGACCTAAGGAGTATGGAGTTAATCTTTGTATCGAGGTTACAGATACAGGAATAGGAATGAGTCAGGAAGAGCTGTTCAGGGTTAAAAACGCTGCTTATCAGCTTGATTCCGGACGTAACAGAAAAGCAGAGGGTATCGGACTTGGTCTGTCTATTGTTTATGGCTTTACAGCCAAGATGGGCGGTTTTGTCATTTTAGAGAGTGAAGAGAAAAAGGGAACCTCGGTAACAGTAACAATTCCACAGAAGGTTTCTGATGCCAGACCCAGTGTTGCCATCGAGCATAAGGAAAGCATAAACGGAGTAGTGTTTATTAAGAATAATAAGTTCGCCAGTCTTGCGATCAGAGAATACTACAACACCATGGCCTCTAATATTTTGAAGGGCCTTGGGGTTCCAATGCAGAGAGTATCTGAATTCGAGGAACTGAAAAAGGCAATTTCCCAAACTAATATTACCCATGTCTTTATAGCTGAAGAGGAGTATTTAGAGAATAAAAAATACTTCGATTCTATTGATAATGAGATCTATGTTGTTACTGCTGTTTCACCTGATTTTAAGATTCCGAAGAACAGCAATATCGTATTTGTTAGAAAACCGGTTTACAGCCATTCGCTTGTAAGTGCACTAAACAGAAGAGTAACCTTGTGGGAGTTCGATCCATCAAGCAGTGGAAAGAAGCTGTCCTTTGAGGGGCTTAGGGCTTTGGTTGTAGATGATGAGGATATGAACCTCATGGTTGCAAAGGGTATTCTGTCCGGATATGGAATAGATGTAACCCTTGTAAGAAACGGTCTCGAAGCTGTGCATGAGTGTGAAACCAGCAAGTTTGATGTCATTTTCATGGACCACATGATGCCAGGTATGGATGGTGTTGAGGCTATGAAGCTGATAAGGAATAACCAGGGCACTGATAATAAGAGCAATATTATAGCCTTTTCAGCAAATGCTGTAAGTGGCGTAAGAGAGATGTTTATGGAAGAGGGCTTTGATGAATTTTTGCCTAAGCCAATAGACACCTCTGAGATTGAGCGTGTTCTGAAAAAGCTTCTGCCCTCGACTATGTGGAAATATGTTGAAATCGAGGTGGAAGAGGATGCTTCTGAAGTGGCCGCTGAAGGAGATATTCCGTACATGGTTTCAATTGATACCAAGAAGGGACTTGAAGTTTGCCGCAACAATGAATCACTTTATAAGGATATGCTCATGGAGTTTGCTGGCGAAACTGATGAGATATTTGACGAACTGCAGGATTATTACGAAAAGAAAGACTGGCTTAATTACAGCATAAAGCTTAATGGTCTTAAGCTCTCTGCAAGGATTATCGGTGCAGAGGAGCTGTCTAATGAAGCAAAGGAAATAGAAAGAGCTGCCAAAGAAAAATGGGAGGCATATATTATTGCTAATCATGATGCCCTGAAGAATAAGCTGGATGATGTTTCGTCAGATATTATTAAGGCTTATGGAGGTGGTGCTTAATGAAACTTGAAAAGATCTTTAAAGGGGCAGAGGACCACGATAAACCGCTGCAGGAGAGAGTTTTTGCAGTGCTGCCACTTATTGGACTTTTAGCACTGTTCCTTTTGATATTCATTGGAATTATGGTTCAGGATGATATTATAAATACCATTCTTATCACTATATGTTTTATTTTGTTCTGGATCATAGTTAAGGTTTCAAGGAAAAAAAGAAAGATTAAAGAAGGTGCTACTTTAATAGCAGCTATCCTGGTTTTGGTACTTCTTCCTGTCACATTTGTATTTGGAGGAAGTATTTATGGTGGTGCGCCTGAATGGTTCATACTTGGCTTTGCTTACATAGGAATGACTATGGAGGGCAAAAGAAAATATATACTTCTGGGTATTGGAGCTATTACTTCAGGAATAGCCTATTATGTCGCATATAAATTTCCCAATCTTGTACCAGTGCACACAAAAACAGCAGAGTATGCAGACTCTCTTATCAGCGTACTTCTTGTAAGCGCTATTATCACAGCAATGATCATGCTGCAGAACAGGATTTTTGCTGCTGAGAATCAGCTGATAGAGAAGCAGAAAAAGGAAATTGAAGCATTAAGTAGTACAAAGAACGAATTTTTCTCAAATGTCAGCCATGAGATTCGTACGCCCATTGATTCAATCATGGGATTTAATGAGCTTATTTTAAGAAGTGCACAAGACAGAGAAACGCTGGATAATGCTCAAAATATCAAGAGTGCCAGCAGAATGCTTATAACACTTATAAATGACCTTCTCGACCTGTCCAAGATTGAGTCTGCCCGTATGGAGATACAGCCGGTCGAATACAATACTGTAAGTATGATATCGGAAGCACTTAATATTGTGTGGGAGTTTGCCAAGGAGAAGGGACTTGAGTTCAAGGTTCAGATTGAACCGGATGTGCCGCAGCGCCTATGGGGAGATGATATCAGAATAGAGCAGATCCTCTTAAATATTATTGGTAACGCTATCAAATATACGGAAAAAGGTAGCGTCACATTTAAGGTTCAGTGTAGAAGGCATGATGATAGAAGCTGTGACATGATCTTTTCTGTAACAGATACCGGTATTGGTATTAAGAGAGAAAGACTTAATCAGATTTTTGATGAGTTTGTCCGCGTGGGTGGAAGTGAGACCAAAAATGAGATAGGTACAGGTCTTGGTCTGTCAATTGCCAAGCAGCTCACAGAACAGATGAATGGTGAGATAAAGGTAAACAGTATCTATACCAAGGGGTCAACCTTTGTAATTACTATTCCTCAGGGAATTAGAAAGGAAGATTCTGTTGGAATAGTTGACATCCAGACTCTTAGATCACATGAAGAAGCAGCTGTTTACAGGCAGAGCTTTGAGGCACCCGGTGCCAGAATTCTTATTGTTGATGATAATTCGTTGAACAGGAAAGCTACAGTTAAGCTTCTTCGTGATACCAAGATAATCATTGATCAGGAAAAGAGTGGACAGGGTTGTCTTGAAAGATGTGCCAATACTCATTATGACTGTATTTTCCTTGATCAGGAAATGCCGGAAATGGATGGTATCGAGTGCATAAGGCAGATCAGAAGCCAGGTTGGAGGACTCAGTAGAGAGACTCCCATAGTAGTTATTACTGCATTTTCATCGCCTGATGATAGAAACAGATTCCGTATGGCGGGCTTTGATGGTTATCTGCCAAAGCCTGTTAGTGGAGAAATGCTGGAGAATACGCTTCTTAGACTTTTACCTGCTGAACGTGTTCACAGAACAAGTGAAGAGGATCAGGGGCTTGAGGTTATCAAGAAGGAAAAGGAAAAGATTCCGATTCTTATTACTACAGAAAGTGCATGTGATCTTCCCAAGGAACTACTCGATAAGATGGGAATACCAATTGTTCATTTCTATATTAAGAATAAGAATGGTTCCTTTATTGATGATGTTGAAGTTGATACAGAAGGAATACTTAAATATATGGCTAAGGATGGAGGCTATGATATGTCTCCTGATACGCCTACTGTTGATGATTTTGAGAAATTCTTTGCAGAGCACCTTGTTGAAGCTGAGAATATTATCCATATCTCAATGTCCTCTAAGGCATCAGGGGCTTTCTGGTGCTCATCAGAGGCTGCTAAGGCCTTCGATAATGTAACAATAATAGATTCTGAGAGCCTGTCTTGCGGCATGGGACAGCTTGTTCTTGAAGCCCACAGACTCGTTGAGGCGGGAGCATCAGTGCTTGAGTGCGTTGAAAAGCTCAATATTGCTAAAAAGCATGTGCATATAAGCTATTTTGTAAATGATATGGAATATATCATCCGTCTTGGAAGGGCTAAGAGAAGAGTAAAAGGTATTGGAAGGATATTTATGTTAAGACCTTCCATTACATTTAAGGATGGAAGAGGAACTCTTATGCGAATGTTGGTGGGATCAATTGAATTCGCAAAGAAAAAATATGTCAATGCTGCGCTTTCAAACAGTAAGGAGATAGATAAATCCAGAGTATTTATTATTCATACCGGACTTCAGGTTTCTGAATTAGAAGATATTTCCAGGTGGGTTCAGGATTTAGTTCCTTTTGAAGAGGTTATCATACAAAAGGAATCTGCAGCTATGGCTGCTATCCATGGCCCTGGAGCTTTTGGTATTTCATTTATGTACAACGAGGAATAAAGCATGGGACCGGGGAAGGCACTAATTGTGGATGATGCGGAAATGAATGCGGCCCTTTTGGCTGAGCTTATTGCAGCCTTTGATATTCCGTCAGATATCGCTTATGACGGAAAAGAGGCTTTGGATTTTTTGCGCGAAAATAAGTATTCAATCGTATTCATGGATCACCTTATGCCGGTCATGGATGGAATGGAAGCAATGGCAGTCATCAAAAAGGATGACCTTGCAGGCGGTGCTCCGGTTATCATGATCACTGCAAATGATGCTGTGAGCGATAAAAACATGTACTTTGAAGCAGGCTTTTCTGATTATATGAAAAAGCCCTTTTCTGGTGAAGAAATAAAGCACATGCTTATAAAGTATAATGTTATAAAAGATGAGACTGAGGATGAGTGGAAAACCTTCTCAGAACGCTTTAAATTCATTGAGACAGAGGGACCAAAGCGCTATTGTCTGCAGGATACTTCACTTTATATTCAGCTATTGCGTGAGTATGCAAAAAGCGATATTCTTGTGAGGTTGGAGCGCGCTTTAGAGGATGAAGAAAACGGTGAAGTAAGATACCTTCTTAGAAACATAAAAAATAATGCAAGACTTGTTGGGGCAATAGAGCTTGCAAATAAGGCACATGATGCAGAAAAACTTTTCGATGATTCTTTTGGGGAAGAATTTTTGGAAAGCTGTGAAGTGCTGAAAAAAGCGCAAAAAAAGATATTTTCACGACTCACAAAGGCTGCTTTGTAGTGGTTGAAAAAATACCATATATTGTGGTATAAAAGGTATCGAAAGATAAACCAGGTCACAACAACAGGAGGAGAAAATGGCACAGGTTGGGATTGTTATGGGGTCTGATTCAGATATGCCTGTTATGTCTAAGGCAGCCGAGATTCTTGATCAGCTCGGGATTTCCTATGAAATGAACATTATATCGGCACATCGTGAGCCGGATGAATTTTTTAACTATGCAAAGAGCGCAGAGGATAAGGGCTTTAAGGTAATTATCGCCGGAGCAGGCATGGCTGCTCACCTTCCTGGTATGTGCGCTGCTATTTTCCCCATGCCAGTTATTGGAATTCCTATGCACACCACTTCACTTGGTGGTAGGGATTCATTATACAGCATCGTACAGATGCCTACCGGTATTCCGGTTGCTACAGTTGCCATCGGCGGAGGAGCTAACGCAGGACTTCTTGCTGCGAAAATTCTTGCCACATCGGATAGTGAGCTCCTTAAAAAACTCAAGGATTATTCAAATGGACTGAAGGAAGCAGTCATCAAAAAAGATGAACATTTACAAGAGGTAGGTTACAAAAACTACTGATTATATATGTTACAGGCAATAAAGATATATTTAAAGAAGCGAGCGGAGGAGAACATGTCAGAACTTAACTACAAAAATGCGGGGGTAGATATCGAGGCTGGTTACAAGTCTGTCGATATGATTAAGGGATTTGTAAAGGAGACCATGAGACCTGAGGTCTTGGGCGGTCTTGGCGGTTTTTCAGGAGCATTTTCCCTGGCAAACATTAAGAATATGAAGGATCCTGTACTTCTTTCAGGAACAGATGGTGTAGGGACCAAGATCAAACTGGCATTTTTGCTGGATAAGCATGACACAATCGGAATTGATGCCGTTGCTATGTGCGTTAATGATGTAATCTGTGCAGGCGGCGAGCCGTTGTTCTTCCTTGATTACATTGCTTGTGGAAAGAATTATCCTGAGAAGATTGCTCAGATCGTAAAGGGCGTGGCTGAGGGCTGCAAGCAGTCAGAGTGCGCACTTATCGGTGGTGAAACAGCTGAGCATCCCGGACTTATGCCTGAGGATGAGTATGATCTTGCAGGTTTTGCTGTAGGTGTTGTTGACAGAGAGGATATGATTGATGGAAGCAACATCAAGGCTGGTGATACACTTATCGGCGTTGCTAGTAGCGGTGTTCACAGCAATGGATTTTCACTTGTTCGCAAGGTTTTTGAGATGACAAAGGAAAGCCTTGAGACTTATTACGACGAGCTTGGATGTACACTTGGTGAGGCACTTCTTGCTCCTACAAGAATTTATGTAAAGATGCTTAAGAGCATAAAGAATGCCGGAGTTACAGTTAAGGGCTGCAGCCATATTACTGGTGGTGGTTTCTATGAGAATATTCCGAGAATGCTTCCTGATGGAACAAGAGCTGTTATCAAAAAGGATAGCTACGAACTTCCTGCATTATTTAAACTTATGCAGAAAAAAGGAAATCTTGATGAAGATATGATGTATAATACTTATAACATGGGTCTTGGAATGGTTCTTGCCGTAGATCCTGCTGACGCAGATCGCACCATGGAAGCTATCAGAGCAGCTGGTGAGGCGTGCTACGTAGTAGGTAGCGTAGAAGCAGGAGAAAAGGGAGTTACATTATGCTAAATATAGCAGTACTTGTATCCGGTGGTGGAACTAATCTTCAGGCTATAATAGATGCCATAGAAAATGGTACAGTTACTAACACCAGAATCAGTATGGTCTACAGTAATAATCGAAATGCTTTTGCACTCGAGAGAGCGAAAAAGCATGGGATCAAGACTGAAGTTCTGGTACCTAAGGAATTTGAGAACAGAGATGCTTTTAATGAAGCATTTTATGAGCTTTTAATTAAAGAGAATCCGGATCTTATAGTTCTTGCGGGATGCCTTGTGGTTATTCCGGAGAAAATAGTAAAGGCCTTTAAGGGCAGGATAATAAACATCCATCCTTCACTTATTCCTTCATTTTGTGGAACAGGCTTTTACGGGCTTAAGGTTCATGAGGAGGCCCTGAAAAGGGGAGTCAGAGTTTCCGGAGCTACAGTTCATTTTGTAGACGAGGGCACTGACACAGGACCGATCATTTTCCAGAAAGCGGTTTATATCAGACCGGATGATACAGCGAAAACACTCCAGCAGCGCATTATGGAGCAGGCTGAGTGGAAGATTCTTCCTAAGGCAATTGATTTAATTGCAAATGGGAAGATCAGCATAAAGGACAACATTGTTGAGATTGAGGATTACGATCCGGAATTTTAGGAGCAGGGTATGAAAGTATTAATAGTTGGTGGAGGCGGAAGAGAGCACGCTATCGCGGAAGCTGTCTCTAGAAGCAAGCGTGTGGATAAGCTCTACTGCGCACCAGGCAATGCCGGAATTGCGTCTCTTGCCGAGTGCGTTCCGATTACTCCCATGGAATTTGACAAACTGGTTGATTTTGCAAAAACAAATGAAATCGACCTCACAATTATTGGAATGGATGATCCGCTTGTTGGTGGAATCGTAGATGCATTTGAGGCTGAGGGTCTTAGAGTATTTGGCCCCAGGAAAAATGCAGCTATCCTTGAGGGAAGTAAGGCTTTTTCAAAGGATCTTATGAAAAAGTATAACATCCCTACAGCAGCGTATGAAACCTTTGATAATCCGGAGAATGCGCTTAAGTACCTTGCTGATGCCAAATATCCTATTGTTTTGAAGGCTGACGGACTTGCTCTTGGTAAGGGTGTTCTGATCTGCGAGACCAAAGAGGATGCTGAGGCCGGTGTTCGCGAGATCATGCAGGATAAGAAGTTTGGTGATGCCGGAAAGAAGATGGTCGTTGAGGAGTTTATGACAGGCCGCGAGGTTTCAGTTCTTTCTTTTGTTGATGGCAAGACCATTAAGCTTATGAGCTCAGCTCAGGATCATAAGAGA
The DNA here is from genome assembly GCA_015056655.1 of Butyrivibrio sp. Taxonomy (GTDB): domain Bacteria; phylum Bacillota; class Clostridia; order Lachnospirales; family Lachnospiraceae; genus Butyrivibrio. The sequence continues at coordinate 87,360 of SVFV01000010.1, forward strand.
GCTGGTGATGGTGATACAGGACTTAATACCGGTGGTATGGGTAACTTTTCACCCAGCCCCTTCTATACTGAGGAAGTTGATAAGTTTTGCAAGGAGCATATCTATCAGAGAACAGTTGATGCTATGCGTTCAGAGGGCAGAGAGTTTAAGGGAGTTATCTTCTTTGGACTTATGCTTACAGAGGATGGTCCTAAGGTTCTTGAGTATAATGCGAGATTTGGAGATCCTGAAGCACAGGTTGTGCTCCCCAGACTTCAGACAGATATGATCGATGTCTGCGAGGCTGTTATTGATGGTACTCTTGACAAAATTGATCTTAAGTTCGAAGATAAGGCAGCAGTTTGCGTGGTTCTCGCATCTGATGGTTACCCCGTAAAATACGAGAAGGGTAAGGAAATCAAAGGCCTTGAGAACTTCGAGGGTAAGGATGGCTACTATTGCTTCCATGCCGGATCAAAGTTTGATGAGAACGGCAAAATCGTAACTAACGGTGGTAGAGTACTTGGTATCACAGCCAAAGGGGATACTCTCTCTGAGGCTAGAAAGAAAGCCTACGAAGCAACCGAGTGGGTTACATTTGATAATAAGTACATGCGTCATGATATAGGAAAGGCAATAGATGAAGCCTGACATCATTGAAGCAGTAGGAGGGAAGGTATGATAAGAATTAAAACAGAGAAATTAGCGCTTGCAGGGGCTCTCGCACTTACAGCCGGATTGCTTGCATGGAATAGTCCTTTGACTGCTCAGGCTGCGACCGGAACAGTAACAAGTTCTAATGTTAAGGTACGTGCAGAGGCAAGCACTTCATCAGATCAGGTTTCAAGCCTTGACTCTGGTGATAAAGTTGACATAATCGACGAGGCTACTGATTCACAGGGCTACGTATGGTACAGAATTTATGTTAACGGAAATGAATATGGTTACGTAAGAAGTGATCTGATTTCAAAATCAGGTGACACAAGTAGTTCAAGTCAGGCAGCACCGGCAGCTTCACTTCCTAAGACAGAAGTTACAGCTGTTGAACAGCAGACAGCAACAGTTACTGTTGCAAGTGCAAATGTCAGATCAGGTGCTGGTACTGGTTATGACACAGTAGGAACTGTAGCCAATGGCGATACAGTTACTATTACTGGTGAGGCAAACGGCACTGATTCCAAGAAGTGGTATCAGGTAAGCTTTGGATCAAGCGGAAGAACAGGCTTTGTTCGCGCAGATCTTGTTCAGATAGGTGCTCCGGCTCCTGCTGAAAGCACAGATGCTCCTGCAGAAGGTGAGGTTACTGAGGGAGCAGAAGGTGAGATTGTTGAAGGAGCTGAAGGAGCAGCAGAAGGTGAAGCTGTAGAGAATCCTGAAGGCGAGGCACCAGCAGAAGAAGCAGCTCCGGTTGATACAAGCGTAATTGGAAATGGTGAATATTCACTTGCATATAAGGATGATGGATCAGGTACAGAAGTTTGGTATCTGTATGACAACGTTGATGGAACACAGGTAAAGCTTAATGACCTTCTTTCATACGCAGCTGCAGGACAGCAGGCAGACAAGCTTAAAGAGCAGGTTGGAAAGCTTAAGGTTGTCATGATCATCATGGCTATTATCATTGCATTATTAGTACTTGCAGTTCTTCTTCTCATCTACAGACTTCGTGATTATGCTTACTATGAAGAGGATGAGGAAGCTGATAACAAGGGCAGAAAGAATGACCGTTATGATGATGCTCCGGCTACAAAGAACACAAAGAGTGCACGTGAGCCTAAGACTGTAGAACCTGCAAGAAGCAATGGCAGAACAGTTGCTGACAGCAAGCGCCCTGAGAAGCCTGAGCGTACAGTTACTCCTACAAGAGACAGAAAGAGTGCTCCTATGGGAACAGCTGCTTCACTTCTTGGCGCTGCTGAGTCTTCAGATAGAAAGCCTTCACAGGCAGTATCAAATCGTGTAAGTGATCTTGATGAACAGCCTGTACGTAAGCCATCAGGTGGAAGAAAGCCCAGAAACTTCCTTCTTGAGGATGACGACTTTGAGTTTGAATTCCTTGATCTTGATGATGATGAGAAATAAATAGTTTAAAAGCCGATGCCTTGGGTATCGGCTTTTTCCTTGTAATGGACAGGCTAGTTTGTTATACTTTGTGTATCACAAAAACGGAAAGGGATGTTAAATGATTATTCAAATTGATTTTAACAGTGATGAAGCCATATATGTTCAGCTGTGTAATCAGATCATACTGGGTATTGCTACGTCCCAATTCCGGGAGGGAGAGCAGCTTCCCAGTGTTCGCCAGTTGGCTGACACCATAGGTATCAATATGCATACGGTGAACAAGGCCTACTCCATATTACAGCAGGAGGGATTTGTTAAGATCGACAGGAGACGAGGAGCTATAATCTCCATCGATATTGAGAAATTGAAGGCCTTACAGGAGGCGCGGGATATGCTTTCGGTCGTGATGGCCAGAGCTTTGTGCAGGGGAGTATCCAGAGAAGAGATACATAGTCTTGTGGATGACATCTATAACGACTTTATTTCTTAAGTGGAAGATTAGGAGGTAATCCATATTGAATAAAGAATTTACGGCAAAAGCTGAATATGCATTAAAGCAGGCAAGGAAAACTGCCAGAAGCTTAAAGCTCAACTATGTTGGAACTGAACATCTTTTGATGGGGCTTATACGTACAGAAGGATGCGTAGCATCCAGAATCCTTATTGATAATGGTGTCAATGAGGACAAGATGATGGATATCATAAGAGATCTGATCGTTGAGGGTGGTAACCTCACTGTTCTTGATAAGGAGGGCTTTTCACCCAGGGCTGAGAATGTTCTTGAGGAGGCTCACAGACAGGCGGATCGTTTCCATGCTGAGAAGACAGGAACTGAGCATATCCTTCTTGCGCTTATCAAAGAAGGTGAGAACGTAGCAGTTCGCCTTATTGGCACTTTGAATGTTTCCATTCAGAAGATTTATGCTGAGACATTAACAGCCATGGGTGAGGATCCTGCTCTTGTAAAAGAAGACCTTGGAAGGAAAAACGGAGCAAAGAAAAAGGCATCTACACTTGAACAGTATAGTAGAGATCTGACAGCTCTTGCAGCCGATAACCAGCTTGATCCCATTATCGGAAGAGATAATGAGATTCAGCGTGTTATTCAGATTCTCAGCCGCAGAACCAAGAATAATCCTTGCCTTATAGGTGAACCTGGTGTTGGTAAAACAGCAGTAGTTGAGGGACTTGCTCAGAGAATCGTTTCTGGTAATGTTCCATTTACAGTTCAGAATAAGAGACTTCTTACACTTGATCTTTCAGGAATGATTGCCGGATCAAAGTACAGAGGTGAATTTGAGGAGCGTATCAAGAAGGTTATACGCGAGGTTATCGAGGATGGCAACATCATCCTTTTCGTAGATGAAATGCATACCCTTATTGGTGCTGGTGGAGCAGAGGGAGCTATTGATGCTTCCAATATCCTTAAGCCTTCACTTGCAAGAGGCGAGATACAGATGATTGGTGCTACAACCATCACAGAGTATCGCAAATATGTTGAGAAGGATGCTGCTTTAGAGAGACGTTTCCAGCCTGTTAACGTTGAGGAGCCTGACAGGGATGAGACTCTTAGAATCCTTAATGGTATCGTTCATAAGTATGAGGAGCACCACCATGTAAGGGTAACTCCTGAAGCTATTCAGGCTGCAGTAGACCTTAGCAGCCGTTATATAAATGACAGAAATCTTCCTGATAAGGCTATTGACCTTATTGATGAGGCATCCTCTGCAGTTAGACTCAAGCTCGCTGGAGGACCTGCTGGTATCCGTGAGATGGAGCAGGAGATCAGAGATATGGACGCTCAGGTTGAAGAGCTTCTTGCAAAGGAAGACTTCGCTGGCGCAGGCAAGGTTCACAAGGCTCAGGAGGAGCTAATAAAGAAGTTTAACCGCAAGAAGGCTGCTGAAGCCAGAAAAGAAAAGAATGCGGATTATGTAGTTACCGAGAATGACATTGCAGAAGTAGTTGCAATGTGGACTAGAATTCCTGTTAAGAAGATTGCTGAGAAGGAATCTGAGAGACTTCTTAAGCTTGAGAAGATTCTTCATCAGCGTGTAATTGGTCAGGAGGATGCTGTTGTTGCGGTATCCAAGGCTATTAGAAGAGGACGTGTGGGACTTCAGGACCCTAACAGACCTATTGGATCATTCCTTTTCCTTGGACCTACTGGTGTTGGTAAGACAGAGCTTTCCAAGGCCCTTGCAGAAGCAATGTTTGGTGATGAGAATGCTCTTATCCGAGTTGATATGTCAGAGTACATGGAAGGTCACTCCGTATCAAAGATGATCGGATCACCTCCGGGATACGTAGGCTATGACGAGGGCGGACAGCTTAGCGAGAAGGTTCGTCGTCATCCCTATTCAGTTGTACTTTTCGATGAGATTGAGAAGGCACATCCTGATATTTTCAATGTGCTTTTGCAGGTTCTTGATGATGGTCATATCACAGATGCAAAGGGACGCAAGGTAAGCTTTAAGAATACAATTCTTATTATGACTTCCAATGTGGGAGCACAGAGAATTGTAGAACCTAAGAAGCTTGGCTTTGACACCGCTTCAGATGCTAACAAGGATTATGAGCATATGAAGAGTGGAGTTATGGAAGAGGTAAAGAGACTCTTTAAGCCTGAGTTCATTAACCGTATTGATGAGATCATGGTATTCCATCCTCTTAACGAGAAGGAAATGATGGAGATCGTAACACTCCTTAGCAAGAATCTCAGCAAGAGATGTAAGGAACAGTTGGGCATTGATCTTACTATGAGCACACAGGTTAAGCAGTACCTTGTAAGAAAACACTCAGATGCCAAGATGGGAGCTAGACCATTAAAGAGAGCAATACAGTCAGTTATTGAGGATGCAATGGCTGAGGAGCTGTTAAAGGGTAATATCAAGCGTGACAGCAAGGTTACAATTGGCCTTAAGGACGACAAGATTACCTTTACACAGACAGGTGCCCCTAAAACTGTAAAGAAGAGTACCAAAACAGTTAAAAAGCCTGTGAAGAAGACTGTTAAAAAGACTACAAAAACTAAGGCAAAAAAGTAATAATATTTTTATAATACTTTCATCACGAATGTTTTATAATAATTATAGATATTTATCTTACTTTTCAATTTAATAGGAGGTACGAAATGGCTGTTGTAGAACAGTTACTGAAAGCAGAAGCAGACGGAACAATAAGCTTTGGTAATTACGAACTTCCGGAGAAGAAAAAGCTTGATAACTTCGAACATGACGGAAATGTTCTTAAGGTCAAGACTTTCAAGGATATTACAAAGCTTGAGCAGAATGAAATGTTCCTTTATGAATCTGTTCCGGGAACAGCGGTTACACACTTTAAAGAAAACGAAAATGGAATTTCCTTCGAGGTAGAAGGACCGGAGGATGCTCAGATTACTGTCGGACTTGAGGATAACGCAGAGTACCATGTAAATGTAGATGGTAAGAGCGTTGGAGTAATGAAGACAGGCGTAGGTGGAAAATTAAACTTTAGTGTTTCCTTAGAAGGAAAAGCAGTTAAAGTAGATATTCACAAATAAAAATAAAATAATATTTCAAAAGATAGCAAGAGGGCTGCATGGCAGCCCTCTTGTGGTATGAAGATTCAGGGAGGAATATGGCAACTAAAATAAAATCGGTATTCTATTGCCAGAGCTGTGGATACGAATCATCCAAGTGGATGGGACAGTGCCCTGGCTGTAAGGAGTGGAATACATTTGTAGAAGAAGTTATGAAACCATCCGTGACTGGTAAGACTTCTAAGAGATCTTCAATAGGTGCTTTAGGCGGAGAGAGTCAGGCTAAGCCTGTTAAGCTTTCGGAAGTCACTATAAATGAAGAGGATAGATTTGATACACATATAGGAGAGTTTAACAGGGTTCTTGGAGGTGGCCTTGTAAAGGGCTCTCTTACCCTTGTTGGTGGTGATCCCGGAATAGGAAAATCCACTCTTTTACTGCAGACCGCAAGGCTTCTTGCGGCAGATAAGAGGAAGGTTTTATACATATCAGGTGAGGAATCGCTTCAGCAGATAAAGCTCCGCGCCAACAGAATCGGCGAGTTTACGGACGATATGACGCTTCTTTGTGAGACTGATCTTGGAACTATCGAGGAGACCATAAGAAGACATAACCCTGATGTGGTTATCATTGATTCAATTCAGACCATGTTTAATGAGAACGTATCATCAGCTCCCGGCAGTGTATCTCAGGTGAGGGAATCCACCGGAGTCCTTATGAGAATTGCAAAGCAGATGGGGATATCGATTTTCATAGTTGGACACGTTACAAAAGAGGGCACTGTGGCTGGCCCAAGAGTCCTTGAGCATATGGTTGATACAGTGCTCTATTTTGAGGGTGACAGACATGCCTCCTATAGAATACTTAGAGCAGTTAAAAACAGATTTGGTTCAACCAACGAGATTGGTGTCTTCGAGATGAGAAATGAGGGTCTTGTGGAAGTTGAGAATCCTTCAGAGTTCATGCTTGAAGGTAAGCCTGAGAATGCCAGCGGTTCTGTTGTTACCTGCTCTGTTGAGGGCACAAGACCTATCCTTATTGAGATACAGGCACTTGTAAGTCACACCAATTTTAACTTTCCAAGAAGACAGGCAAACGGAACTGACTACAACCGCGTGAACCTTCTCATGGCTGTTCTTGAAAAGCGCGTAGGACTTGAACTTTCATCTTATGATGCGTATATAAATCTCGCAGGAGGCATGAAGCTTATTGAGCCTGCCCTGGACCTTTCCATGTGCATGGCAATCGTTTCAAGCTTTAGAAACAGACCTATACCCGATGATGTCATCGCCTTTGGAGAAGTTGGACTTTCAGGCGAAGTGCGCTCTGTGAACATGCCTGATGTCCGCATTTCAGAGGCCGAGAGACTTGGTTTTAAAACCTGCATCGTACCTAAGCCTGTGGCAGATAAGTATGCGGGGAAATTTCCTAAGATAAAGCTTATAGGTGTTTCATCTGTTCAGGATGCAGTAGGGCTTCTCAGAAATTAATAAATTTCAATTTGCTTGACATTGTCGCTGTACTACTTTAAAGTATCAAATAACAATTATTGTATACATGTATTATCCGTATGCAATATCAAATAAGTCGTACAGTTCTGTATGATTTCAAAGAGGAGGATAACCATGAAAAGATTAAAGAGTATTGTTAGTATGGTTGCTGCATCAGCTATGCTTGTTGGCACACTTGCTGGCTGCGGCGGTAATGCAGGCGCTGACACAGCAGGTTCAGGAGATGCTGCAGCTACAGAGAGCGCAGCAAGCGGAGCTACATTTAAGATTGGTACTATTGGACCTCTTACAGGTGGTGCAGCAGCATACGGTAATGCAGTTAGTAATTCAGTTGAGCTTGCAGTTGCTGAGATCAATGCAGCAGGTGGAATCAACGGATATCAGGTTGAGTCCAGAGGCGAGGATGATGAGCTTAATGCTGAGAAGTCAGTTAACGCTTACAACACACTTAAGGACTGGGGTATGCAGTTCCTTATTGGATCAACTACAAGTGCATGTTCACTTGCAGTAAGTGAGAACACACATGACGACAATATGTTCCAGCTTACACCTTCAGCATCAGCTGCTGACTGCGTAGCTTATGACAACGTATTCCGCGTATGCTTCTCAGATCCTAACCAGGGTCTTGCATCTGCTCAGTACATCGGAAGCCACCAGCTTGCTTCTAAGGTAGCAGTTATCTATGATAGCTCAGATGTATATTCATCAGGTATCTATCAGACATTTGCTCAGGAAGCTTCTAACCAGGGCTTCGAGGTAGTTTCTGCTGAGGCATTTACAGCAGATTCCAAGACAGATTTCTCTGTACAGCTTCAGAAGGCTAAGGATGCAGGCGCAGAGCTTTTATTCCTTCCTATCTACTACACAGAGGCATCACTTATCCTTACACAGGCTAACACAATGGGATATGCTCCTACATTCTTCGGTGTAGATGGTATGGATGGTATCCTTACAGTTGAGAACTTTGATACATCACTTGCAGAGGGACTTATGCTTCTTACTCCTTTCGCAGCTGATGCAACAGATGATCTTACAGTTAACTATGTAAAGAACTACAAAGAGAAGTATGGTGAGACACCTAACCAGTTCGGTGCAGATGCTTATGATGCAGTTTATATCATCAAGCAGTGTCTTGAAGAGGCAGGCGCTACACCTGATATGAGCGTGTCTGATCTTTGCGAGAGCTTAAAGAGCACTATCGTTACAATCAAGGCTTCAGGTCTTACATCACAGGTTATGACATGGGATGCAAGTGGTGAGCCTAACAAGGAGCCTAAGGCTGTTGTAATCAAGGATGGCGCTTACGTAACAGCTGAGTAATATTAAGTACCTATTAGCCTTAAATTTTGATATAATTATATATCGCGAGGTTGCGAGGAATGCCAATAGTGGCATTCCTCGTTGCCTATTATAAAGTCTTAAAAAGTTATTTGTTGGAGGAAAAGATGAGTTTTCTTATTTATCTCATTAACGGACTTAGCCTTGGCAGTATCTATGCTATTATCGCCCTTGGCTACACTATGGTATATGGAATTGCGAAGATGCTGAACTTTGCACATGGCGATTTCATCATGGTGGGATGCTATGTAATTTTTACAATCTGCTCTACTCTGAGTGGAAATACTCTTGTGGGAATCATAGCAGCCATTATATTGTGTACACTTCTCGGAATCACTACTGAGAAGGTGGCATACAAACCGCTGAGAGGTGCCGCTTCTCCTCTTGCTGTTCTTATAACTGCAATCGGTGTCAGTTATTTCCTTGAAAATCTCGCTCTTCTTATTTTCGGAGCAGATATCAAATCATTTTCATCAGTTGTTACATGGCAGGGACTTTCCTTTGCAGGTGGTGAGCTTAAAATCCAGGGAGTAACAATAGTAACCATTCTTTCAAGTGTGATTATTCTTATTGTACTTCAGCTCTTCATTCACAAGACCAAGGAAGGCCAGGCAATGCTTGCTGTTGCTGAGGATAAAGGCGCAGCAATGCTTATGGGTATAAATGTAAACAGAACAATTACACTTACCTTTGCTATTGGTTCTGCACTTGCAGCTATAGCTGGTGCGCTGCTTTGTTCTGCATATCCTTCACTTTCACCTTATCTTGGTGCTATGCCTGGTATCAAAGCTTTCGTAGCTGCGGTATTTGGTGGAATAGGTTCAATTCCCGGGGCTATGATCGGAGGACTTGTTCTTGGTATTGTTGAGATCCTCAGCAGAACATACATTTCCTCACAGCTTTCAGATGCAATAGTGTTCGGTATTCTAATCATAGTGTTACTTGTTAAGCCGACAGGATTGCTCGGTAAGAAAATTCAGGAGAAAGTATAGTACTTAGCGAGGTTGGAAAACATGGCAGCGAAAAAAAGATTTAAAGATCAGATCATTACATACGGAATAGTTATTGGATTGTATCTCGTTATGGAGATACTTATGAGAACAGGTAACCTTTCAAGCCATTTGAAGGGTCTTCTGGTTCCCATGACATATTATGCAATCATAGCCGTTGCGCTTAACCTTTGCGTCGGAATTTTGGGAGAGCTTAGTATCGGACACTGCGGATTTATGTGTATCGGTGCTTTTGCAAGTGCTATTTTCTCAAAGCTTACAGCAGAGTCTCTTCCCGACGGAATCAGATTTTTTATAGCATTTATTATAGGAATTTTAGTGGCAGCTTTATTTGGCTTCCTCATTGGTATTCCTGTACTTAGACTAAAGGGTGACTACCTTGCAATTGTTACCCTTGCATTTGGAGAAATTATTAAAAACGTAATCAACGCTATTTACCTTGGAGTAGATAAAAATGGCGTTCATATATCTTTGAACAACGTTATGGACCTTGGAATGGAGCCTGACGGACAGGTAATTATTAACGGCGCGATGGGAATTACAGGAACTCCCAGAACAGCGAATTTCACTATAGCGATAGTGGTACTTCTTATCTCATTGTTTGTTGTTCTTAATCTTATGAATTCAAGAGATGGACGTGCGATCATGGCTGTTCGTGACAACTATATTGCCGCTGAATCAACTGGAATCAATGTTACTGGCTACAAGATGATGGCGTTTACCATTTCAGCAGCTATTGCAGGAGCAGCAGGTGTTCTGTTTTCACATAACATCACATCGCTTACAGCAACATCTCAGTACTTCGGCTACAACGCTTCAATTATGATACTTGTTTATGTAGTACTTGGTGGCATCGGAAATATCAGAGGCTCTGTTATCGCAGCAGCAATTCTTTATCTGCTTCCTGAGATGCTCAGAGGTCTCAACACCTATCGTATGCTTATATATTCAATAGTGCTTATTGTGATGATGCTCTTTAACTGGGCACCTGCAGCAATAGAGTGGCGTGAAAAGTTTGTTGGAAAATTTGTAAAGAGGAATGCGTAATCATGAGTTTACTTCAGGTAAATAATTTAAGTATAGCTTTCGGCGGTCTTAGAGCCGTTGATGATTTTAGTCTTGAAATAGAAAAGGGTGAGCTCTACGGACTTATAGGACCTAACGGAGCGGGTAAAACTACCGTTTTCAACCTCCTCACAGGTGTATATAAGCCTAACGAGGGAATCATCCGTCTTGATGGTGAAGACATCACAAGAAAAAATACTATAGAGATAAATCACGCTGGTATCGCAAGAACCTTCCAGAATATCAGACTGTTTCATCAGATGTCTGTTATTGATAACGTTAAGGTTGGTCTTACAGAGAGATTTAAATATAGTGCTGTAGAGGGTATTTTGCATGTTGGAAGATATCGTTCCATGGAGAAAGCTATGGATGAAGAGGCATTAAAGCTTCTTAAGGTATTTGATCTCGACAGTGAAAGAGATACACTTGCCAGCAATCTTCCCTATGGTAAACAGCGTAAACTGGAGATAGCAAGAGCTATGGCTACGTCACCGAAGCTCCTTCTTCTTGATGAGCCAGCTGCTGGTATGAATCCCAATGAAACTGCTGAGCTTATGGATACAATAGCTCTTGTCCGCAAGGAATTCGATATGACCATTCTTCTTATCGAGCATGACATGAAGCTGGTTTCAGGAATCTGCGAAAAGCTCACAGTTCTTAACTTTGGACGAGTTCTCAAACAGGGCGAGACAAAAGCAGTTCTTTCGGATCCGGAAGTTATAAAGGCATATTTAGGAGAGTAACCTCCTTATTACATTTTTTATAGGAGCTTTTTATGAGTTTATTAGAAGTCAAAAACTTAAGCGTAAGCTACGGCGTAATCAAAGCCCTTAAGGATATTTCCTTTCATGTTGATAAAGGAGAAATTGTAGCCCTTATAGGTGCAAATGGAGCAGGAAAAACTACAACACTTCACACTCTTTCAGGACTAATCAAGCCGGAAAGCGGTATAATAACATATAAGGATACAAATATCACTCAGCTTCCAGGACACAAGACAGTATCTCTTGGAATGGCACAGGTGCCGGAGGGCAGACGTGTATTTGCAGATATGACAGTTCTGCAGAATCTTAAGATGGGTGCTTATACCAGAAATGATCAGGCTGAGTTCCAGTCTACACTTGAGATGGTATATAAGAGATTCCCCAGACTTGAAGAGAGAAAAGATCAGGTGTCCGGAACACTCTCAGGTGGTGAGCAGCAGATGCTTGCAATGGGTAGAGCACTTATGTCTCATCCTGATATAATATTAATGGATGAGCCTTCAATGGGTCTGTCACCTATCTTTGTAAATGAGATTTTCAGTATCATCGAAGATGTAAATAAAGATGGCGTAACAGTTCTTTTGGTTGAGCAGAACGCAAAGAAGGCCCTCATCATAGCCGACAGAGCTTATGTCCTTGAGACAGGAACCATTGTAAAGGAAGGCGCAGCAAGCGATCTCCTTAATGATGAGTCCATCAGAAAGGCTTATCTGGGTGAATAATTCTTAATATTGGAGGGTAAGGATCGTGAAAAATATAGTTATCACAATCGCACGCCAGTATGGTAGTGGCGGTAGAACCGTCGGAAAAATGCTGGCAGAGGAGCTTGGGATTCACTACTATGACAAGGAACTTTCCAAGGTTGCTTCTGAGCTTAGCGGAATCAATGAGGGACTATTCATTGATGCTGACGAGAAGGTAAAGAGCAAGTGGGCATCCAAGTTATCATTTGGACGAGTAGGCAAAATCTATGATGGAAGTAAGGCAAAGCCGGGAGATGCGGACTTTACTTCTGATGAGAATATTTTCAGCAATCAGGCAGCAGCTATTCGTTACCTTGCAGAAAAAGGTGAACCCTGCGTAATCGTAGGACGCTGCGCGGACTTTGTTCTTAAGGATTATGATAATGCCCTCAGGGTTTTCGTACATGCAGATCATGACTTCCTTATGCAGGAAGCTGGCAAGGTACAGAGCCTTACAGGAAAAGACCTTGAAAAATTCATTGCCCAGATTGATAAAGCAAGAGCTGAGTACTACGAGTTCCACACAGGTAAAGAGTGGACGGATGCCAGAAACTACGACCTTTGCCTTAACAGTGGGGTACTTGGATTTGATAAGTGCGTAGAAGCTATAAAGGCCTATGCCAAGGTCCGTTTTGGCGAGGATGTATTTGCATAAAAAATATAGTTAATCATAGACAACTCCTTACGTTATAAGAGACGTCAGGGGTTGCCTTTTTTTCGATAAATTTTATTTTAATTTAAGATAGAGTTTCCTATTAATAAATCACTTTGAGCTAAAATTTATGTTAGAGCAATACTGCGATTTTGGCAGATACAGGAGGACATAAATATGAGCGAAAAAGTGACAAGTGAGGTTAAAATTCGTAGGAGCGGAAAGATAAGAAATAAGCTTCTGTTGCTTATTGTGCCTATCGTTGCGCTCATGATTATCGTATTGGTTACAATATCGGCAATCATGTCAAAGACGAGACTTACGAAGCTGGCTAAGGATGAGCTTAATTCATCCATTTCGAATCAGGCAGATAACATTGTATCCTGGCTGGATGAAAACCTTATGTTCTTTGCTACTGCAAAGAGAACAATCGAGGGTGTAAATCCAAGCTCAGTGGAACTTCAGAAAATTCTTGATACCTATTATGGATATAACAAGAATTCACCTGACGGCTTTAGAATAGCGACTGCAGATGGAGAATATTTTAAGGCTACAGATGCTGAATCTGAAGGCGGAGACCCCAGAGAGACTGAGTGGTATAAGCAGGGACTTACAAGAGTAAATATTGACTATGGCACAGCCTATAAGAATGCTGCCGGAGCAAACGTAATCAGTGCTACCGGTATTATTCAGTATGGCGACGATTCTATAAAGGTCATTGCTGCGGATGTGACACTGGATAAGATCACAGTTATTGTTAATTCCGGAGTAAAGATGACTGATGCAAGCTCTTTCCTTGTGGATAAAAATGATAATACTATCCTCGCTCACAGAGACAAATCTCTGGTTTCTACAGCGCTTTCGACTGACAGCTCGGATAAGCTTTTAGCTGGAATAGCTCAGTCAATAGCTGATAAGAATTACACAACCAGAGAAATGGGCGACTATATGGTTGCGCTTAAAGAAATTCAGGGAACTGACTGGGTTCTTGCCTCCTATATAAAGACAAATGTCATTCTGGCAAGTGTTCAGGAACTCACATTATATCTGATAATTGCGGGTGTTGTTTCAGTAGTAGTGATCATTGTTCTGTTGCTGCTTGTGGTACAAAGAGTTATCGCTCCTCTTTCAAAAATCACAGAAAACATCAACGCTATGTCAGCTGGTGATTTCACAATAGATATTAAGTCTGAAAGCAATGATGAAATTGGTGTTATGGGTGCAAAGGTCAGAGACTTCGTGCAGAGTATGCGCCACATGTTATCAAGTATCAGTGAGGAGTCTGAAAGACTTAAGCAGGAATCAGAAACATCTGATGAGGTATCAAGGAATATGTTTGATGCTTCCCAGTCCCAGGCTGAGGCGATGCAGCAGCTAAACGAGACAGTAGATCAGCTGGCTGTTGCAGTTAATGATATTGCAGAAAATGCTACCACACTTGCAACAGTTGTTGCAGATACAAGAGAAAATAGCGAAAAAGCAGATGCAAGCATGAAGGAAACTGTAAAGATATCCCAAAAGGGCAGAGATGATATGGAAAAGCTCAGTCATGCCATGAAGGGTATTCAGGATGCAAATACAAGGCTTGTTGGCTCTATCAATGAGGTTGGAACTGCATCTGAAGAAATCACAAATATTGTCAGCATGATCGCTGAAATTGCAGAAGAGACGAATCTCCTTTCCCTCAACGCATCTATTGAGGCTGCCAGAGCTGGAGAGGCCGGAAAAGGATTTGCAGTTGTTGCTACTCAGATTGCAAAACTGGCGCAGACAAGTTCAGAGAGTGCAACTAATATTTCAAATCTCATAGGTGATGTTCACAGGCTGATTGATGAGGCCGTCGGACAGGCAAATGAGAGTGCAGAGAGCATAGAGAAAAACAGTGAACTTATTGGTATAGCTGTAGACACCTTCGATCAGATATACACCAACATTCAGGAATCTAATGCATGTATTGAGGAGATGATTCAGGATGTTCAGAAGGTTGATGATGTAGCAACAAATGTAGCGGCCATATCTGAGGAGCAGGCAGCAAGCGCAGACGAAATTCTTGCTACCAGCCAGAACATGGTTGAGCAGGCAAAGAATATCACAGCTAACAGCCAGGATGTTGCTAATAACTCCCATGAACTTGCAAACACATCTGAGACACTTTCATCTCATGTTCAGCAGTTCAAGATTTGATGAGGAGGCGATATTATGAAGAAGAATATTTTTAAGAAAATCATAAGCATCGTGGCAGTGGGGGTCTTTGCTGCTATGACAATAGTTGGATGTGGATCAGGCGCATCATCCTCATCATCAGGTGGCGGTGGAGGAAAGGTTTTGTTTATCATAACTGACCTTAATGATACCTTCCGTAAAACTCTGGCTGATGCAGTTGTTTCCCAGGCAAGTGCACAGGGCGTCAGCCTTGATATGGTGGAAACAGGCGGGGTTCTTGATACTGAGATTGAGCTTATAAGTACTGCAAAATCAAAAGGATATTCCGCTATTATCTGCAGGCCGGCTGATAATGCTACAGCACTTCAATTAAATGTGCTAGCGGGTGATTTGCCGATGATCTACTTGAATAATCAGCCCTCTGATGAACATCTTACTGCTGATAAGTACATTTTTGTTGGTTCAGATGAGTATACTGTTGGTGTGTATCAGGCAGAATACGTGATTAAAAAGCTTGGCACAAAATCAATGAATGTGATAATCTTTGAGGGTGAAAGAGGACATTCAGCTACAATCGGAAGAACTGCTTCTGTTAAGGATACTCTTAGAGCCAATGGCATAGATGCAAATTATGTATTTGTTGACTATGCCAACTGGTCAGATACAGAGGCTGCTGAGAAATTTGGTATTTTCCTTAAAACAGGACAGACAGTTGATGCAGTATTCTGCAACAACGACACCATGGCTCTTGGTGCTATTCAGGCTATGAAAGATAATGGCCTTGACTATACAAAAATTCCTGTATGCGGAGTAGATGCAACTGCTGATGGATGTGCTTCAATTGCAGCTGGAGAGATGGCATTTACAGTTCTTCAGAATGCAGAAGGCCAGGCAGCTAAGGCTGTTGAAGCAGCAAAGGTTATGGGCTCAGGTGGAAGCATTTCATCTATAGAAGGTGCATCAGATGACCTGAAGTATATCTGGGTAGACTTTGAACCGGTTGATGCCTCCAATGTAAGCAAATACCAGTAAAGGAATTACTTATGAATAAACGCTCTGGCGTGCGATTGCTGTATACAGCTTTTGCCTGCATGTTTATAGTGACATGGCTATCTGGCTGCGACTTTAGAAAGCTTGATTATGCAGAAAGCACAGTTAAGATTTTATATATTATGACCAGCGTTGATGATGTGTATAGGCGAAAGCTTTCTGATGCTATTCTGGATGCTGCTAAAGAGCAAAATGTCAGAGTGGATCTGGTTGAAACCTTTGGCAATGTAGAAACGGAAAACCAATATGTACAGTCTGCAAGAGAAAAAGGCTATGATGTGATTATCTGCAGACCTGGAGATAACTCTAATGCACCACTTTTAAACAGAGCTTCAGATGGGCTTCCTGTGATTTATGTTAACAATCAGCCTGCGGAGGAACATCTTGAGTCCAACAAATATATTTTTGTGGGATCAAACGAGGAACTATCAGGCAAATACCAGGCAGAATATGTTATTTCAAGGCTTGGAACTGGTGCCATGAATGTGTGCATATTGGAGGGCGAGAAGGGACATTCCGCTACAATAGGAAGAACAGCAGCTGTAAAGGCTACTTTAAAAAATCATGGTGTGAATGCCAATTACGTTTACGTAGATTACGCCGACTGGTCCAGGGAACTTGCAAAAGAAAAATTCACCAAGTTTACGGATATGACACACAATGTTGATGCTGTTTTCTGCAATAATGACGCTATGGCCCTTGGTGTAATAGATGCCATGAAGGAAAATGGAATGGACTACACCAAAATTCCTGTTGTGGGAGTAGATGCTACTGCAGAAGCTTGTAAATCCGTTCTTGATGGTGAGATGAGCTTCACTGTTTTGCAGAACGCAGAAAAGCAGGGAGCAAAGGCAATTGAAGCTGCAATAGCACTTGCTAATGGAGGGGATATTTCTGAGATAGACGGAGCAACCTCAGACAGGAAATATATATGGGTTGATTTTGAAGAAGTAACTATAGATAATGTTCAGAATTATCTTGAAGAAAAATAATATAAAAGTAAGAGGGATGGTACTAAGGATCTGTTAGTATCAGCCCTCTTTTTTTATGCCTCTGATTGCATAAGATGAGCCTAAGTCGTATACTTGTATGAAAAAGAGTAAGGGGGATTGTATGAGCGAAAACGAGATTAATTCTGAATTAAAAACCGAAGACATAAATAAGAACGCATCTGCTGATGACTATATGAAAAAGCTTTGTGAGAATTCTGAAAAGACTCTGTTTTTTCAGAGAATAGCAGCTTTTTGCAGCGCTGGAGTATTTGTGGTTCTTTTGGTAACAGCACTTATTATTGTTCCTAAAGCAGTGAAGACATTACAGGATATTTCAGATATAGCAGAGAATGCTCAGACGGTTGTTGATTCTGCAAAGACAACAATTGAATCTGCCAGCACTACCTTGGATGATGTGTCAGAAATGGCTAAGTCTCTTGATCAGGCTGGAGATAAGATGGGACAGATATTACTTGATAATGAAAGTTCTCTCGCAGATTCTATGGAGAAGATATCAAATATAGATTTCGATGGATTGAATAAGGGTATAAAGGACCTTCAGGATGCTGTGGGACCGTTTGCTAATTTTATGAAAAAATTCAACTAAGGGAAATATAGAGGGAGGTATCTGAATGGCTAAAAAGACAACGACTGACAAGATTATGGACATTGCTAAAACCGTAACTGAGGCAGCAGAGCCTTATATCGAAATGGCAAAAGAAAAAAGCGGACCTGTTATTGAGAAGGCTAAGGAAAAGAGTAGCCCCGTAATAGAAGAGATGCTTGAAAAGGCTGAGCCTGTTCTTTCTGAGGTAAAGAAGCGTACAGACCCTGCAACAAAGGCTGTTAAGAAGCAGAGCGCCAAGGCAGCAGATGCTGTAAAAGCGGTTGAAAGTAACCTTTTAGAAGCTTCTTCCAAAAAGAATACTAAAACAGAATTTTTCGTTCAGTACAAAGACTATGAGATACGTGCAGAAGATATCGCTGCCAAGATTCGTGAAGACTATATAGCTGAAGGAAATAAGGCTTCAGATATCAAGGAGCTGCAGGTTTATTTAAAGCCAGAAGAGAACGCAGCTTACTATGTTATTAACCACAAGGATACAGGAAAGTTAACCTACTAATTATGGCAATTGAGAAACAAACATTTTTTAATCTTAGACACTACGAGTACGGAGAGGCATTCTTTGGAAGCTATAAAGGAATGCGCTACAGACTTGCAAGAGAACCTTTAGAGCATGTTTTCTTCGTGCCTGTAGATCAAAGAGATCCAGAGGCCAGACTTATGGCGACCGTATGGCCAGAGCCATATAGCTATTTTGATACGCCGGATGAACAGAAGACTTCTGAGAAGTTTTCAATCGACGAAGAAGGCTTTGAAGCAGCCATTCAGTGGATAAATGATCAATATGAGAATGGCAACTGGGAAATAGAATAACAAAAAATAAATTTTTTGAATAATCAAAAAAGGAAATGGGAGCTCCTCACAGAATATTATTATTGTGAGGAGCTTTTGACGTGAAAATAAGAGAAAATCTAGAAAACAGAGAGAGACTTAATCTAAGTCCATATGCTACCTTGAGCATGTATTCAAGAGGGAGAGTGAATAAAGAGGAGGATTGTGATATCAGACCCTGCTTCCAGAGAGACAGGGACAGAATCCTTTATTCTAAATCATTTCGCAGGCTCAAGGACAAAACGCAGGTTTTTCTTACACCTGATGGTGATCATTACAGAACCAGGATGACTCATACCCTGGAGGTTTCGCAGAATGCCAGAACTATAGCAAGAGCCCTTAAACTTAATGAGGACCTTGCAGAGGCTATAGCCTTTGGACATGACCTTGGACATACTCCTTTTGGTCATGCCGGTGAGAGGGCTTTAAATGAGATCTGCCCATATGGCTTTAAGCACAATGAGCAGAGTCTTAGAACTGTTGAGCTTTTGGAGAAGGATGGGGCCGGACTTAACCTTACATTTGAAGTAAGGGACGGAATCCTGAATCACGAGATTAACACCATGCCTATTACTCTTGAGGGCAGGGTTGTGAGACTTTCAGATAAAATCGCTTACATTCATCACGATATGGATGATGCCATAAGGGGCGGAATTTTAGCTGAGTCAGATGTTCCTGAGAGCATATGCAGTGTGCTCGGACATACAAACGGAGAATGGCTTGATACATTCATACATGACATAGTTGAGAACAGTGCTGACAAGAACGACATTATGATGTCCAAAGAAGTAGAGGAAGCACTTTTTGAACTAAGAGCATTCATGTTTAAAAATGTTTACACCAATCCCGTTGCCAAGGGTCAGGAAGGCAAGGCAGAAAAGCTGATACAGATTTTATATCAGTACTATATGGATCATGAGGAGCTTTTCCCTGATTACCTTGTGAAGCTACTTGAAGATGGACAGCCAAAGGAAAAAATAGTTTGCGATTACATCAGCTCCATGACTGACAGATTTGCAATTGCTAGATTCCATGAATACTTCGTTCCCAAGAGTTGGGAAGTTTTGTAGGAGCTAAAAGATGCGATATTCTGACGAGATAATAGAGGAGGTGCGGTCAAGGAATGACATCGTTGACGTCATCGGGCAGTATGTCAGCCTGAAGCGAACCGGTGCCAATTATGTTGGCCTTTGCCCTTTTCATAATGAAAAATCCCCGTCCTTTAGCGTATCTCCTTCTAAGCAGATGTTCTACTGCTTTGGATGCAGAGTGGGCGGCAATGTTTTTTCATTTCTCATGAAATATGACAACTTAACATTTGGTGAGGCTGTTAAGGTGCTGGCTGACAGGAGCGGAGTTAAGCTCCCTGAGCAGGATGAGTCACCTGAAGCCAAGAGAATGCGAGACAAAAAGGCTACGCTGTTTGAGATAAACAAAGAAGCTGCAAAGTACTATGTCTATCAGCTTAAGAGCCCTAATGGAGCGAAGGGCTTATCCTATTTTAAGGACAGAGCACTTACTGATGAGACCATTGCTCATTTTGGACTTGGGTACTCAAATGGAGCCAGCAGCGACCTTGTGAAATATTTAAAGAGCAAGGGTTACAGCGACGCATTGATAATTGAGGCGGGACTTGCATCACATGATGAAAAGTACGGAACTCATGATAAGTTCTGGAACAGAGTGATGTTTCCTATTCTCGATGCTAATTCCAAGGTCATTGGTTTTGGCGGACGTGTTATGGGAGATGGAAAACCAAAGTATTTAAATTCACCAGAAACGCCGATATTTGATAAGAGCCGAAATTTATTCGGGCTTAATTATGCCAAGAATGCCAGGGCAGGCTACATAATAATCTGCGAGGGTTATATGGATGTAATTGCCATGCACCAGGCTGGATTTAATATGGCTGTTGCTTCGCTTGGTACAGCATTCACACCTCAGCAGGCGCATTTATTGAAGCGCTATACTGATACGGTTATTCTTTCTTACGATAGTGACGGCGCTGGAACAAGTGCTGCACTCAGGGGAATACAGATACTTAAAGAAGCCGGACTTAAAGGTAAGGTACTAAACTTAAAGCCATATAAGGATCCGGATGAATTTATAAAAAATGAAGGACGGGAAGCCTTTGAAGAGAGAATCAAGAAGGCTGAGAATCCGTTTTTCTTTGAAATAGCTGTCAAGGAACGGGAATACGATATGAGTGATCCCGCAGCCAAGACTGAGTTCCACAGATATATAGGTTCTAAGCTTTGTGAGTTTACCGAGGCGGTGGAGAGAGAAAACTATCTGCAGGCAGTGGCAGCAAGATATGCCATAGGCGCAGACGATCTTCACAAGCTGGTGGCAAATATGGCAGCTGAAGGAGGAATAGTTAAAACCTCGGCTAAGCCAAAGAGTGGAATACATTCCAAACAAAATAAGGAAGACCCATCAAGGAAACCTCAGCGAGTGCTTATTACCTGGCTTGCAGATGAGCCAGAGATTTATCCGAGGGTTAGCAAATGGGTTGAACCCGAAGACTTTACGGATGACCTTTACCGGGGAATAGCTGCCTGGATGTGGAAGAACTTAGATGATGGATCATTTGATCCGTCGAAGGTTTTGGACCACTTCACTGAAGAAGAAGAACAACGGCAGGTGGCAGAGCTTTTCAATACCAACCTTGTACAGGTTGATACAAAAGATGAGAGAGAAAAAGCCATCCACGACATACTCTATGAGGTGAAGAAAGCCGGATATGAAAAGCGGCTTAAGGATATGGCATCCGACGATCCGGAGAAGTGGAATTACACTCTTAAGGGTAAACGGGAACTAGAGGAATTATTTAAGGCAAAAATCATATTAGATAAGTAATATATGATTCAGAAAGGAATATAAAAGTGGCAGAGAAGAAGACAACTAAGGAGACAACAAAGACAACCAAGGCAAAGACAACAGCTAAAGAGGCAAAAGAAAAAGAGACTGTAAAGAAGACTGCAGCCAAGACAACAGAGAAGAAGGCAGCAGCTAAGAAGGAAGAGACAAAGACAACTGCAAAGAAGACAGAGACAAAGGCTTCTACAAAGAAGACTGCTGAAAAGGCTGCAGAGAAGGAGACTAAGGCTACAAAGACAAAGGCTGCAAAGGAAGCTCCTGCAAAGACATCTGCGAAGAAGGCTAAGACAGAAGAAGCAGTAGAAGAGAAGGCTGCAGCTAAGAAGACTTCAAGGAAGAAGGCTAAGGAAGAGGATACAGCTGCAAAGACTTCTGGTGATGGTGTTCTTGATGATGAGACAAAGGAGAAGTTCCTTCAGAAGATGAAGGAGATTCTTGCACTTGGTAAGAAAAAGCAGAATACACTTGATTATAACGAAGTAAGTGATTTCTTCCGTGATCTTCCCTTGGATGAGGATAGTCTTGATAAGGTTCTCGAGCAGCTTGAAGCAGCTGGAATCGATGTTATCAGAATGGATGATACTGAAGTTGAACTTCCTGATGATGACGAAGTTGTTCTCTCTGATGAAGATGATGTAGATATGGAGAACATCGATCTTTCAGTTCCTGATGGAATCAGTATTGAAGATCCGGTACGTATGTACCTTAAGGAAATCGGTAAGGTTCCGCTTCTTACAGCTGAGCAGGAAATCGAGCTTGCACAGAAGATGGAAGACGGTATGATGGCTGAGCGCATCATGGAAGCTGGTGGCGTTGAGAACCTTGA
The DNA here is from genome assembly GCA_015056655.1 of Butyrivibrio sp. Taxonomy (GTDB): domain Bacteria; phylum Bacillota; class Clostridia; order Lachnospirales; family Lachnospiraceae; genus Butyrivibrio. The sequence continues at coordinate 109,373 of SVFV01000010.1, forward strand.
CGAGATAAAGGAAGAGGAGCAGGAAGCTTACGAGAGAGTTAAGGATCTTGATGAGAAGACACTTAAGCTCCTTAGTCTTGAAGGAAATGAAGCAAAGAAAAAGCTTGCTGAGGCTAACCTCAGGCTTGTTGTAAGTATCGCAAAGAGATATGTTGGACGTGGAATGCTTTTCCTTGACCTTATTCAGGAGGGTAACCTTGGTCTTATTAAGGCGGTTGAGAAGTTCGATTTCAGAAAGGGATTCAAGTTCTCAACATACGCTACATGGTGGATCAGACAGGCTATTACACGTGCTATAGCTGACCAGGCCAGAACAATCAGAATTCCTGTTCATATGGTTGAGACAATCAATAAGCTTATCCGCATAAGCAGACAGCTTCTTCAGGAACTTGGAAGAGAGCCTGCTCCGGAAGAAATCGCTAAGGAGATGGGAATTCCTGTAGAAAGAGTACGTGAGATCCTGAAGATTTCACAGGAGCCTGTTTCACTTGAGACTCCTATCGGTGAAGAGGAAGATTCACATCTTGGTGATTTCATACAGGACGACAACGTACCTGTACCTGCTGATGCAGCAGCATTTACACTTCTTAAGGAGCAGCTTGTAGAGGTTCTTGGAACTCTTACAGAGCGTGAGCAGAAGGTGCTTAGACTTCGTTTTGGTCTTGATGACGGAAGAGCAAGAACTCTTGAAGAAGTAGGTAAGGAGTTCAACGTAACTCGTGAGCGTATCAGACAGATTGAGGCTAAGGCGCTTAGAAAACTTCGTCATCCCTCAAGAAGTAGAAAGCTTAAGGATTATCTTGACTAATGAATAATATACAGTTATCAAAAAGATTAAACGCGGCTTGTGAGATGGTTTCATCCAAAAGCCGCGTGGCAGATGTCGGGACGGATCATGGATTCGTTCCGATTTATCTTATGGAAAATCATATAGCAGAGCATGTAGTTGCCATGGATGTTAATGAGGGCCCTCTTGAAAGGGCAACCATTCATGTTAAGGAATACGGCTTTGAAAATGAAATAGATATCAGGTTATCTGATGGATTAAAGGAGCTTTTACCAGAAGAAGCGGATACACTCATTTGCTGCGGAATGGGCGGACTTCTTATGATGCGTATTTTGGAGGAGGGAACTCCCAGAGAAAAGGGCATCAGACATATGATACTTCAGCCTCAGTCAGATCTGTTTGGCTTTAGAAAATATCTTCATGATAGTAAGTTCTATATAGAAGATGAACGAGAGATATTTGAAGAGGGTAAATACTATACTGCAATGAAAGCTTCTACAGAAAATGGCGTAGAGGATCCTTATGAGAAAGCTTGGGAGCTTTTTCAGGCGGAAGATAGTATGGACAGAGAAAGAGCCTTTAATATATGTCATAGATTTGGCCCTACTCTTATCCTTAGACGAGATGAAGTATTAAAGAATTACTTAGAGCATGAGCTTGAGCTTTGCGATAAAATTTTATTAAAACTTTCTGAAAATGAGCATAGCGACAGAATGCGTGATATTATAAATAAAAAGAACGATATTTCATTTGTGCTAAGTTTGTATAAATGAGTGTTTTTGTATCTGAAAATTTGGGACTATTACTATAGGGGGAGGAAGATTCATGCCGAAGCTGACAATACATGGCGAGACTAGGGAATACGAAAAAGGCACGACATTTGAGGAGATAGCCAGAGAATACCAGCCGCAGTATGAAAATCAGATTGTAGCGGTAGTATACGGAACGCGTATCCGCGAGCTTATGAAGAAAGTTGACAGAGATGAGGAACTTTCTTTTATTACAACAGCTGATGAGATTGGAAATAATACCTATACCAGAACTGCACTAATGATGCTGGTTAAGGCTGTTCGTGATGTTTCTGGGCATGTGCCCGCTTTTACCAAGATTGAATACAAAATAGGAAATGCATATTATTGCAGCATCAGAGGTGATTTCAAGGTGACAGAAGCCTTTGCTGAATCAGTTCAGCAGAGAATGCAGGATATGGTTGATGATCACCTTTCTATAACAAAAAAAGGATATCCTCTTGCAGATGCAATCGAAATCTTCAAGAAGGAAGGTATGGATGATAAGGTAAGACTTCTTAGATATCGTAGAAGCTCTGAGGTTAATATCTATAAAATGGATGGTTTCTCAGACTATTACTATGGATATATGCTGCCCAATACCTGTTATGTTAAGTGGTTTAAGGTAGAGAAATATCATGATGGTCTGCTGCTTCATCTTCCTTCCAGAAAGCACCCTGACCAGATTACTGAATCTGAGCCTAGAGAGAAGCTTTTTAATGAGATGGTGCGCTCATCCACCTGGGGTGAGATGATGGGAATCGACACAGTGGGAGATCTGAATGACGCTGTAGTAAGTGGCGATTTTAATGATCTTATGCTGGTTCAGGAGGCACTGCAGGAGAGACGTATTGGTGAGATCGCAAAGAAGATTTATGAGAGGAAGGATGTGCGCTTTGTAATGATCGCTGGTCCCAGCTCTTCAGGAAAGACTTCTTTTGCCAACAGATTGTCAATCCAGCTTAGGACTTATGGACTTCATCCTCATCCAATCAGTATTGATAATTATTTTGTAAATAGAGAGTTTACACCTCTTAATGAGGATGGAAGCTATAACTTTGAATGCCTTGAGGCGCTTGATGTTGAGCAGTTTAATCAGGATATGGTAGATCTTCTTGCAGGTAAGACTGTAGAGATGCCGTACTTTAACTTTGTTACCGGAAAACGTGAAATGAACGGGGATTTCATGAAGCTTAACCCGGGAGATGTACTGGTAATTGAGGGAATACATGGACTTAATGAAAAAATGAGTCATTCACTTCCGGCTGAGTCCAAATTCAAGATTTATATCAGTGCACTGACAACTCTTAGCGTTGATGCACACAATAGAATTCCTACAACTGATGGCAGACTCTTAAGACGTATCGTTAGAGATGCAAGGACAAGAGGAGCCACAGCAAAGCATACAATTGCAATGTGGGATTCAGTAAGAAGAGGAGAAGAACAGAACATTTTCCCTTACCAGGAAGGCGCTGATGAGATGTTCAATTCAGCTCAGATTTATGAGTTGGCAGTTTTAAAGCAATACGCTGAGCCACTTCTTTTTGCCATTAAACCAGGGGAACCTGAATATTTTGAAGCAAAGAGACTTCTGAAATTCCTTGATTACTTTGTGGCGGTTGATTCTGCTGCACTTCCCAAGAATTCACTTACCAGAGAGTTCGTTGGTGGAAGCTGCTTCAAAGTCTGATAAAGCCTGTAAAACATCAGGCAGACGAAGAGCAACCATTTCGTCTTTATCTGAACCGCCAGCAAGGATTCCAACAAGTTCACATTTAGAATCAAACACACCTGCTCCGCTCATTCCGTTATGGGCGGAGCATTTTGCGTAGAGCATCTTATAGCCAAAGTCTGTGACCATAATATCTGAATTAAGAACTGGTCCATAGATGTAACTTGAAGCTATCCTGGTTCCATTTCCATAGAGATTGTAAATTTGATTTTCCTCTGGCTTTATCGTTATCTCTGAATCAAGGGCAAATACTTCCTTCTGCTCTTGCTTTTCAAATTCATCAAATGCAGCTTTGCTTAGAGGCGCGCTTTTTAGATTCATAAGGTCATAAGCAGGGATTGCAGAAGTATCCACACTTACAATTGCCATATCAAAGTTCTGATCCTTATAAATAAGCTTCGTATCTGTCACAATTCCATTAAAGAAAATTGCATAGTTAAAATCTGCGCTATTGTAGTTTTTAAAAATGTGGGCTGCTGTCAGTATGAGAATCTCTTTTTTATTTATGGAATAGATTGTTCCGGCACCGTAGTTTCTTCCTATCTGAAGCTGTACATAGGAAGACTGGACGTTATAAGCTGCCGAAAGAATATTGTCTGAATCGTAATAGTCATTATCAAGTGTAGGAGTTACAAAACCGTTCAGGGAAAAAAGACTGTCCAGAATATCCTCAGGAGAAGGCCCCTGAGCCTGGGCATTTAGCGGATACGCTGTGAATAATATTAGTATGAAGACAATGTTTAAAAACCAGATTTTTTTCATCATTGCTATCTCTTTGTTTTTATGTATGAGCAGGCCTGTAAGCCGGGTTATGTCGAGAATGATCATCTATCTAGAACTGCTGTTACCAACAGTTTCAAGCGACCCACCTGAAAACGGACCGGGCCGGCCCATAGTTTTCTTTTCGGTCTTGCTTCGGATAGGGTTTACATGGCTACAGATGTTACCATCTGCACGGTGGTCTCTTACACACGCCTTTTCACCCTTACCTGCAAAAGCAGGCGGTTGTTTTCTGTTGCACTATCCCGGGAGTCACCTCCGCCGGACGTTATCCGGTATCCTGCCCTACGAAGCCCGGACTTTCCTCACCCGCACCCTTTAGGGTATTGCGGCCGCGATCATTTGTCCTGCTCATACATAGCAACTTTAATCAATAGATTGTTTGTTGTCAAGTTTTAATGTTTTTGGTATGATTGAAAAAGAAAAAATGTAAACGCTTACATTTTGGTCAAAATATGCAATATTTTAAGGAAAAATGTCAGAGATTGTATATTAAATTTAATTTACTATAAATCTAGTTACATTAACTTGATGTATGGAGGTTTATATGGATACAAGTTTTTTGAAGAATTTTTCACTTGAAGGAAAAACAGCCTGGATTACAGGAGCATCATACGGTTTAGGACTTGCTTATGCCATTGCTTTTGCACAGAGTGGCGCAAAGATTGTATTTAACGATATCAATCAGGAGCTGGTTGATAAGGGAATGGCAGAATATGAGAAGCTTGGAATAGACGCATTTGGTGCTGTGTGCGATGTTACAAAGGAAGATCAGGTTCTTGACTTTGTAAAGAAGGCTGAGGCAGCAAAGGGACCTATCGATATTCTTGTAAACAACGCAGGAATCATCAAGAGAATCCCCATGACTGAGATGACAGTTGACCAGTGGAACCAGGTTATCGACGTTGACCTTACAGGCCCGTTCATCTGCTCAAAGGCAGTTCTTCCCGGCATGATCGAGAGAAAGGGCGGAAAGATCATCAATGCCTGCTCTATGATGAGTGAGCTTGGAAGAGAGACAGTGTCTGCTTACGCAGCAGCGAAGGGCGGACTTAAGATGCTGACAAAGAACATCTGCTCTGAGTATGGTCAGTTTAATATTCAGTGTAATGCTATTGGACCTGGCTACATCGCTACACCTCAGACAGCGCCACTTCGTGAGAAGCAGGCAGATGGTTCTATGCATCCTTTCGACAGATTCATCAGATCCAAGACTCCGGCACAGCGCTGGGGCAAGACAGAGGACTTAATGGGACTTGCTGTATTCCTTGCATCACCTGCATCAGACTTTATCAATGGTCAGGTAATCTATATTGACGGCGGAATTCTTGCATATATTGGCCAGGATCCAGGCAATCTCGACCCTAGTAAATTTGAAGATGAGGAATAAGAAATGGATAAGGTATGTGAAGAGTTATACAAAATAGGAATTGTTCCTGTTATTGCAATTGACGATGCAAAGGATGCTGAGCCACTTGCAAAGGCACTTATTGAAGGAGGACTTCCGGCTGCTGAGATTACTTTCAGAACTGATGCAGCAGAGGAAGCTATCAGAATTATTTCAGAGAAATATCCTGAGATGATCGTTGGTGCAGGCACTGTTCTTAATAAGGAACAGGCTGACAGAGCTAAGGCAGCAGGTGCAAAGTTCATCGTAAGCCCTGGCTTTAACAGAAGTAATGTTGAGTACATCCAGAGCATCGGAGTTCCGGTTGTTCCGGGTACGGCAACACCTGGTGAAGTTGAGCAGGCTATCGAACTTGGACTTGATGCAGTTAAGTTTTTCCCTGCTGAACAGAATGGCGGAATTGCGAAGATTAAGGCAATGGCAGCACCTTATGGCAAAGTGCATTTCATGCCTACTGGTGGAATAAATAAGAATAACATTAATGACTATCTTTCATTTGATAAGGTATTCTGCTGTGGCGGAAGCTGGATGGTCAAGAATGATATGATTGCCGAGGGCAGATTCGATGAGATCAGGAATCTTGTAAAGGATGCTGTTTCAACAATGCTTGGCTTTAAGCTTGTACATGTTGGAGTGAATTCTGCTGATAAGGCTGAAGCTGAAAAGGCAGCTAATCTTTTCTGCAGTCTGTTTGGATTTGAGAGAGATGACAGATCAGCTTCTTATTTTGCTGGTCCAGACATTGAAGTTATGCACATGCAGGGCAGGGGCACAATGGGACACCTTGCTATTGGTACTCATAGCGTTGACAGAGCAGTTTACCATCTTGGTAAAAAGGGTGTAGAATTCGATGAGAGTACATATCAGTACGATCAGAACGGACATCTTAAGTTTGCTTACCTTAAGGATGAGATAGGCGGATTTGCAGTTCATCTTATAAAAATGTAATTTTTGAATGTTAAGGAGATTATGTCAAATGGCAAAAAGAGTTGTAACCTTTGGAGAAATAATGCTGCGCCTGCAGCCTGATAATTATCTGCGTTTCGTACAGGTAGATCACTATGAAGCTACTTATGGTGGAGGCGAGGCGAACGTAGCTGTATCACTTGCTAACTATGGTATTGATTCAAGATATGTAACTAAGCTTCCTACACATGAAATTGGTCAGGCGGGAGTTAATTCACTTAGAAAATTTGGTGTTGATACCTCTTACATCACAAGAGGAGGAGACAGAGTAGGAATCTACTTTAATGAGAAGGGCGCTTCACAGAGGGGCAGTAAGTGCATTTATGACAGAGCACATTCTGCTATTTCAGAAGCAAAGAAGGAAGACTTCAATTGGGATGAGATTTTTGATGGAGCAGACTGGTTCCACTTTACAGGAATTACTCCTGCTGTAAGTGATTCACTTGCTGATATTACTTTGGAGGCTGTTAAGAAGGCTAAAGAAAAGGGGATCACAGTAAGCTGTGACCTTAACTACAGAGGTAAGCTCTGGAGCAAGGAGAAGGCTTCTGAGGTTATGGGCGAGATCTGCAAATATGTTGATGTCTGCATTGCAAATGAAGAGGATGCAGGAGATGTATTTGGTATAAAGGCTTCTTCCACAGATGTTACAACTGGTAAGCTTAACCGCGAGGGTTACATTGAAGTAGCACAGAAGCTCACAGACAGATTTGGATTTAAAAAGGTTGCAATTACTCTTAGAGAGTCATTATCAGCAAATGATAATAACTGGAGTGCAATGCTTTATAGTGATGGCGAAGCTTTTTTCTCCAAGAAGTATGCACTTCACATTGTAGACAGAGTAGGTGGCGGAGATTCATTCGGTGCAGGACTTATTTACAGTCTTGTTAATGATTACAACTCACAGGATACAATTGAGTTTGCAGTAGCAGCTTCTGCTTTAAAGCATTCTATCGAGGGTGACTTCAACATGGTTTCTGTTGATGAAGTAAAGAAACTTGCTGGCGGTGACGGATCAGGCCGTATACAGAGATAATTTAATAGCATAATAAACAATTAAAGGCTTCTCATATTATGAAAATTTCTTGCAATATTTTTATAATTTATGAGAAGCTTTTCTTGTTTTGTAGTATAATGATTGCATGGTGACGAAAAAAATAGATAAGTCAGAAGTTAATACATTTTATCAGTCCAAATATGACTACTACAGAATGCCAAGTTATGTATCTGCCTTACTCACTGGATTTTTGGAGACTACTTATTTTGTCTCTGACTGTCAGATATTTGGCAGATTTGCGATAGAGACACTGATACCAAGATTTTTTATTTTGATACCGCTCATTTTACTTGCGCTTTTAGAGCCCAGAATCAAGAACTACAGAGTTGCAGTTTTTGCTTATTATTCAATAGCTCATGCTGCGATGTGGTGTACTATATGGGCGATATGGTATCTGCCAAACAAGGACTTTGCAAGAGAGGGATTTATCATAATGCATCTCGCCTTCATTGCGATAGGCCTGGCAATGCCTGTCAAATATCAGATTCCGGTTCATTCAGGTGTCATTCTGAACATAATTATTTCAAATATGTGGAATCATTATGAGCATGTGGATCTTATGATATCCCTGGCAGTTCCGGTTTGGATCGGTGCTTCAATCCTCATGATCATATTGGAGAACTCCTACGCTGATCAGTATCTTATTCGAAAACAGCTTGAGAAGAACTCGACGACAGATAATCTGACAGAGGCATACAACAGGAATAAGTTCGAAGAGATTGCTGAATCAGATCATGAAATGCCGGCTGAAGCTGCTAATGCAAGTGTAGTCATTTTGATGATTGATATTGATAAGTTTAAGCGTGTAAATGATACCTATGGTCATGATGCAGGTGATAAGGTTCTCGTATTCCTTACAGAGAGAATCAAGGCGTGCATCAGAGCTACTGATCTTGTTATCAGATGGGGCGGCGAAGAATTCGTTGTTCTTTTGATGGGAGCAAGTACTACTGTAGGATTGAAAATTGCTGAACATATCAGGCATTCTGTTGAGACTACAGAGAATGAAGTTTGCCCTATTACTATCTCAGTTGGTGTCAGCCAGTATGATGGTAAGAATTATCATGAGGCTGTTAAACGTGCTGACAAAGCGCTGTATTATGCCAAGGAGCACGGTAGAAACCTGGTGGTGCACTATGATGACATAGCAGAAGAAATTGCACCTGCTTCAAAAGATAAGAATAAGAAAGAAAAAAGCAAAAAGAAATAATAAGAGATACAGACGGAGCTGTGAAAAAATGAGATAATCATTTTTTCCAGCTCCCTTTTTATATCATTTTTTGTGAGGTATGCTGTTTCTG
>SVFV01000080.1 GCA_015056655.1 Butyrivibrio sp.
AACGAAAGGGCAGTTATTGTTATAATTCAAGCTGCTTTTTCGTTTGACCTTACAGCGATTCTAACCTAAAGAATTTGCTTAACCGTTTATACTGAAATATATTCCGGTTTAACTTGTCGCCTCAACAGGAAGATACACGCCCAATCAGAGTAGCCATTATTTGTGACAACACTTCCTAATCTCTGAATCTTTTCATTTTCATATTCCATAGCAGCCTTTAAATCTCTTTATCATCAAAACCTCGTTCCGCACTTAGGACAAAAATCAAAGTCTTCTGTTGTCTCGTATCCACACTGTCTGCATTTCTTATAACCGGTCGTGAATCCTCTTCCGCCGCTTAGCTGAGTCAGATGACTTGGCAGAATCTCAACTTCTTCGCCTCTTGCGATCATCTTACCAATCTCAGGATCAAGTTCATAAACAGTTCCGCAGCAACTGGTCTGCACGTAGTAATGCCTATTCCACTTGAAAGTCGGAATAAAGAAAAGAGACAGCACCGTATATGTCATGAACACGTTGAAGCGCCCATATTTACCACAGATTGCGCAGGTAATCAGCTGATTGAAATCAAAGTCCTTCCTGCCATCTGTTATTCCCATGATAAAAAACATCTACTTCCTCGCTCCGTTCTTAGTAATGTACCCTCACAACCTTTGCCCCAAATGGTAAAAGAGCTACTCTAGCAATCTTAAAGAACTGCTTACCGAAGGGTATACCAATAATGGTGATGCAGAAAATGCAGCCAATCACCGCGTTTGCAATCGCAAGTTCAATCCCAGAAAGACAGATCCAAATGATGTTAAGAAGCAGTGATACTGCCCCGCCTTCCTCCACAATCTCTTTTCCAAAAGGATTCAGTGATATTGAAGAAAGCTTAAAACACTGGAGCCCTACAGGAATACCTACAACTGTACAGCACCAGAGAAGTCCTACAATCCACCATCCCATGGCACTAAGCAGCCCTCCGCATAATATCCAAATCAAATTACCAATAAATCTCATAATCAATCTTCTCCTGTAACAACTTCTCCGGTCCAGTCTATAATACCGCCAAACCCAAACACATTTGTGTAACCCATATCTCATTTTAAACCTCAAAATCCAGGCAGCTTCTGATCTTGGTATAAGGTCTTACCTTGGAATCAGCTACAGCTACGTGCTCAGGATGAACTGAATATCCCTTAAGTGCCTCTACGTTCTCAAAAGTTGAATCCAACATAAGGTCTGCATTTGAAGACTCAAGGCCATTGATGTTAACCTTGATATCAACGATTCCAGGGATCTTGCCCTTTAATCCTTCAAGGCCTTCCTTGATTCCCTGCTTAATTGTCATCTTTTCTTCTGCAGAAAGTTCATCCTTAAGTGTCCATAAAATCACATGTTTAACCATTCTCGTTCCCCTTATCCTTTCCATCACTTCCTGTTATTCTCATAACTCCATCTGGCTATGTCTGCAATAAGTTCAAGTGGCAGGTCTTTATCATTAGGGAGCTGTATTGCTCCCTTACTTGTTTTGTATTCAACCAGCTTATCCGCAAATGCCTCTATTGCCTCAGGTCCCGGATACAATCCTATATGTTTCTTGGCAGGAGCAAAATGTATTATATTTCTTCCCTTCCAAAACGTAGGCATTCCCCAGGATAACCGTTCTTCTGCATCAGGTATTGCATCGTGAATTGTATTATAAATCAATTCCAGTTTTGGCTGAATTGTCTTATCTTGCTCACTTATATATTCTTTTATTGACATGATCACACCTATTATTATCAGATAAATTCGACTCACACCATAAAGTTTGCTATCTCTTTCATCCTGCTAATCTGATCTACCCCGAACGGGCATCTGCTGTTGCAGTGGCCACATGATATACAGTCGGATGCATTCTTTTCCAGGGTCTTGTAATGCTCTACTGCAAGGGAATCTCCAACCTTAGCAAGATCATACTTCTGAAATCCGGAATGCCGCTTTCGGTAGAAACACCGGCACCACCAAGGAATACAATGTGCTCTGATTCCCAAATCATTTCTGTAAAAGCATTTATCTTCTGTTCCGGTGATAAGGATCTGAAATACTTTTCCTTTTCACGCTGTGAATCAAACTCTGGTATCATTGCCACACAGTACCTCATACATTCGCATCAATTTCTCACATAATGAGTCGCATACAGTTTCTCAATATACTCATTCCCGGTCTTACTAAATCTAAGCTGCACAGTACTTTTTTTCTTTTTCCCCCACCGCTTATAAAATGTAAAACTCGGCTTCAGGTTATTCTTTGCAGCATACCGCTTCATTTCCTCAAGAACACCTGCAAGTTTCTTAAGGTTAATCTTGCAGACCTTTTCAAGATATTGAACCTGACCATTCCGCCATCTCTCATAGTCCTCTTTTGACAAGATCCCCAAATCCATCAGAGTCTGTACAGCAGTGGCATAACCTGTTGTCTTCACCTGATGATACATGGAGCTATTTACTTTGTTGATTAATTCTGCCTGATTCATTGGTCTTCACCAAGATACTTCATGAGTGTTTCAAGTCCCTCCATCGGAACACAGAATGTCCCATCTCTGTGGATGCATCCCTCTCGAACCTCATCTATATCAAACCATTTAACTTCATCTACCTCTTCTTTCTGAAGAACAAGAGTAGTATTCTTCAGTATTTCTATACACTCTGAATCAGAAATCTGCTGATTAAATCTTCTCATCTTTCTAAACATGGTAAACCTCACTCTTTCGCTAAAATCTTAAGTCCAGCAATTCCAACTACAATCAGAATAACACATATTATCTGCGCACCGTCAGTTTTTCATGAAAAAGAAATATTCCCAGCATAGTAGTTCCAACAATTCCCATTCCGGTCCACATAGCATATGGCTTTTTCTTGTAAGCGATTTTCTCTGAATGTATAATGGTTCGGGGGAATCTAATTGCAGCTAATAGCTGCATATTTTAGGAGGAATTACGGTATGCCATATAAGACTAAGGTGGAATATTCATTTGAGGAAGCGAAAAAAGCGTTCTGGGATACATATCTATATAAAAACAAAGCCGGGATTACAGCGGCAATTGTTGCTTTAATAGTTTTTGCAGCATTTATTGTGAACGGAGTATGGACAGGGAATTATGAAAATGTTTTTGTTTTCTCAATGGTGCTGATACTTTACCCGATTATTATATATATTCTTGCAGCAAAACGAATAAGGAAAAATTACGAGAGTTATAAAATGCTGCATGGGACCACTTTTTCATATGCTTTTTTTGAAGACGCCATGGTATCTGATGGGCCAAAGGGAACATCTAAGATCGCATATAAGGATCTGTACAAAATCACTGAAACAAAAACCAATTTCTATATATTTGTAAGTAGTATCCAGGCTTTTTTTATCATTAAGTCAGAGTGTTCAGAGGAGTTGATTTCCTTCATACAGAAGCTTAAGACAGAAGTAAACGGCAGAATTAGGACTGCAGAAACTGGGGTTAATGATACAGATTATGAACAGCTATACAGATCTGTGGAGTTAAACACAGACATCTTGTATAATGCCAAAGTTGAATGGGAACTCGATGAACTCAAGGATTTCAACTGGCTTCTCATTAAAAATATTCATAAACCAATTATTGTTGTGCTGGTGATTGTCGAGATAATGTTTCTTGCAGGCTTTGTAATATCATTTCCTGCCCATTCCTTAAGGCTTGCTATAGAGAGTATTCTTCTTGTTATTGTAGTGCCGGTGTTGTTTTATTCTCTATTCAATTATAGATGCAGGAAGAATTTTGATAGCAACAAGCTTCTTAGAAACTTTGTGGCTATTATCACATTTGACAGCGAAAAACTCGAACAGATCAGTAACGTGGGAAGCATAAAGGCATCTTACGATGAGATATACAGGGTATTTGAAACCGATAAGAATTTCTATATCCTAATAAGTGATAATCTTGCCATTAATGTTAGAAAAGCGAATTGTTCGGATGGATTAATAACCTTCTTGCAGGATTTAAAGCAGAGGGTAGCGTAAAGCATACGCATAAGGGGATCCCCACATAAAGAGATCTAAGGCATCAAAAAAGAGGACTCCGAATAATCCTCGGAATCCTCTACCATCACAGACTTATGGAATTGAAACATCATGCATGAACTGGGACGCCGGGGCAAAGCTTATCCAGCCTCTCATTGCACTCCGCTTCGGTAATATCACCATTTGAACAAAGCTCGATGATGTTACTCATCTCTTTACTGATACGCAAAAACTCTTCATCTGATATCTCATGATCTGCATACTGTTTAGCCAGCTTATTATAAAAATCAGCTCCAATATCAAAGCTTCTGTCATCAAATCCGCTCATATCAAATACCTCCTTCAGAATAGATGAATCCATATTCTGATGCATGTTCCCTGAGAAATGCGATCATCATATCATTTTCAATTCTGGCTCTTACGTCCCAGGTAAGGTCTGTAGGAAAAATCTCACCTGACTTTATTAATTCCATGATCCTGTTGCTAAGTGCATCAGAACCTGTTGCGTTCCACGCATCATTTATGAATGACAGGCTCACAGCTGCTATGGTTCCCAACCATAAGAAACTTTCCATCCTTCAGAATAATTGCACCTACTCTGATAGAATAATGGATAAAGTCCAGATCTATGTCACGTGTTGCCCGCCTGTTATTGTTAGTATATCCTTCCCACTACCGGGCGGATTCGGGACTTGAACCCGTTAGAAACGTGCGCCGCTAGGCGCACAAAGAAAAAACACCAGCCACAAGTGCATTTGCACTCATGAACTGATGCTCTTATCAAGACTCCATTTCAAATCGGAGAAATATTAGGTTTTCGGTCGGAGAAATATTGTATATCAGAATTCCTTTGTGAAGGTCTTTGCAGCATACTTTCTACTACCATCAAGCTTTTCAAACTCACTGTCATGAGAATAATGCATACCAAGTTTTTCCATGACACGCTGACTTTTGTGGTTCTCTGCAGCAAACTGTCCTTCAATCGCTCGTATTGTTCTGGTCTTTGAAATATGATTAATTATTCCCTGCATTGCCTCCGGAACATAGCCGTGTCCCCACTGGTCTTTTCTGATATTGTATCCAACAACCCAAACATCTCTTTTTGCATTGTATACCAGACCTCCACTTCCTATGAGTTCACCGGATTCCTTAAGCTCGATTCCAAGATCATAATTATCCGGTTCATCCAGGTTGCGGCTTTCAAGCCAAGTCTTAACATCCTCCGCACTTTTATAAAGTGGATAAATCATGTATTCATTTACATCCGGATCTCCGCACCATTTAAATGCAGCTTCATAATCCTCCGGAACAAAAGGTCTTAATATCAATCTTTCTGTTTCAATCCTTACTCTCATCGTTATATCCTCCCAAACAAAATAAAATCATATCCTTACTGCAATATCCAAAGCAATATAAAACTTTCCCAAGTCATGGTTTGCAGCATGTAGCGCTTCCACTTCATATCCACTATCTGCAAGTACATCACCAGCTTCAAGGAAATTATAAAGTTCAAGTCCATAAAAATCACACAAAGCCTGAACTCCTGCAAGTTCCATCTCTACAGCTATGCAGCCTTCCTTTTTTCTTTTGGCAACAAGTCCTTTTGTCTCTCTTAGCATGGAATCCGTTGTCCAAACACGGCCTTTAACATATGGAACCTTAAGCTCTGTAAAAATGCTCTCTAATTTTTCACGCCCCTTAATATCAATATAGTCACTTGCCGGAGCGTAGTAATATGAAGCGCCATCACCTCTATAGCTCTCTGTTGGGATGATAAATCTTCCGGTGGTCTGCTCCGGATCAAGGCTTCCACAGGAACCAAACATAATAAACTTTGTTGCTCCGATTACCCAATGTGCTTCATAACAAGCGCCTGAAGCAAAAGCAGAGCCTATTCCCGTTAAGTAAAATGCTATCTTTTCACCTTTGTACTCAAGACAATAGATAGGTATTCTTCCATTACATGCACCAAGCGAACCGATTTCTACACAATCAAATTTCTCCAGGATGTGGTCATGAATTACTTTTGAAAAAATGATTAGGCACTTATCTACAAGATGTTTTTGTTCTCCATAAAATTGTTTAAGTTCTATTATTGGTTCTGTCTTATCATCATAAAATTCTTCGCGCATCGTTCACTCCTCCTCACTCAAATATGTTTGCCATTATGATTTCATCCCTATATGTTCCGTCTTTTAATTTGAAAGCTCTCGGATTCATTCCATATTCCTTAAAGCCCATCTTCTTCCAAAAAAGGCCCCATCAAACTCTCGCTTGATGAGGCCTTGTAAACTATATCAGTTATAAAACACTAACTATGCCCTACACTTAATCTTATCCTCATCATACATATCAAAATCAACCCCCTGATTATCATTCACGGGCTTATTGGTGACCATGTATGTTGTGACGAGAATAAGTCTTTCCATAGCATCTACCTTTCTGAAAATTATTAGTTGTAAGTATAATTGACTGATAATTCGCTGTCAATACTATTTTTCTCTGATTTTTTAAACCGATGGGTTCAAACGTCAACAGCCTGTTGACGATTTTATATTCATCAGTTATTCTCAACGCACTCTCTTATCACACGTGCTACTTCCAAATGAATCTCTACAATCTCATCATCAACATTTTCATTTACCGGAATCCAGTCACTGTCAGGCAATGTGAAATCGTATGCCTTTAAAAGGTCATCACCCGGAAGTTTTCCTGTGATAACTTTAGTCAGGATCATTGAGATAAGATAATCTCCAATGGCTGAAGCATGCGCACCATCTTTATAATACAGATCTGCATCTGCTCTGTTCTGTAATTTCTCAAAGGCCTCGCTCCATACTTCTCCAATAGGCGCAAGCAGTACTCCATGGTTTTTTGAGAGTTCCTAATAGCGACGGTTCATCTCTTTCTGATTCTCAGGACTTCCCTTTTCAGCCCAAGGTTAGACTCCGCATCCCCATAAAAATAATTCTCATGAACGAACCCCAGCCTGTCTACTTCCATTCTTATGTCAGTCTCTTCATACACCTCACGTATTACTGCTTCCTCGGCAGTCTCTCCGAACTTGATCCTACCCCCTACAGAATATAAATACTCTGGTCTGATATGGTTCCCAACCATAAGAAACTTTCCATCCTTCAGAATAATTGCACCTACTCTGATGTTAATAAGTCCATTGTCGCACTGCACTGTCATGTCTTTACTCATATCCAATTATTCCCCTTAACTATTTCCAACAAACTATTTCTAATATATCAAAAAGAGACGCCGCTTAACAGCAATTAATACTGCTAAACAGCGCCTTGTTTTACCAATCAATAACATCGAAGAACTCTTCAATATTGGTGTTTTTCTTATCCAATGCATCCTGATCATAATCAGTCTGTTTGATGATGATATCAAAAGTCTTTTTCTTGATCTCATACTTATTGGAGACCAGCTTACCCTCTCTTTTCTACTCAAAAGCTGTACCTCCCAATATGCCCTTCATGTAAAACTCATAGACTTTGGCGGTCTCGTATCTTACCTCTGGAAAATCTGCAAGTGAATACAGTTCAGAAGTAAGGCTATCCTTACTCTTTGTTACAAAATAGATCTGTTCCTTCATGTAGGTCTTAAGATTCAAATGAAGCACGTTGTGTGTAGAAAAGATGAACTGTCCCTTGTGTGCCTCACCATTTACAAATGCTACAACTCTGTCTGACAGAATAGGATTGAGAACTCTGTCCATCTCATCTGCAAATACGACCCTGTTCTCGTATACTACTCTGAATATTTGCACAGCCCAAGCAAAGAACTCCCTTACACCGGTTGAATCCTGCTGAAGTTCTCTACGGATTTCATTCCCATCTGCATCTTTTCTTATTATTAACGACTTACCATAAGGTCTGTCATTATCCACTTCTATACTGCAGATACTGTAATCAACCATACGGAATATATCCACAAAGCGATGATCTCTCATAATTTTGATATCATCATCCCTGCCTGCAGGATTTCCCTCCTGGTCTTCCGGAACTGCTCCCGGCAGAAGAATATTCTTGAACCAGCTTGTAGTCTCTATAGCATCCGCATTACCAAGAAGTGCAAGCTTGCTTATAAAAAGACCATAGCTGTTGTTACTGTTCTTTAATGCAGTTCCAAGATCAGAAGCCTTTCCTTCCCTTTTTTCATATCTTCCGGACTTATCCCTTATAACAGAAAAGAGACATGAGAAGGTTCCTTTCCTCTTACTCTGCTTATAAAGTCCTTCACTTGTTATTCCATTAGAGTCTATTCCCAAACAATACTTGTAGATATGTCCCTTTTCTGAAATGAAGCATATCTCAAATCTCTGTTCAGGATCCTTTTCCGTAAGGAAACTGGATGCATTAACATATGCACCAACAGTCTGTACCTGGGAATTGAAGTCTATAAGCGATTTCAAAAACTTAAGACTCCCAATAAAATTGGATTTACCACCTGCATTCTCACCGACAATAACTGCAGTCTTTAG
>SVFV01000081.1 GCA_015056655.1 Butyrivibrio sp.
TATAACAGCAGTGATAAGACAGCTTTCATACAGTGGATAGGGATGGATAAGTAGCCATAGGTAAAGGAGTATGAAATTATGAAGGTATTCATTGTATATTGTCATCCAAGTAAAAACAGTTTTACATACGAAGTGAAAGAAGCTTTTATCAAAGGACTGGAGAGTGCAGGACATTCATATGAGATTTCTGATCTGTATGCAGATGGATTCAATCCCGTGATGTCGGAAAAAGAGTATATAAGAGAAGGATTTTATAATTTGGATAGTCCTGCATCGGAGGACGTTCTTTTTGAGCAGAAAAAGATAAATGAAGCAGATGCGATAGCTTTTATTTACCCTGATTTTTGGACTTCGTCTCCTGCTATGTTAGAGGGATGGTTTCAACGGGTATGGACTTACGGATTTGCATATGGGGATAAAACATCCATGAAATGTCTGGAAAAAGCTTTATTTTTGATTACCATGGGTGGGTCATTAAAAGATAAGGTAAGAAGAGATCAGCTGGAAGCAATGAAGACAGTTATGGTTGGTGACCGGATCAGAAATAGAGCAAAAACCTGCGAAGTATATGCTTTTGATGAGATGACCAGAGGCTATGGTAATGATGCTAACCGGGATAAAAACTCTGGTAAGTATCTAAGAAAAGTATTTGAAATTGCAAAAAACTTATAAAAAGGAAAATCTCTGTTGAAGATACGATTCAGCTTTTGCGAATATAAGGGGGAAAAAATGAGAAAGAAACTGGTTTTAGCACCGATTATGATGGCATCTGCACTTTATTTCAAAAGGCAGGGAAAAAGGAGGCCATGTACTTGGCCTGAATATTGATAAGGCTGATCTTGCATTGGATTATACCCAGGGATTTGAAATGAAACTGCCTGATAATGAGATGTTTGATGGCTTTGATCTGACTATAGACCAGTCAGAAGATATAAAAGAAGTCGAGACTGGTGAGTAATGGGTGCAATATAAAGAAGATGCATTCAATATCTTTACACTTTTTGCTGCAGGTGTTAGGAGTGCTTTGCTATGAACAAGAATGAGAGCAAGTATTTTAAGTCAGCGGAAAAAATGCATACAGCGTTACTGACACTTCTTGACAGTAAAGATTTTGAACTTATTTCTGTTAAGGAGATATGTGAAACCGCTGGCGTTAACAGATCCACCTTTTATCTTCACTATGATAATGTAAATGATCTTCTGCATGAAACGGTGGAAGCTGTATATAAAGATTTCTTTGGGCGCTTTGGTGCTGAGGGGCCTGGAGCACTTGATATTGATGAAAAAAATGAGGATGAGTTGTTCCTTGTAACACCCAAGTATCTGATGCCATATCTGGATTTTGTGGAAGAGAACCGCAAGCTCTTTTATCTGATGTATGAAAAGAACGAGATGATGGGCGCTGAAAAGACCTATGAAACCTGGTTTAAAACAATATTTGGCCCCATTCTTACAAGGTTTGGAGTTCCCCAAAAAGAACAGCCACTTATCATGGTCTTTTATCTTAAGGGCATTATCGGAGTTGTCACTGAGTGGGTACGAGGTGGATGCACCGAGTCAAAAGATGAGATCATAAGCGTCATACAGAAGTGTATCATCAAGCCATAACGAAGAAAAACACTATATCGGATTTACAAATCAACACTTTTTACAAAACGTGTCGGGACCTGTACTCCTGAAATCAACACATTTTGCAAAAAGTGTTGTTCTTTTTATGTGCTCATTTTCCTATAATGACTTCAAGCTCAAAGCAAAGAGCGAAAAAACAAATTGAGAATGAGAAAGGAAAAGATAAATGAGCAAAACAAATAAGATGTATCTGGTAACAGGAGCAGCAGGATTTCTTGGAAGCACAGTCTGCAGAAAGCTTGTTGATAGAAACGAAAAAGTAAGGGCATTTGTCCTTGAAGGTGATAAGTCAGCCGCATATCTTCCGGAAGAAGTAGAAATCGTATACGGAGATCTTTGTAATAAAGATGACCTGGAGAGATTCTTTGAGACGCCTGAAGATACAGAGGTGATCGTGCTCCACATAGCAAGCATCGTAACAGTTAATCCCGACTACAGCCAGAAAGTCATGGACGTAAATGTCGGCGGGACAGAAAATATCATAGAGATGTGCAAAGAGCACAATGTTTCAAAGCTCGTTTATTGCTCATCAACAGGAGCAATACCTGAGGAAGAGAAGGGAAGCATAAGAGAATGTGAGGGTTCGATCCCGCTTGATCCTGAGAGGATCAAAGGTTGCTATTCATTGTCAAAGGCTATGGCAACAAATGTGGTGCTCAAGGCTGCAAAGGAAGGGCTTAATGCATGTGTGGTTCACCCTTCAGGAATCCTCGGACCTGAGGACTTTGCAATGGGTGAGACCACAAAGACTCTGGTTGATATCATCAATGGTGAGATGCCCGCAGGAATTGACGGAAGCTTTAATCTGTGTGATGTAAGGGATCTGGCTGACGGACTCATTGGAGCAGCGGATAAGGGAAAAAGCGGAGAGTGCTACATTCTTGGGAATGAGCCTGTCAGCTTTAAGGATTTTACAAAGCTTGTTTCAGAGGAGAGCGGTTGCAAGCAGATGAAGTTCTTTTTACCAATATCAGTAGCAAACCTGATTGCCGGGGTACTTGAGAAAAAGGCTAAGAAGACTGGAGAAAAGCCTCTTATGACAACATTCTCCGTTTACAACCTTGCAAGAAACAACCGATTTGATTCAAGTAAAGCAAGTAAGGATCTGGGTTATACCACAAGGTCATATAGAGAGACCATACGTGACGAGATCAGATGGCTCAAAGAAACAGGAAAGATCGCATAAAAAGGACATTCAAGAGAAAAGAAGGAGAAGAATACGATGAACGATTTAGATAAGGTTTATGCAGAAAGTGTTGCAAAGGATTACATGCCAAAGGAAACAAATAAGGTAAGGCAGCTTAAAAAGCTTGATGAGAGAGCAAAGCTTCCGGCATTTATATCAGCCATGACGCTTGGAATTATTGGGACTTTGATCTTTGGCGCAGGGATGTGCTTTGGACTTAGCGTCTTTGGAACAGGAGTATTTTTCATGGTAATTGGGGTGCTTCTTGGAATAGTAGGTGCTGCAATCTGCGTCATCAACTATCCTTTATACAAGAAGCTCCTTAAAAAGGGTAAGGAAAAATATGCCTTTGAAATTCTGGAACTTGCTAAAGAGATAACAGGAGAAGCATAATGACTTAAAATAAGAATGTAGAAACAATACTTAAGAATGGTGACAAGGCTTTGTCTGGAATATTTAGATTTCAATATTTCTTCAAGGATACTTTGGTACAATAGGAATATATTTAATCACAGAGGTATTCCATGAAAATATTGCTTGTTGAAGATGAAAAGAGAATGTCCGAGGCATTATGCGAAATCCTCAGGCAGGAAAAATATGATACAGATGCGTTTGCAGATGGAATAAGTGGACTTGATGCTGCAAGAAGCGGCATATATGATCTGCTTATTCTTGATGTTATGCTCCCCGGAATAAATGGATTTGACATAGCCAGAACTGTGAGAAGAGAGGGAATACAGACTCCCATCTTAATGCTCACTGCGAGAGCAGATACTGATGATAAGGTGAGTGGCCTGGATAGCGGAGCAGATGATTACCTTACAAAGCCCTTTGAGACAAAAGAGCTCCTGGCAAGGGTAAGAGCCTTGCTTCGCAGGAATAACATGCAGAAGACAGATGATACCGGAAATCTCGTATCGGGAGACCTTAAACTGGATAGAAACAGGTCAATGCTTATAAATACTGAAAATGGCATGGATGTACGTTTGTCAGAAAAAGAGCTGCATATCTTGGAGATCTTCCTTGCAAATGAAGGAACTATTATCGGAAAGGAGCAGCTTGCTGTTAAGATATGGGGATTTGACAATGAAGCTGAGTATAACAATGTGGAGGTCTATATCTCTTTTACCAGAAAAAAGCTTCAATTCCTGGATTCAATGATGGAGATAAAGGCGGTGCGCGGTCTTGGATATGAACTGCGAAAGAAGGAGTAGGAATGGCAAAAAAGCTTGGAAACAGACTTTTTAAAGCTTCACAAAATAAGATCACAGCTACGATAATGGGGCTCCTTACACTGATCCTTTTAGGAACCCTGCTGACTATTTCACTTACTACTTACAGCGCAGTATACAGGAATAATCAAAGGATCCTTGAAGTCTTTCTTGATGACTACATCAATGGAAATGGCCCAAAAGAAGCGCCGAAAGATGCCATGGGAACTCCTGAAGATAGAATTGCCACAGAGGCTGCGGTTATGTATCTTGTGGAGTTTTCTTCTGATGGAAGTGCTGTTGGAATAATGAATGATGTTAAGCCCGTAATGAGCGATGAAGCACTCAAAAATCTTGCAGCGCAGCTAATGACAGGTGGGAAAAGACGCGGAATAAGCGGTAGGATGATATATCGCATCGCTTCAGATGAATCATCAGGGAGAAGCTATGTGGCAATGATGGATAATACCCTGATAGACAGCAGTATGAAAACGCTCATAATGAATACAGTTGTATTTGGCGCTGTCGCCCTGATAATACTGTTCTTTGTTTCCTTGAAGGCGTCTAAGGAGATAATGAAACCTGTCGAAGATACATATCAGAAACAGAAACAGTTTATCTCAGATGCGGGACATGAGCTTAAAACTCCCATATCAACAGTCGGTGCCAATGCCGAGATTTTGCAGCGCGAGATTGGGAACAACAGGTGGCTTGACAATATTCTTTATGAGAACAGACGCATGAAAGAGCTCGTGACAGGACTTCTGGATCTTTCAAGGACAGAGAACATGGAAGCAGTACATACAGATGTTGATCTTTCCAGAATTGTTACAGGCGGGATATTGCCTTTTGACTCGGTTGCATTTGAGAGAGGCCTGCTTCTGGAGAGCGAAATTGAGCAAGATATCCATGTAGAAGGGAATCCAAACCAGTTGGGACAGTTGGTAGCTACACTTTTGGACAATGCTGTTTCTCATGCGGAAAAAACTCAAAATGCAAATGAAAGTGCTGGTAAGATTTTAGTCACTCTCCATGAAGAGGATAAATGTGCCGTGCTTATGGTATCCAATCCGGGAAAAGAGATTCCTGCAGAGGAAAGGAACAGGATATTTGAGCGCTTTTACAGAACGGATTCATCCCGGGAACTTAATGGACACTATGGCCTGGGGCTTGCAATAGCAAAGGCTGTTGTGACAGCCCATGACGGTGAAATCAGTGTGGAATGTGATAAGGGAATTACAACATTTATAGTCAGGATTCCAATTCTGAAATGAGCAGGTTATAAATTCTTTAAAAAACCTTCAAGCTTTCTTCAAGTTTCATTTTATATCATATGCCTGTCAGATAAATAAACCAGATTGATCGGAGGCATATATAAATGAAAATAAAGAAGATACTTGCATTATTAACAATTGCTGCGCTGACAGCATCGCTTATCGGATGCGGTGGTACTGATTCGGAAAGCGTAACAACTCAGGATACAACTTCTGAGGTATCAACAGAGCATGAGACTGAAACTGAGGCAGCTGCCCAGGTCGAAGATACTGATTCAAAGAGTACAGCAACATCGTCGCTGGAGGCAACTTCTGCAGAGGAAAGGGCATCCATAGAGGAAGCGCTTAACCTCGCAAATAACGATGAAGTAACCTGGTCCTATGACAAAGATGCGGATGCCTGGGTAATGAGCATTGTAACAGCAGTTGCCAATGCGGAAATTGAAGACGAAGAAGGTGTTTCTGTTTGTGTACCGGGAGCATATATAAAGGGAATTGATACAGATGGTGATGGAGTGGAAGATATCACTTCTGGCAACTATACAGAAGATGTTCACGGACAGCTTGTGATCGATTACGAAGCAGAAGTAACAAGCTCGAACGGGCAGATATATACAGCGTCCACCGCTCCTATAATTCTGAATACCGGAGCTGCAGGTTACAGCTCTTCCTCTAACACAAAGGCTTCAACATCTTATGCCTCTGAAGGCTATATCAATGTTTCCTGCGGAAACAGAGGAAAAAATGACACTGCTACAGATGAGAATGGAAACGAGTACTATACAGGAGATGCACCGTCTTGTCTGGTGGATCAGAAGGCAGCATCACGATTTGTAAGATACAATATATTATTGGGCAATCTTCCTGGAAGTACAGAATACTGGGTTTCTACCGGTGGAAGTGGCGGCGGAGCACATGCAACCATGTTTGCAGCAACATCAAACAGTTCTGATTTTTATGATTATCAGATAGCGGTTGGGGCTGTTGGTGTTTACGTCAATGAAGATGGCACTTATGACACAACAGTTACTATTGATGGCGTGACCTATGATCTTTCTGATGGAGCATGGGGGGCTGTTGCATATTCACCTATCACTTCTTTGTATGAAGCGGATATGGCCATGGCTTTTGAGTACTACATGGATTCTGATTATGATTTCAATACTTCATTCCAACAGCAGATGGCAAAGTACCTTTCAGAAGAGTACATGAATTACATCAATGATCAGAATCTTTCGGTTAAAGAAGCTGATGTGGAGCTCGATATTAATGGTGATGGAGATACAGATGATACTATAGAGCTCTCTATTGAATATGACGAAACGAAGTATGCTGACACCAACGGCTATGGTGGAACATATGTTGATTTCTACCTTGCAGAATTTGTTTCAAATCTGCAGTGGTACCTTGATAACCTGGATTATGCAGATGGTTGGACCTGGTTCGGTGAAGATGGCAATGCACTTTCTGACGAAGAAGTTGCAGCTATGACATCTGAAGATAAAGCGGCTGCTTTTATAGAAGGCAGATATGCTAAGAGCAGTTCATCATCAGGCGGAATGGGCGGCCCTGGTGGTGGAATGCCCGGAGGCCATGACGGAATGAAAGGCGGGCCTGACGGTGATATGACCGGAGGATCAGGTGGTGACATGACAGGAACACCTCCTGATATGGCTGGAAATAACGAGACTTCAGAAAAAACTGAAGGAGAGGACAGGAGCTTTGCAAATACTGATGTTGCGGCAAACTCAGCAGGAGACACCATGGATGTAGGAACTCCTGATGCAGGTACAACCCAGTCAGCAGGAAGCAAAACAGATTCATCAAATTACTCAACATATGAAGAAATGCTTGCTGCTTACCAGAGTGATGTTGCAGAAGTATACGAAGGCGATAAATATGGAAATGTGATTGTTGATCTTTATAATCCGCTTAATTACATAGGCGACGAAGGCGGAACAGATCCTACATGGATAAGGATGGTCTGCGGAGCATCAGAAGGTGATATTTCAATGTTCAACTCACTTAACCTTCAGATTGCATTCCTTTCTTCAGGAGTTGATGCTGATATCGAATGGCAGTGGGATGGCGGACATGTACCGTCAGAGATTCTTGGAAATTCTCTTGCTCTTACTGTAGATGCCATGTATGGCGAGTATGTAGACGGAGCAGTTAAGATTACCCAGGCTGCAGCAGAGTCTCAAACTGAAAATGGAGATGCTACAGAGGCAACCGGAGCAGATATTAGCAGCTGGGTAAATTACGATGATACATCTGCCGTGTCATTCACAGTCGCAGATGCGGTAAGTTACAGAACAGCCGGGGCCAGCAAGTCTACTCCAGGATTTGATGTAATCGATTATGGCCAGGAAGACTATGTGTTTGGTGATTCTGAGACTGATGCCAGACATTGGAGCAAATGGGTATTAAAGGTTCTTGAAGAACATCAGGAGGAGCTTGAAGAGTTGTTTAATAGTGGTAAGTAAAAATATAAGATAGAGTTCAGTATGGGCATTCTCAAACACATGGGAATGCCCTTTTTTAATAGACGTATGTAGACGTTTATATCGGAATATAATATCCCATGTATTATTTAGTGCGTGCTCAACAATTAATAACCACTGATATTTACTGACTTTGCGGGCAATCCGTGAGATAATAGATGC
>SVFV01000082.1 GCA_015056655.1 Butyrivibrio sp.
TTTATGGGCAAAAGCCCTTGTACCTGTTAACATGCATTGCGGGATAGCGCAACCCGCTGAATTATTTTGCGCTTACCTTGGACGTCAACACGTGAGCAAAAGGAGGACAGACAACTTATTGCCCTTAAGGATATAGGGGTTCCTGAGAAAAATATTTACCTTGATAAGTTATCAGGGGAAAACTTCGACAGACCGCAGTACAAAAAGTTGGTGAGAAAATTAGATGAAAATTCTGTTTTGTATATCACATCCATTGATAGGCTTGGTAGAAATTATCGGGATCTCAGTGAACAGTGGAGAATCATAACCAAGGAGAAGGGTATGGTAACAGGATTCAATGCACATAATTCTGAATGTACAGAAAGTGATTTCTTTAATATGTGGAGTTATAGAGCTACAAATGCAGATCCTAGAACTATTTATGTGATAAGAGATTCATTTTCATCGCACATGGCAGGATATATTGGAAGTCAGTTTAATCACACTTACCTGAGACATTTAGGTTCATATACTTATGAAGATTTGGAGAATTGTAATCCAGATATTGTTGTATATGAATGTGTTGAGAGAGGAGTTGATTGGCTAGGCTCTTTCTCAATAAAGTAAAATGGGCTAATCAATTCCATATTTATCGAACCTGTTTCTTTTTTTTGGGGGGTAAAAAACTCACAAAAGATCCGCACGAAGGTGGCCTCTCAAAATCTTTGCTTATCCCAAATTTTTAAATTCATAATACTATCGCAGAAGAGATATGTAATTTTGTAAATAATTATATATGATGTATAATAGCATAGGTGGTAGCGGCGTGTGATATCACGCCGCTATTATAATAAGATTAGGTGAGAAGAGATTTATTGTTGTATGTGACATAGATGAGGTTGCATGGGCATATAATATTTGAAGTGTGATATAATGGCAAAGCCAATATTGTAAATTTTTAAGAAATAGAGGAGAAATACATGAGAACATATCTTGTAACTGGTGGTGCAGGTTTTATTGGTTCCAATTATATACACTACATGTTTAAGAAGTACGATAACGAGATTCGCATCATCAACGTTGATGCGCTTACATATGCAGGTAACCTTGAGAACTTAAGGGACGTAGAGGGTAGAGATAACTACACTTTTGTTAAGGCTAATATCTGCGACAGAGATGCTATCAATAAGATTTTTGAGGAGAACGATATCGACCGCGTAGTTCATTTCGCAGCAGAGAGCCACGTTGACAGATCAATCGTTAACCCTGAGATATTCGTTGAGACAAATGTACTTGGTACAGCTACAATGCTCAACGCAGCTAAGAAGGCATGGGAGCTTCCTGATGGCAGCTTCAAGGAAGGTAAGAAGTTCCTCCATGTAAGTACTGATGAGGTTTACGGTTCACTTCCTGAGGATCCTAATGCATACTTCTATGAGGATACACCTTATGATCCTCACAGCCCTTACTCAGCAAGTAAGGCAAGCTCAGATATGCTTGTTAAGGCTTATATGGATACATATAAGTTCCCTGCAAATATCACAAACTGCTCAAATAACTACGGACCTTTCCAGTTCCCTGAGAAGCTCATCCCTCTTATGATCCACAATGCACTTGAGGGCAAGGCACTTCCTGTTTACGGTGATGGTAAGAACGTTCGCGACTGGCTCTATGTTGAGGACCATGCTAAGGCTATCGATATGGTTCAGGAGCAGGGCAGACTGTTTGAGACCTACAACATCGGTGGACACAATGAGAAGCAGAACATCGAGATCGTTCAGACAATCATTGATGTTCTCAGAGAGTCCCTTGATGATTCAGATCCCAGAAAAGAGAAGCTTACATATGACCTTATCACATATGTTGAGGATAGAAAGGGACACGATCGTCGCTATGCTATCGCTCCTGATAAGATCAAGAAGGAGATCGGCTGGGAGCCTGAGACAATGTTCAAAGAAGGTATTCGCAAGACTATCGAGTGGTTCTTTGCACATGAGGATTGGATGGAGCACGTAACAAGCGGAGATTATCAGAAGTACTATGACAGTATGTATGGTGAAAAATTATACTAATGGTTCAATTGCGGCATGGAAAGAAGTGTTTTGATAGGTGGTAATTATATATGAAAATAATGATATTAGGGGGGAATGGCTTTATAGGAAGCCGATTGGTCTATTTTTTAAGTTCTAAGTGCGAAGTGTGTAGCATGGACAAATATCCTCCAAGCGTGGAAATTGAAAATGTTCATTATATTGTGGGGGATTATTTTGATACAGATTTTCTGAGAAATGTTTTATCAGATGTTGATGTTGTCATTTATTCTATAGGTCTATTAAATCCGACGAATTCCAAGGATAATTATAGAGTTGGTTACGAAAAAGAGATGTCACAACTACTCACTCTATGCCAAATGATGCTCGAAAGAAAACAAAAGTTGATCTTTATATCTTCCGGCGGAACTGTATATGGAAATCAAGAGAAAGACATTTTGGATGAAGATTCTCCGACTTTTCCTATCAACCATTATGGTGGCGTGAAGCTATGTATGGAAAATGTTATTAGGATTTTTGCATTACAGATGGGTATGAGAGCTTGTATAGCAAGAATATCAAATCCATATGGAGAAGGGCAGGATTATCACAAGGGTGTAGGTTTTATTGATGCAGTGATACGAAAAGCGTTATTAGGAGAAGAGATAGAGGTATGGGGAGACGGTGAAATAAAGCGTGACTATATTTATATTGATGATGTTTGTAATATGTTATATGCATTGTGCAATTATGAAGGTAGTCAAATAATTTTTAACATTAGCACAGGCGTGGGAACTACTCAAAATCAAGTTTTGGCTATTGTTAGCCAACAAATAGGGACTATTTCGGTAAAGTATGTTCCTGCTAGGAGCATAGATGTGAAAAGTAATATCCTTTGTAATGAAAGAATATGTTCTATATGTGATATACAGCCAATAGAATTGCATGAAGGAATCAAAAAGTATATCAATTATTTGGCTAATAAATAATCTGTTTTATTAAGAGGTGTGCAGTGAGAGTAATTGTATTTGGAACAGGAGTGTTTTATAAAAATAGAGCTAATAGTTTTTCCGGAGCTCAGATAATTGGATTTGTAGATAATGATAAAGCGAAATGGAATAGCGAATTTAGTAATAGTATGGTTCACAATCCAGAATGGATAAAAAGTCAAGAATATGATTATTTATGTGTAATGGTAAAACGAGGCGTTGAAGAAATATATCTACAGCTTGAGGAAATGGGAATAAATCGAGACAAGATTCTTAGTTATGAAGCATTTTTAAATTTAAAAAAATATAATTATGTTACACATTATTATAGCTATGGGGTGAGAACGGAAGAGAAAAATCATGGGCCAAGAATTTTACTTATGATACACGAATTGAGTCTTTCGGGTGCACCTATGGTTATGTACTATTTAGCACAGATGCTTATTAGCAAGGGATATAGAGTATCCTTTTTTAGTTTTCGAGATGGTGGATTAAAAGAGATTTTGATATCAGAAGGAATCGATGTTTTTATTCAACCAGATGTTACAACAAAATCATCTTACTTCATGAATTGGTTAAAAGAATTTGATAAAATCATTGTTTGCACGTTACTATACGGTGATTTTATTAAATGCGTCAAGGATGAGAATTTGCCAATTATTTGGTGGCTTCATGAGAGTGAAGAAGTATATAGGTCATGGTGGGAGAAAAAGAACCCTGGTTGCTTATCAAATAGTATTAGAGTGTACAACGGTGGCGTTAGAGCATTGAACACATATAAGAAATATTTTGAAACAGACAAGGGAGAAGTACTGTTATATGGTATTCCTGAATTGAATCCATTGAAAATAAAAAAACAAGACGATAAAAATAAATTTGTATTTGCTGTTGTCGCGACATTGCAACCAAGAAAAGGCCAGGATATTTTCACGGAAGCGGTGCTGAGATTATCTGAAAAAGAGAAGGAAGACGTTGAATTTTGGATAATCGGTGGTGACCCTGGATACTATAAGGAAATGGTTGAGAAGGTTAACGCAGATGTAGAAAACGACAATCATTTAAAAATATATGGTGGATGGTCAAGAGAGAAATTAAATTCAGAGTACAGAAACATTGATGTCCTTGTATGCCCTTCTAGAGATGACCCATTACCAGTTGTAGTTCCGGAAGCAATGTCATTCTACATTCCATGTATAGTGTCAACCGGATGTGGAACATCATATTATATAAAGGATATGGAAAATGGAATAATATGCGAACCGACTGTAGAATCAGTTTGCGAAAAGCTTAAATGGACTATTAATAATAAAGAGAAGCTTTCTAAGATAGGAGAATGTGGACGAGAATTATATGAAAATGAATTTTCATTGAAAGCTTTAGAAAGAAATATTGGGCGTATCTTTTCAGAAATGGATAATAGTAAGTCAGACTACATAAAAGAGGGAAAAATATAGTGAGAATAGGGATTTTTAAAATATCTGCTGAGACAGAAAATGTATATGGATATATGAGCTATTTGGTAGATTGTTTGGATGTATTAACCGATAAGCAGATAATACTAGTACCTAAGCATTTAGAAAAAATTGCAAAAGGTTATTTTTTAGATGAAAAGCATAGATTATATATATATGAGGGTACAAACTCAAGCAGAGCTTTGAAAAATTTGGATTATGATGAATTAAAAGTATGTGATCAAATTATTTTATATGATGACAAAATTATTGGACCTCTTAATGCAATCGATGAAATGATGGATTTCTTTGAAGATAAAACCACCGATATATTGGGCATTTATGAAAATTATGCACGATATATGGAGAAAAAGTTTTATCAAAGAGAATTGTATTCCCATTTTATAGTTTTAAATAAATCTGTTATTGAATCGGCTGCTTTTTGTAATTTTGTTAAAGGAATAGGGGAATCCTATTTTGACGAATATAGCGATTTATTAAATGAATTGAAACATAATGGCTTTGAATGGAAAACATGGATTGATAGTTCATTATACAAAGGAAAAACAATAAGTGAGAATGTAGATATAGGCATGGTATATTCATATCAAATGCTGCGAAGGTCAAGGGTTCCATTTATTCCGATATCAGCTTTGACTAATACTTATTTCTTACCAGGAGGAGATGAAAATCCATATAAGACAATTAAGTATATAGAAAAGAACACAAAGTATGATGTTGATTTAATATGGGACTATTTGTTAAGAACTAAGAATTTATTAGATATTAAAACAGCTTTTCATGAGGAGATATTGCTTGACGGGAATATATCGTACAAATCAGGATGCAGTAGCGATAAGAAAATCGCTATTTTTGCACATTTGTATTATGAAGATTTGTTAGATATTTGTTTTTCGTATCTTATGAATGTCCCTTCTAATATAAAAATTTATATTATTACGTCTAGTAATATAGTCCACAAAAGGGCGAATGAGTATATTGATAAAAATGACCTTAAAAATTTTAAGGTAGTAAAAAAGAATAACAGAGGTCGTGATTTTTCAGCATTACTTATTGCGGCAAAAAAATATATAGAAGAAGTTGATTATTATTGTTTCATACACGATAAAAAAAGCCATGCAGGAAGTCCGATATCATCTGGAATGACATGGTTCAATATGATATGGGATTCGTTATTATATAGTAGGGAATATATAGAAAATATAATTTGCACATTGGAATCAAACAAACGAATAGGTGTGCTAGCTCCGCCAGAGCCTTTTCATTCTGAAGCTATAGGTGGTATAGGATATACGTGGAGTGAAGATTATGATATAACACAAGAATTGGCTGCAGAAATGGGACTAAAATGCCAGATAAGTCCGCAAAAATATCCATTTATTATAGGAACAGCCTTTTGGTGCAAAAAAGAGGCTTTAGACCCGTTGTTTAAGAAAAAATGGAAATATTCAGATTTCCCAGATGAACCTATGGCAATTGATGGAACAATATGTCATGGACTTGAAAGAGTAATACCATATGTGGCGCAGTCACAAGGGTATTTTTCAACCTATGTTTTAAATCCGGAATTGGCTTCACAAAGGATGGTTAAGCTAACTAATTATTTGGCAGATTGTATGACGATTATGAGGGATGAGAATATATGGGATAGACAAGATGGAGGGGTTGTTTTTAATCGAGATAAGCTATTCCATATGGAAAGTGTTTTAAGAAGAATAGGATCCTTTATAAAAGATAAAAAAACGATTTACATATATGGTGCTGGAAAATATGGAAATGCTTGCTTTGATATTTTGCAGCATTTTGGAGTGACTCCCAAAGGATTCATAGTGACCAAAAAAGAGAAAGCGGAAACCATGAGAGGGGTAAGAATATATGAATATGGTGAAGTAAAGATAGACAGAAATGATGGGATAATAGTAGCTTTAAAAGCAGCATTTGCGTTAGAAGTTATTCCGACACTATTAAATGATGAGATAGATAATTTTATTTCTTATTTACCGATATGAGAAGATTTTTAGGAGTATGTATGGATAAAAAGCGGCTTTATGAATACGATTTTCTTCGAGTAATGGCATTTTTAATGATAGTGATGTACCATATTAATGCTACAGGTATTGCCAGTTTTTCTATGCCATTTCTTTCTAGCGGGGAACTAGGGGCAATTGGAGTTGGAATATATATTATGCTGTCTGGTTTTTTACTGTCGTACCACTATAATGGCGGTGTAAAAAGCTTTTATAAAAAAAGAATAATATCTATTATGGTTCCGTTTTGGACAGCCTATATAATGGTATTACTTGTAAAGTGCATCTTCATTAAAGATATTGGCGGGTGGTCTTGGGGGGATAGACCAGCTATTTCATTCTTGTTGACCGTATTTGGAATGGATGGATATTTATTATACAAAATCCCAAACTATTATCTTCTAGGAGAGTGGTTTTTGGGACTGATCATTATTTATTATATTGCGTTCCCTTTTTTGTACCGGTTGGCGCAGAGATTCCCTAAGAGTTTGTTGCTTGTGACCATTGGGATTTTTTTATATGTAATTCAACACTATATTTGGGAGATGTCAATAATACGAAACCCTATAGTTCTTCTCCCGTTTTTTGTGATAGGAATACTAGCAAATAGCTATATAGGAAAAGATTTGGATTTTTTTATCTCCATTTTCTTTTTTTGTTTTTTGTTTAATCATATCAGTTTATATGATTCTTGTATTGGAATCTTGGTAAAAACAATAATTATTTTTTATGCCTATTTAATGGCTGGAAAATTTGTAGCCAATAGTGTGATTGCTCAAAAAATATTTGAAAAACTCAGTTATTACTCATATGGAATGTTTTTGTTTCATCATGTTATTATTTATTATTTTGAAAGCAGATTTTTCTTGAATACAGAAAAGGTTGACTCTATTACTGCCATAGTTATGTTATTTGTAGTATGCATATTGTCATTACTGTTTTCATTTGTTATGGATGAAGTGATAAAGTTTATTAAACAAATAAAAGGGAAAGTAAATGAAAAATAAGAAATATGTTTTTGCTATTAGTATAATAATAATTGCTATATTTCGTTTGTTTCTTATGCTAAATACGACCATATGGCATTGGCCTAATACTATGTATGATGATACTCTTTATTTGGTTGGGGCTAACAACATTTTAAATGGTAAATGGTTGGGTCTATATTCATTACAAACGCTAATAAAAGTTGAATCTATTTATATTTATTATGTCTTGTTAAATGTATTAAAAATCCCTTTTATGGGAGGATCTTTTTTGTTATATTTCATAGCTGCATTATTATTTCAGTATGCTATAAAACCATGGTCTGGATATGTGGGAAGGTTTTTTACATATTTGGCCTGAATTATTCACGGCTTAATTACAAAGCCGCATAGTTACTGCATTTAAACTGCATATTGCTTTCACCCAATAAG
>SVFV01000083.1 GCA_015056655.1 Butyrivibrio sp.
CAATGCTCTTTTTATTTTGAACTCCCGATAAATCAAGGTTTTAGAACTAAAAATGGGTAGTTAATTTGACACTACCATTGTAAAAAGGGAGGACTAGCTATGAAAAGAAAAAACAACAAGATTTACAATTTGACACTAACAGGCGTATTTGCAGCTCTTATCACAATATTTACAGCATACATCGGTCATATTCCAGTGGGCGTAAATGGTGGATATGTTCACTTTGGTGATACGCTCATATACCTTGCAGCAACTATTTTACCTATGCCCTACGCTATGGCTGCCGGCGCAATAGGTGGTGGTATTGCAGACCTTCTGACCGCACCTGCATGGACATTAGCCACTATAATCATCAAGGCACTTTTAGTTATTCCTTTTACAAATAAGGGAACAACTATATTAAACAGACGTAATTATATCGCACCGGTAATTGCATATTTGATTTCTCACACAGGCTATTTCATAGCTGAAGCAGTTATGTTTGGAGTCCAGGCAGCGTTTTTCTCCGGTCTGACTGGTGGACTTGTACAATCCGGTGGCAGCATGATCTTTTTCCTGCTCCTTGGGCAAACTCTTGACAGAATAAATCTTAAATCAAAGGTGGTAGTTTCTAATGGCTGATATTATCTATACATACAAGGACTCTGTATATGCAAATATAACTAACAAATGTAATTGCCGATGCACTTTTTGTATTCGCTTTGTAAAAGATGGGGTCGGTGATGCCGAAACCTTGTGGCATCAGGTCAATCCGTCAAAAGAAGAAGTTCTGGACGCAATTAAGAATTTTGATTTTACTGGTTATAAGGAGCTTGTCTTCTGCGGCTATGGTGAACCAACCTGTCAGCTTGATATTCTTCTTGAAGCTGCTGATTATGCAAAGAAGGAAAAGGGCCTCAAAACAAGACTCAATACTAATGGACAGGGTACAGCAGAAAATGGACATGACATAGTCCCTGAACTAGCCAAAGTCATTGATAGTGTTTCTGTAAGCCTTAATGCTCCTACAAAAAAGGAGTACGAGGACGTGACCAGACCACTTCTCGAAAATGGTTTTGACAACATGCTCGCATTCACAAAAAGATGTCGTGAAGTCATCGGAGATGTACGCTGGTCTATAGTAGACGTTCTCCCTGAGGAAGAAAAAGACAGATGCATTGCCTTGTCTGAAGAACATGATATTCCTCTTAGAATAAGAAAATTTAGCAGTAACTGAATTTCATACAAAGGAAGATATTCTCCTTAAGTGAATGACTATTTGATCGTATAATTCTTTAATCGCAGAAACTAACTCAGTTTCTGCGATTATATTATCTATCTTACATTCTCATTATCTTTTGCACAGCGAAATAGCCCCTCTAGAACATCTGAAAACTCTATTCCGAATTTTTTTGCCTTACTGCAGTTCATCCAAAGATTATGCCTTGCAGGTGCATCCTCCAGTCTTATGTTAAGTTTCATGGTGTCAATAAATTCCCTGGTAATCTCATACATTGACTTTGTGGTTTCACTTCCAAAATTGTAAGCACCGCCGGGAAGTCCGATTACCTTTCCCATATTTTCAGCCACTTCTTTTACATAGGTTATGCCTCTGAACTGCTTTGAGCTAAACGAAACCGCCTCATTGGCCCTAATCAGATTCATGAAATAATTTGGCTTTTCCAGATAATAGTCGTACATCCACTCTGCGCGGAGCATAACTGTATCAGGACATATATCAAGCACTCTCTGCTCCATCTCCAATTTATGACGAGAGTAAGTATTAGCGGGTTTTACATTTTCCTCTATATATGGCCCATCATCCTCAAGTCCGTTATATACCTGATCAGAACTAAAGCATATTAACTTTTTATCTCCAGCTGCCTTAGCCAAATAAATAGGAATTTCTACATTGGCATGATAAGAGGCCTCTGGATCATTTTCACATGCACCCATATCTGAAATTGCAGCAGTATGTATTATCGCATCGGCACCACTTTCACATACCAAATGCTTAATATCATCTTCGGACATTCCTCTCAGGGACGGTGCTGCAACAACGTCTTTACACATTTCCATTATCTTATGTCCGACAAATCCTGATGCTCCGGTTACAAGTATCATATTTATACTCCTAAACAATTGATGTCACAAATAAACTAACAAGATGTATATTATTCATCCTAGATTTTAATTAACATGTGATTATAGTATAACTCATGCAGATAAAACTATAATCCATCACTAAGAATTATGTTATGTATTTTTCTATTAGCATTTTTATTACCCTATCGTTCAACACCACACCAGAAGTTTCATAAGAAATTATCAATTTTTCTCCAGGAAATATTCCATTTGCAATATATGAATTTATCTTCCTGACAGCTTTCTCAGCATATTCCGGATCATCCATTCTTCCATCATGCTCCCAGTATATTTCTTTACCATCTCTTTTTCTAAGGAATGTGAAATCCGGATATACTACTCCAAAGTTCTTTAGTTTCAGAGGGCACTCGTACTTGTATTCAATTCCCATATCAAAGAAGGTATCAGCAAGGATTTTTTCTGATTTAGAGCGAACTCTTTCACCTTTCTTTGTATATATTTCCGGAATCCCCGGCCCAAATTCTTTTCCTGTATATGGTGTATTCTTCCAATCTGCAAGTCTATGTCCCCATGGAATTTCTACTGGCTTTATAAGTGTTTTCCTGACAGAATGAAGGTTGTTGTAAATCTCTTCAATCTCATTATCATCATATTCCTTTGTAAGTTTATCTAGCTGCTTTATTCTTCTATCTACAAGCTTTTGTACTCTCTGGTCATATGCTTTTTGAGCTAGTTGCTTAGCAAGCGATAGATTTTCTCGTTTTATATATTTCCCCTGACTTTTTCTATTATTGTTTTCATCTGTGCAGTGCATAAACTGGACATATTTTCCCGTTGATGTTATTCTCAAGCTCCCTGCAGGAACATCAATACTTCTGTTATTTATAATTTGTTTTATAGACTGTAATCTGGTATTTTCTTTTTCCAGCATTTCTTTTAAGCCTTGCAATTTTGCTATATTTCTCCTTTTTGTTAACTATTAGATTGTATTACTTTTAAATATGCAGATAATGTCTTCTGCCGTATAACCATAAATTTCTTGTAACGGCCGAATGATATTTTGTTTCTGTTCTGCTATTATTCTCATTTCAGCATATAGCAGCAGAAGACATCACTTCATTTGTTCTGCCTACGTTCTCTCATTGCTAGTTATAGGCAGAATCATTCTCTCATTTTATTTGCTTTCGTTCTGCTTTTATTCTCACTTTACTGATCATCAGCAGAATGGTGCATTTCTTTTGTTCTGCCCTATTCCGCATATATGCCAAATGGTAGCAGAAAAATCCGTCTCATTTGTTCTGCTATTTTCCTTTCTTCATTGTTTTGTAGCAGAATAGTGTACCACTTTTGTTCTGCTCTATTCCGTATCTCACCAAGTTATAGCCAAAGAACCAGCCATCTAGTTGATGAATACATACTTTTATTTTTTGTCTTACAAGAAATCAAAATTTGGAAATCACTAGCGTGAAAAATACGCTATAGAAAATCTATAAGAAAACAACAAAGAAAATTATAGCGCCTGACAGAGATTTGTCAACCGCTAGTAATGACAGTCATAAAAAAATAAGGAGCTGCTGTTATAGCAACTCCTCAAGTGTTTCGAAGAGAACAGCGGGCTCAACAGGCTTAGACAGGTGTGCGTTCATGCCTGCCTGGAGGCTTCGCTGTACATCCTCATCAAAAGCGTTTGCGGTGAGCGCAATAATAGGAATTTTTTTCGCATCAGGCCTCTCAAGGGCACGAATAGCTATAGTTGCCTCTATTCCTGTCATCTCAGGCATACGCATGTCCATAAGAATTGCGTCATAATACCCGGGCTCACTATTTTCAAACATTTCCAGCGCCAGCTTACCATTCTCAGCGTGCTCGGTTACCATT
Source organism: Butyrivibrio sp. (assembly GCA_015056655.1). Taxonomy (GTDB): domain Bacteria; phylum Bacillota; class Clostridia; order Lachnospirales; family Lachnospiraceae; genus Butyrivibrio. Next base: position 3,964 of record SVFV01000083.1, read on the forward strand.
TCACGCATAGTAAGCACCCTGATCATGATCTGCGCGTTTATTAACATGTCCTCAGCAAGAAGGATACGCCTGCCTTTTAGCTCTGCTTTACTGCGTATTCCACGGGCTGCAATCTCCTTCTTCTTGATGGCAGCCTTAAACTCCTCCAGAAGATTTTCCGTGAAAAGTGGCTTAGCTATGAAGCTGTCTACCCCGGCTTTTAAAGCTTCATCAAAGACGTCATCCCAGTTGTAAGCTGTGAGAATGATAATTGCCGATTCATCTCCTATTTCAGAACGGATAGTCTTTGTCGTCTCAACACCATCCATTTCGGGCATTTTCCAGTCAATTATTATAAGATTGTAAGGCTCACGCCTTGCCTGACGTAGCTTAACCTTCTCAACAGCCTCCGAGCCTGATAAAGCAGTCTCTGTGGCGATACCGGCATTTCCAAGGACAAGTTTGGCATGATCGCAGGCGACAGGATCATCGTCAACCACCAGAACGCTCATATCCTGAGGTCTGATCTCAATATCGGCAGCAACCTCATCGCTTCTGTCTGAATCGTTCAAGGTAAGTGTCACGGTAAAGGTTGTGCCAACTCCTTTCTCACTCTGAACATCAATATTACCATTCATCATATCCACTATATTCTTGGTAATAGCCATGCCAAGTCCGGAGCTTCCGTACTTATTGGCTGCTGAAGAATTTTCCTGAGAAAAGGTATCAAAGAGCTTCGGAAGAAACTCTTTACTCATGCCTACGCCTGTATCCTTTATCACAAATCTCAATGTGGACTTTCCATCATATCCGCCTGCCCTCTCAACCAAAAAGTCCACACTTTTTCCTGCAGGCGTAAACTTAACCGCATTCCCAAGTATATTTATAAGAACCTGTCTGAGTTTAATGCTATCACCTATGTAATAAGCGTTCAATTCTCCATTGATATGACAATTATAATCCACTCCCTTTTCTGCACACTGACCGCTGATAATTATATTGATCTGTTCAATCAGCTTAGAGAAGGAAAACTCCTCATTACGGATGATCATTCGCCCTGACTCTATCCTGGACATATCGAGAATATCATTGATCAGGGATAACAGATGCTGCGCGGAGCTTCCAATCTTTTCAAGATAATCCTTGACCGTGTCGGACAGATCCTTTTCATTGAGCGCCAGACTATCAAGACCGATGATAGCATTCATAGGTGTTCTTATCTCATGACTCATGTTAGAAAGAAATGCAGTCTTTGCCTTGCTTGCTTCTTCTGCAACCTTAAGTGCATCTGAAAGAGCTTGGCTCTTTTCCATGGAATCACGCATCTCGGAATCAATATCGGAAAAACCGGCTCCTACAGCACTAATTACGCCGCTTTCCTGACCATCATGATCACCAACCCCTGCCATCCTCAGCATCTCGTAGGATTCTCTCCCACCTCTTTTCACAAGATATCTGCATCCGATCAGAGGATGCTCCTTAAGGGCTGCGCGGATATTCTCGGGTTCAATAAATGAAAGAAATTCATCCCTGTACTTTTCATTAACATAATCATTGGCATACTTAATGAATTCAGCTTTATAGGGAAACTGCGAACCCTCCCCTATCTCATCAAAGTCAGAATCGTTTCTGTAACAGGTACATTCATCCGTATCCAGATTCACGTAATAAACACTTCTGTAATCCGAAGCAAGTGCGGTTATCATCTCATCCTGCTGAACCCTTTTCTGCTCCTGCTGCAAAAGCTCCTCCTGAAGAGCAAGCTGCTCCTCAAGCTCTTCCTGACGAACCCTGTTCTCAGCCTCGGCTTTTTCCTTTTCAATGGTCACGGAAGCCGATTTTCTCATCTCCATAACGATCATGGCAAAAACAACAATCAGCATCAGTGCAGCAAAAACAGACATCATAAGACTTCTTCTGATGATACCCCAGGATATTGATCCGATTTGATCACTGATAACACTTTCCCTTATCAGATATGTCAGAACCCAGTCTGTATTATCAATTGGAATATAATAGAGAGTTTCTTCGATATTGTTATATTTAAAGGATATCTCACCCTGCCTGCCATTTTCAAAGTCCTCTACAATAGCTTCGTGGGTGTAACCTTTGTCGTAAGTAGCGTTAGCCAGAGCATCAAGAAGATTATTCTCGCTGGCAAGTCCGCCAAGAACCACATTTGTAAGAGCTGTTCCATCTTTTGTATAGATATTGCAAAATGTAGTGCTGCCGGCGTTTTTCGACTCAAAGGATATGCTTTCGAGCATGGTTTTCATATCCATCTCCATGAAGCACACCATAAGATGAGTGCCCTCATAGGGCAAACGGTCAACCGGAACAGCAATGACAATCTTTTTTTCATCACCATTTACGTTCCGTATAGAAATTTCAGGACCTATAATGGTCTTATAATCAAAAGCATATGTGTCAATATCCGTTCTTGTTCCTCTGGATGTGTGGATAATACCGTTTTCATCAACAAATGCGAACTTCTCAAGAGCATAAAGCTGCTTCATTCTGGTCTGGTAGTTTTGCAGACTTTCCTGACTTGCAAGGTCTTCCTTGGAAATAAGACCGATAGCAACGTCCAGATCCTTGATATAATCTGCCAGCGTTGAAGCTACAACCTGTTCCCTTCGGGCAGTCATTTCCTCCATAAAAAGGAGGCTGACCTTCCTAACTGCATCAAGAGAATCAGAACTAGCCTTTCTTCCGACCCAGATGGTACCGGCGACCATGATGAACACAAAAAGAATACCGCCGATAACAGTGAGCTTTATTGTATCCTTAACATTACGCTTACCCATACTATCCCTCCACATTATTACCCAGACCACCAAATATCCTGCGAAATTCAATATGATTTTTGGTGGCGAACGTAATATGACAATATTATCATATCGCCAACGTATGTAAAGGGAATAAAATGCAGATAAAAACTTTCTTAATGTTTGATAATCGATATCACCTACTAACTGTTGACTATATCTCTGGTACTAATGGAACCGCGTACTTGTGTAAAAACAATGAGCTGAATGCTTTATATATTAGAGATATAGCTGAAACGTATAGCTTTACGCAAAAGATTCAAAAATGCATGAAAAGGACATAAATAACGTAAGCCCTTATATTTTTTATCTACGTTTCTCATGAATATATAATTCATCGCAGAACTGACAGGATGACAACCTATGACTGATATCTTTCGTAAAAAGATACTTTTTTCATACACTCTTCAAGCTTCTCTTTATCGTAACACGTATCCGCTGCGATATTCTGCCCCAAAGTAAATGCAAAAAGTTTAAAGTCCTGAAAAACAAACGAGAAGCCATCCATTCTTCGCTGAAAGAGATGCTCTGTCCAGCATTAAGGAGTAGAGAATTTTTGATTCCATCGTTATTCCCGCAAATTTCTCATCCGTGATCAAAATCTTGGGTATTTGATAAAAAGCAAATTGATCTGCCCCTCTGCCATAAAAATAATTAAAATCCACTGGCGTTCCTCCTTTCTTAGATTTGGAATAAAATCATAACCACCCGTCCAACGGGTGGTTTGCTCGCCCCTATAAGGGGCAGTTACCGGCCAGCGCCTAAAGACGC
>SVFV01000084.1 GCA_015056655.1 Butyrivibrio sp.
AAACAGCATACCTCACAAAAAATGATATAAAAAGGGAGCTGGAAAAAATGATTATCTCATTTTTTCACAGCTCCTTTTTTGTGGGTAAAATAATAAATAGCTAATAATAAATGTACGCTATAGCATTTATTAAATATCTGTTAAATAGTGAATAATCGGATGATTTATAATAAAAAAGAGATTAGAATATTCTTATAGATTCTATAAACAGATTCCATTTTTTATGAGGGTGAAAATATGGGGATTAAGAGTTTATTCAGAGTTGATGAGAAAAAAATCCGTAATCTTTCCGTGCAGGAGAAATTCAACGCCACATTCAAACAGATAATAATTATGTTCTGTGTAGCTATCGCTATATTGACAGTCACACTTGCTACAGCGGTGATATCAGTCAGAACGATATATAGAACTTACTACACGATGAATAACATTCAGGCTGAAATCCGAATTGATATGCAGGCGTTGGCGAAGGCGTTTTTATGGGCACTTTCTTCACCTGATGAAGCTATTCGAGAGGAACAGCTTGGAAAGGCAATGGAGAAGTTTGATGAGTTTGATGCAAACTTAAATAAGCTTGCAGATGTTATGAACGATGATGCCGCAATAAGTAAAGTATCCGGTGATCTAAAAGCTGTTAAGGCTAATGGTGAAACTCTTGGTACAATGTTCAAGAACGGTTCATCCTCTGAGGATGTATTTTATTATTTTAATGATACCCTTTATCCATCAATAAATGATGCTGTACAGGACTTTAAGACAGTTTCAGGGTCAACTACAGAAGCGGCTGGTAATGCTTATAAGTTTTCACTTATTCTGGGCGGAATACTGGCATTTCTGACAGCTATTCTTGTAACATTAGTAATGCTGTATATTGTTGATGTTAAGAGAAAGCTCTCTAAATCAATTCTTGTTCCTGTTGAAGAGATATCCAAGGCAGCAGATGAAATGTCAGCTGGAAACCTCAATATCAACATAGACTATGAATCTGAGGATGAGCTTGGAAGACTGGCGAAAGACCTTAATGAATCGACAGCTGTAACAGCACAGATTGTTGCAGATATCAGAGATACCTTAAAGCTTGTGGCTGATGGTGACTTTACAAAAGGAACTATCCATCCTGAACTGTACAAACAGGATTTTGCTCCTATATGTGAAGCTTTGAATAATATTACTGATTCCCTCTCAGATACACTTTCACATGTAAGAGAGTCTTCAAATCATGTATCAGAAGGTGCAAATGGAATGAGCAGAGGTGCTTCTGATCTGGCTGAAGGCGCTACTGATCAGGCTGCTGCTGTTGAGGAGCTTACAGCTTCTGTCGCTACTGTAACTTCGCAGACCAAGACCATGGCTGATACTGCAGAAAAGTCCAAGGCTATGGCAGATAAGGTTAAGGAAGATGCTGATGCAAGTGCTAGAAAGATGCACCTTGTTACAGATGCGATGGTTAGAATTACAGAAGCATCAAATGAGATTGAACTGGTAACAAACTCTATTGAGTCTATAGCTAAGCAGACACAGCTCCTTGCACTTAATGCTTCAATCGAGGCTGCTCGTGCAGGTGAGTCAGGAAAAGGCTTTGCAGTTGTTGCTGAGGAAATCAGTGCCCTTGCAAGCCAGAGTTCCGAAGCTGCTAAGAATACACATCAGCTCATTCAGGATACTATGGAAGAAATCAGAAATGGTAATGAAGTAGTTGCTGAGACAAGAGATGCGCTGCAGCAAATGCAGGATTCTGTTGAAGAGATTACTGGCATGATCATTGAGACAGGAGAGATGGCTAGGCAGCAGGCTGACAGCATGGATGAAATCAATGAAGGTATTGATCAGATTTCTACTGTTGTACAGAGTAATTCAGAAACAGCTCAGGAGTCCAGTAATGTATCACAGACCCTGACTCAGCAGTCAGAAGATCTTAATAGACTGATAAATCAGTTTAAGCTTAGATAAAACAAAATAGTTAATACTACATAAAGATAGGAGAGGTCATCGACCTCTCCTATCGTGTTCTCTGTAATAACGTTCTTTACTTTCGTACATGTGCCTGTCTATGGCATTTATAAAATCTGCTGTATCTGTATCACAAAGGTCTATTGTTTCTCCTCCAATATTGTACATAAATTATAGTACAAGGCATAGATAATCAAGTCAAACAAAATATTTGAAAACAGGGAATAAAATTATGATTTTAATTTTTGATTAAATTTAGCAATTTGTCGCGTTATCAAATTAAAGCGTTGACATACATGGTATTATTGTATACAATAATGCAAAAATGTTTTACAGTATATAAAAGTAGTAGCGCGAGGGTGCGCAGAAATGAGGTAACGAAATGCAGGATCAGACATTCCAGAACAGACCGGTAACCATGAATGACCACAACAATCTTTTACAGATTGAAGAGCATATGTATATTCTCGATGATGTACAAAAGCCTAACGTTTTTAGAAACATGTTCCCTTATGATGAGATTCCGAAGATTCCATTTAATGACAGAATAGTTCCTCATAATATGCCAAAGGATATATGGATCACAGATACTACTTTTCGTGATGGCCAGCAGTCAAGGGCCCCTTATTCCACAGAACAGATAGTACATATTTATGACAAAATGCATGAGCTTGGCGGACCTAATGGAATGATCCGTGCAAGTGAGTTCTTCCTTTACAGCAAGAAGGACAGAGATGCAGTTTATAAGTGCATGGAGAGGGGATATGAGTTCCCTGAGGTTACAAGCTGGATCAGAGCCAGCAAGGAAGACTTTAAGCTGGTAAAAGAGATTGGTATGAAGGAGACAGGTATTCTTGTAAGCTGCTCTGATTATCACATATTCTTAAAGCTTAAGATGACTAGAAAACAGGCTCTTGAGCATTACCTTAGTGTAATTCGTGACTGCCTTGAAGAAGGAATTGCCTGCAGATGTCACCTTGAAGATATTACTAGAGCTGATATTTATGGATTCGTAGTACCTTTCTGTGTAGAGCTTATGAAGCTTAAGGATGAGTACAAGATTCCGATCAAGGTCAGGGCTTGTGATACCATGGGTTACGGTGTAAACTTCTCAGGTGCAGTTATTCCCAGAAGTGTACAGGGAATTATCTATGCAATCAATACAAACGCAGGTGTGCCCAGTGAGCTTATCGAGTGGCATGGACATAATGATTTCTATAAGGCAGTAACTAACTCTACAACAGCATGGCTCTATGGCTGTTCAGGCGTTAATGCTTCACTGTTTGGAATCGGTGAAAGAACAGGTAATACTCCTTTGGAGGCTATGATATTTGAATATGCTCAGCTCAAAGGAACACTTAACGGAATGAACACTCAGGTAATTACTGAGCTTGCACAGTACTACGAGAAGGAGCTTGGTTATCGTATCCCTCCTCAGACACCTTTTGTTGGAAAGAACTTTAATGTAACAAGAGCTGGTATCCATGCTGATGGACTTCTTAAAAATGAGGAGATTTACAATATCTTTGATACTGACAAATTCCTTGGAAGACCGCCTGTAAGTGCTGTTTCAAATACTTCAGGACTTGCCGGAATAGCTCATTGGATAAATGTTCATTATCACCTTAAGGATGAGAATGCCCTTGGAAAGGATTCAAAGCTTGTTCAGGTATTGAAGGAATGGGTTGATGGTGAGTATGAAAATGGTCGTGTAACAGTTATGTACGATGAAGAGCTTACTGCAAAGATTGATGAAGTTTCCGCTTTAATCGGAATAAAAATTAAGGATGGAAAAGTTGAAACTCTTTGACCTATGCTTTGTTTTACTTGAATTAGAGGGAAATAGAGAAATATGGAAAAGAAAGATTTAAAACAGGAAGTGACAGATAAATATTCTCTTAGAGGCCGAGTCTTTAACAGGCTAAGAGATGATATCTTAAATGGAAAATATCAGGCGAGAGAAGAGCTTAAAGAGGTTGCTATTGGAGAGGAGTTGGGAGTCAGCAGGACCCCTGTAAGAGAAGCTTTAAGGCAGCTTGAGCTTGAAGGTCTGGTTCAGATAATCCCCAATAAAGGCGCTTATGTTGTTGGCATAAGTGCAGGAGATATCAGGGATATTTACATGATAAGATCAAGGCTCGAGGGACTTTGTGCCAGATGGGCTTGCGAGAATATCTCTAAGGAACAGCTTGAAGAGCTTGAGGAAATTGTCTACCTTGCGGATTTTCATGAGGCAAAGGGACATAAGGAGCAGCTTGCTGAGCTTGATAACAGATTTCACACCATACTTTATGAGTCATGTAATTCCAAGATGCTTGAGCATTTATTAAAGGATTATCATCAGTATGTCTGGAGAGTCAGACAGAGAACCCTTGCAGGAAAACGTGGTAAGGACAGTAATAACGAGCATCGCGGAATAATGGAAGCTATTAGGGATAATGACCCTGAAAGAGCTGAAGAAATAGCACATAGGCATATGCTAAACGCCTATGGTAATATGGTAGAGAACGGCTTGATTGAGAAGCTTTCAGAATGATACGGATATAATTTAGGACCAATAAAAATAGATTTATCACAGGAGGAGACAAATGGCAAAAGTACAGATGACAACCCCCATCGTAGAGATGGACGGGGACGAGATGACAAGAATCCTTTGGAAAATGATAAAGGATGAGCTTATTATTCCCTACATTGATTTAAAGAGTGAGTATTATGATCTTGGTCTTAAGTATCGTGATGAGACAGATGATCAGGTAACAATAGACAGTGCAAATGCAACAAAGAAGTATGGCGTAGCTGTTAAGTGTGCAACGATTACTCCTAATGCTGCACGTGTAGAAGAATATGATCTTAAGCAGATGTGGAAGAGTCCTAACGGAACTATTAGAGCTATGCTTGATGGAACTGTTTTCAGAGCACCTATCCTTGTTAAGGGCATCGAGCCTAATGTAAAGACTTGGGAGAAGCCCATCACTCTTGCGCGTCATGCTTATGGTGATGTTTATAAGAATGTTGAGATAGCTGTTCCCGGAGCAGGCAAGGCTGAGCTTGTTTTCACTGGAGCTGACGGAAAAGAAATCAGACAGACAATCATGGATTTTGATGGTCCTGGTATCATTCAGGGTATGCACAACAAGGATGCTTCAATCAAGAGCTTTGCAAAGGCATGCTTTGAGTATGCTCTGTCAACAAAGCAGGATCTTTGGTTTGCAACAAAGGATACTATCAGTAAGACCTATGATGCGAGATTCAGAGAGATATTTGATACAACCTTTGAAAGCGAATATAAGGAGAAATTTGATAAGGCAGGTATCGAGTATTTCTATACACTTATCGATGATGCTGTTGCCCGTGTAATGAAGTCAAAGGGTGGATTTATCTGGGCCTGCAAGAACTATGACGGAGACGTTATGAGTGATATGGTTTCATCAGCTTGTGGCTCTCTTGCCATGATGACATCAGTTCTTGTTTCTCCTGATGGAATTTATGAGTATGAGGCTGCACATGGAACAGTTCAGCGCCACTATTACAAGTATTTAAAGGGTGAGGAGACATCCACAAATCCTGTTGCAACTATTTTTGCATGGACAGGAGCAATGAGAAAGCGTGGAGAGCTCGATGGAATCCAGGGACTTATCGACTGGGCTGATAAGATGGAGAAGGCTACACTTTCAACTATTGAAGGCGGCCAGATGACAGGTGACCTTGTTCTTATTACAAGCAATAAGGATGCTAAAAAGCTTAATTCTGAGGACTTTATAAAGGCAATCAGAGCTACCTACGAGGCTTTATAATAAAATATTTTAGTGTGTTCACTGATGTTTTATCATGCTTTATTAAATTATTCTTAATAGCGTGAAAAGAGTATTAATATCACTGGCAAAGCATTGAAAACCTTTCTGATATAGCTGATTATTATATTAGAGACTAGCGTATTTTTACAGGATGAATTTCATTATTCATCTTGAAAAAACATATTATGAGGAGGGTTATATGAACATTACTAAAAAAACTATTGCAGGATTACTTTCAGTTACAGTTTCATTTTCATTTATTGTTGCTTTCATGCTTTCACCTGTAAAGGTAGAGGCAGCTAAAGCGCATACTTTTACTAATGGTGGAGTGAAATATCAGGTTGTAAAAGAAGCTGTATATAACGAAGAGGACGAAGTATATGATGACGGTACCTGTATGGTAATAGGTGCTGATAAGAATACTAAGAAGATTGAAATTGGAGAGAGTATTGAAGAGGATAAGGGAGATGATACCCTTAACTATACAATCGTATCCATTAAGAAGGGTGCATTTAAAAAGCACGCTAAGCTTACAACCTTTACGCTCCTCGAGGAAAGCAAAATCACAGCTATTCCTGATAATTGCTTTACAGGCTGCAAGAAGCTTACCAAGGTAGAGCTTAAGAACACACTTATCAATAAGATTGGTAAGAATGCAATGAAGGATTGCACTAAGCTTTCCTACATTACCATTAAATCAGACAAGATTACTAAGGTTAGTAAGATTGGTAAGGATGCGTTCAAGAACACAAAGAAAGGCATCAAGGTAGAGGGTAGCGAAACCAAGATGTCCAAGAAATATCAGGGCTTCGTTAAAAAACGAGGTGCAAAGAATCCTAAGTATGTGAAGGCTACAAAAACAAGTTCAGATGACGAAGAGGATGAAGAGGACGATTCTGATTTTGAAGATGATACAGAGGATGCTGAGGAATAATCCCTGGAAAGTAGAATTATAAGTGTAAAAATATTGACCGGTGTGGCGATTTTGCCGCACCGGTTTTTTGGTTTGCGCGCCATGGGCGCGCTCTAACGGGTGAAAGTCCCGAATACGCCCAGATAGTGGGAAGTATATAGC
>SVFV01000011.1 GCA_015056655.1 Butyrivibrio sp.
GATAAAGTATACTGGAAAAAGGGGCCTCGCCCTGATGATTTAATCATCTTGAACTGCTAGAGCGACAGCCCCTTTTTTCACAGTTTCTTCACAATGCCTTAAGGTTCATTTAAGTTTAGGGGACTAAGATAATATCATCAAGAGGAACAAAGAACCCCCTTTTGATCCTCTACGCTCCGCTTCGGTCGTTGCTGAACACGCATCCACCGGATGCGTAGCAACCTCATAAGAACACTTTTCTTCATAACACAAGCCAGGCTGTACGTGACAATAAGCCTGGCTTTCCTCATGCTATTTATGTATCAATACCCTTTAGTAGTTCATAAGCCTTCTTATAATTTGCCAGTCGCTTCTCCTTTAGGGCATATTCCAACTGCCCAATGACTTCAGGGTTATCAAGCACTTTTACAGCTGAAGGAATGTACATTCCAGTGGTATCGCCTTTTATTTCTGCCATAACGTCTCGTAGACCTTTTCCTGTTATATAGCTTCTGCCGATTAGGTCAGTGGCGGCATCGATGCTGTCTGCAATTTTTAAAATACCGGATATAGTGTCGACCTTTTCATTAGGAATTGTGGGATAACCTTGGTCATTGCTCCAGTATCTATGATGATTTTCAGCAACCTTAGCGTATGCCCTGGTGGATGGATACTTCTCAAGGTATGAGCGCCCCATGAGTGTGTGCATCTTAATAATGTCTCGCTCGCTGTCAAATAGGGACCGGCCATAGGTGAAGATCGTGTCTATCTCAGCGATTTTTCCAAAGTCATGGCAAAGACCACAGTGGTAGGCGTAGTCGAGGATTTCAGGCTCATTTTCTTTTACATCAGATTCATCCTTGCAATCGCATATACCGATAAACTCTGAAGGAGAATCGGCTATAACATATTTGGTCAGAAGCTTGGTGATATCAGCGACCTGAAGTGAGTGAACGTAGGTGGGCGGATGGAGCGCTGCAAGGCACTTTAAGCCCATGGTCTCAAAGGACATAATTTCAGGAAGTTCAATAAACTCTTCTAAGAATCCAATAAGATACTCCTGCAAATAGTTGAAAGCATCCATATTGACAGACTTTAAGACATAATCAATTACGCGATTATAGATTTGGCTAACAGTTTCAATTTCAGAATCGGAGAGGTTTTCGCTATCAAGAGTAGCCATATACTCAGCAGGAATCAGAAGGTTCATCTGAACGGAATACATGTCATATTCGAAATTGCTGAATTCGTCATATAGCTTTAAGAGAGAATCCTGATAGAAATCCTTTTCAAGGAGACCTGCAAAGTAGCGGTTTCTAAGAAGAATCAATCTGTAATGGGATTCGGGGAGCTTTTTTCTGACATCGGTGGTGTTTTCCTCCCACATTTTCTCAAGAACCTTAAGTTGTTCGCAGATGCAGGCGCATTGTTTTGTGGAAAAGTGCCATCTGTTTCCACGCTCTGTAAGCTGTCCCATGTGTTCAAGACATCTGTATAAATGCTGATTCCAGGGATAGCCGGGAGTCTGCTCGATATAGAAAGTGTCGCTCGAAAGGAGAATAGCATCCTCAAGCGCCTTATAACGGATTTCATTGGTATCTTCCTCTGCGAAAAATGTATCGTAGAGGGCAGCGTAGAATTTCACTGCACGTATGACTTCTTTTTTGGCAACAAGGCTTAGTTGCACGAAGTTTTCTTTTTTTAGTAAGCGTTTGGCTTCGTCAGCAGCCTTAAGACCTTCATCTCTGTAGAAGCTGTTAATTTCATGTGCCTGTGTCAGTCTGGCAGTTCTGTTTACATTTGCATAGCAAACAGTGATGTGCATGTTGAGCTGCGCAGCATAGCCATCGTAATCATCAAGAAGAAGGAGTTCTTCAAGCAGTCTTTTTGAAATTTCAAATAAAAGGAATAAATCGAGCTCGTCTCCACTTGGAGGGTCCAGAAGAAGGTTGCAGAAGTCCTGCAGTATAATGGCTGTTTCATGGGAGAAATGCTCTGGTGAATCAAGAATAGGATATAGATAGGTATCCAGTATTTCTCTGGATTTTATGCCCAGAAGGCCAATCTTTTTGAAGTCCCTTTGCAGCTTGGAAGCATAGTCCTTGGAATCACTTATGCCTTCAATAGAAACAGCAGAAAGAACTCTGATTTCAGAGATAATGTTTGCGTACTCGTCCAGTTTTTCCTTAAGATTCTCATGAACCATAACTGTATTCTCCATTATCATCAATGACAAGAATAAGATCAGCGGTGTTCGATTTCTCAAGACAGATACGGACATTTGCCATATCACTATAGTCTACAAAAGCAGTTGCCTTTTCCAGGGTGTTTCCACTTTTGGCTTTACGGTCAATCAGCCTTTCTCGTAAAAACTCTTCATTTGCAATAACTTTTATTGTGTAGTCAGCAAAGCTGGCCAAATCTCGCCAGCCATCTTCGTCCAAAAGAAGGTAATTGCCTTCCAGGATCACGATGTCGCTGTTTACAGTGTAGGTGTCTTCAACAGGATTGTGGAGATGCCTGTCGTACGGCGGCCAGCCACAGATTTCTCCAGAGGAGACTCTTTTTATGGCAGCAGTCAGTTTTTCTAAATCAAATGTGATAGGAGCGCCCTTGATGTCGACCATTTTGACGATTTTTCCATCACGCTCTGTATCATGGGTAAGAAGGTACTCCTGTCTTCTGTGGAAACCATCCATTCCGATAGCCTGAACGTTACATATATCAGAATTTTCCTGGGATAGCTTTTCAAGAAAACTGCACAGAGTGCTTTTTCCTGCACCTGGAGGCGCAGCGAGTAAGACAAGAATTCGTCTGCCTTTTTCCTTCTGCAGAGCAGTGAGTTTATGCAAAAGTGGGATAAATATCTCATATATAGCTGTTTCGCTGTAGATAGCGTTTACATCTATACCATTTATATTTATGTCATATCGTCTCATAGTCATGGTCCTTTTGGCTCTTTTTCTTATCTTAACATTAGAAGAGGGTAAGTAGATATCGAAATTTTGATAAATAGAGCAATATTTGCGGCGAAATTCGTGTAATAATAGAGTAAGATTCAATATTATTGGTATTGTTGGGGGTAATCGTTATGCCAAGAAATCATGAAGTTACAACTGAGCATGCTCTTTTAGGTAGAGATGGTGAGCTTGTGGAGCCTGGCTGGTCCAGAAGCCTTATACAGAAATATGACAGATCCATGATAAAGGCGCCTAAATGGCGAATCAAGGAATGGGACTACTATCTGGTTTTATCTGATTCCTTTGCTGGCGCATTTACCATATCTGATGATGGTTATATTGATCTTCAGTCTGTGTCTCTTTTGGAGTTTGGAGATAAACCATGGGAGCACACGGAGACAATCCTTAATGCTTTTTCAATGGGGAAAATAGGACTGCCTTCTTCATCTTCCAACTGCATTACTAAGTATGAAGATAAAAGGCTACAGATGACTTTTGATGCACATGATGGAAAGAGGCACATCACATGTAATTTCGAGGATTTCTGTGATGGAAAGCCTTTTGACTGCGATATTGTTCTCGAGCAGCCGGATATGGATACCATGGTAATTGCTACGCCCTGGGATAAGAAGCACGCTTTTTACTACAATCAGAAGATTAACTGTATGCGCGCATCGGGCTATATGAAGTTTAATGGAAAAGAATACAGATTTAACCCTGCGACAGATTTTGCAACTCTCGACTGGGGCAGAGGTGTCTGGACCTATGACAATACATGGTACTGGGGTTCAGGAAATACGGATATAGATGGAAACAGCTTTGGTTTTAATATAGGATATGGATTTGGTAACACCAAGGCTGCAACGGAGAATGTTCTTTTCTACAATGGAAAAGTGCATAAGCTCGATGATGTAACCTTCCACATACCAGAGAACTCATATATGGAACCATGGAAATTCACTTCCTCTGATGGAAGGTTTGAGATGGATTTTGTGCCTGTTTTTGACAGGGCGGCGTGTCTTGATTTCAAGGTGATAGTGTCTGATCAGCACCAGGTTTTTGGAAGGATGAGCGGGACAGCTATTCTGGATGATGGTACTAAGATACAGGTTAAGGATATGATGTGCTTTGCAGAGAAGGTACATAATAAATATTAAAGCTATGAAAAGGAGTAAATGACATGAAGGAATTTTACATTGACAGCGACGGAACTCGTTTGCATGCAAAGCTTGATCGCCCCGAGGGCGCGGAAAAAGGACCTCTTTGCATTCTGATACACGGTTTTACAGGACATATGGAGGAAGATCACATAATCGCAGCGCAGAAGGCTATGAATGACATGGGAATCTCCGTCCTGAGAGTCGAGATGTATGGTCATGGCGGTAGCGATGGTGAGTTTAAGAACCATACTTTGTATAAGTGGGTTACAAATGCTCTTTCAGTTGTGAAATATGCTAAAACACTGGATTTTGTAACTGATCTGTATCTGTGCGGACATTCACAGGGTGGACTTTTGACTATGCTGATCGGTGGAATGTGTCCCGATGACTTTAAGGCTATACTTCCGCTTTCACCTGCATGGATGATTCCTGAGGTTGCAAGGAAGGGAAGCATTCTTGGAGCAGATTTTGATCCTAAGCACATCCCTGAAACAGTGGGGAGCGGTGACTGGGAGATTTCAGGCGACTATGTTCGCGTTGCTCAGACAATACATGTTGAGGATGAAATTGAAAGATATGAAGGACGTGTCTTTATCGTTCATGGAGATGAGGATGAGGCGGTTCCTTATGAATATGGTGTGAAGGCATCCAAACTGTATAAGAATGCGAAGTTTGTCACAATACATGGTGATGACCATTGCTATACAAGACATTTGGATGAGGTTGTAGAAGCTATAAAGGAATTTTTCAGGGAGGAAGCATGAGCGCAAAGAAGCTTGCAGTAGTATTTCCTGGTGTTGGATATCATGTGGATAAGCCGCTTTTATACTATTCCAGACGCCTTGCAAAGGAAGAGGGTTATGAGGTTGTAGAGGTTTCATACGATTTTCCTCATAAGCCGAGTGAAATTAAGGATAATGCTGAAAAGATGAGGGAAGCCTTTGATATTGCTGCAAGTCAGGCGCTGGAACAGCTTTCTGATGTAGATTTTGAAGATTTTGACAAGGTTTTGTTTATAGGGAAAAGCATAGGAACAGCTATTGGGGCATATTGTGATGAAAAATATGGAGTAAATGCTTTCCATATTGTTCTGACACCTGTTCCCCAGACCTTCGATTTCCTAAATGGAAAAGAGGGTGTGGTTTTCCATGGTCTTAGTGACCCCTGGTGCGAGAATGATATCGTGGAAGATAAGTGTGTGGAGCTTGGACTTGAACTTATTGAGGTGAAAAAAGCGAATCATTCGCTCGAAACTGGTAATGCAATAAAGGATGTAAAAATCATAAAGAAATATTTGAAAAGGGTTAGAGAGCTTTTTTGAGAAAACGTGGAAACCCAGTAAAATAGGGCATGTCAAAAAATTTTGATATAGAAAAAATGTGTCAAAAAATGCAAATGTAAAATCCTTTTGATGTTCACAATTTGTAAGTTGTACAAGCTTCAGCAGGAAGAGAGAAAAGCAGCTGAGGATAATAAATAAGATTTGTAGATAATATGAAGTGACAAGCCTGTACCGGTTGGTATGGGCTTTTTATGTATAATTTTTTGCCTTGAAATAGATATATAAGTATATTAAAATATATTATAGGATATGTAAATATAGTAATATATTGGAGAGCTGCGTATGGATATCAGGGAAATGAATGAGATAAAAGAGAAAAGAGGATACAGTTTTTCTCAGCTTTCTTCATATTCTGGGGTTCCTGTTGTGACCTTACAGAAGATTTTTTCCGGGAAAACCAAGAATCCCAGGAGAGCAACGCTTGATGCCATAGAAAGAGTGCTTAAAGGTGATGAGTCAGTTTACCAGGGGAAGGCATTTGAGTATGGAACAGAAGGACTTTTGGATGATAATGGATTATTTGATTCGTTAAAAGAGCCAGGGGCCTTATTTGGTGGCAAAAAGCCTGGAGAATTTACAATTGATGATTACAATAAAATACCAGAAGATAAAAGAGTAGAGCTGATTGATGGAGTTTTATTTGAAATGAACTCTCCTACGCTGGCTCATCAGGATATTATCTACATCATCCACTCTACAATTGCACAGTATATTAAGAAAAATAAAGGTAAGTGTAAAGTATATTCTGCACCTGCTGATGTTCAGCTTAATAAAGACAATAAAACAATGGTTGTTCCGGACGTAATCGTTGTGTGTGACAGGGATAAAATAAAAGGTTTTGGAATCTATGGAGCACCGGATTTTATTGCAGAAATTTTGTCACCATCGACGAGATATAAAGATTTATCAATAAAGGTAATGAAATATGCTGATGCTGGAGTCAGAGAGTATTGGATAGTTGATCCAAAAAAGAAGGTACTTATCGTTTATAACTTTATGGAGGAGGACTGGACTCCGGAAATTCATCCGTTAGAGGGAGAGATGCCTGTTGCGATTTACGAAGGGATGCTTAAGATTTCGCTGGATGAAATTGCTGAGGCGATTGAGGAGTATGAGGGGCTGGAGGATTGAAAATATGAAATATGGAGAATCTGCTTTTGATGTTTTATATCTTATATTTGCAATATGTACAGGAGCTTTCATTCTCATAAAGCGACGCAACAAAAATGATGTCATTATGGGAACTGCTGCACTGGTACTTGGAATTGGAGATTCCTTTCATCTGGTACCGAGAGTTTTAAACTATTTCATAGACAATGATTTTACGTGGTATCTGGGGTTTGGTAAGCTCGTTACTTCAATAACCATGACTGTTTTCTATATCCTTGTATTTTGGTTATATAAGAGTGTTTACAGCAGGAATGATAAAGGGACTAAGACGATCGAGATAATAATTTATATTCTTGCGGCTTTAAGAATTGTGATCTGCCTTGCTCCTGGGAATAACTGGTTTACGGGCGAAGGAACAGTGCTATGGGGAGTATTACGTAATCTGCCCTTCATAGTAATTGGGGGTATAGTTGTATATCTCTATTTCAAGGTTAGAAATGAGGATAAGAGCCTGGGCAAATTGTGGTTATATACCACGCTGTCTTTTGCTTTTTATATTCCGGTAGCATTTTTCGCGCCGCTACTTCCGATTTTGGGAATGTTAATGCTTCCTAAGACTATTTGCTATATTCTGATGCTGGTTTCATTTATTGTGAAGAGTAGGGATGTGGAATAGGACATATAATGATTTATGAACAAAACTGAATACTAAATAAGAATCAATAGAGCGATAGTTCTTAATTAAGGACTATCGCTTTTTATCTTAATTTAATAAATCATGGTTTGACTTAATAGAATAATTATAAAAAGGATCAATTAATGAAGTGATCTGTGAGGGAAAGATGTGGTAGTAGAATGAGAAAAACTATTACATATAAAGTGGCTGTTATAATAGCTCTTTTAGCTTTAATAATTTTGATTCCATTTACAAGCGTCCAAGCAGCTTCGAAGAAGGAAGAGAAGGCTGTAACAAAACAGACGGAATGCTTTTTAAATGCTGTGAAAAACTATGATGTCACAAGAATGCTTAAATATGGAAAGGAATCAAAGACAAAGTGGTACTATTGGTCTGATAAGAACATGGTTAAAATAGCCAGAAAGGTCAATAAGGATTACTTTGTTTATGAAATTAGTGACGTTGAAATAAAGGGTAAAACAGCAACAGTAAAGGTTAAATACAACTATTATGATTGCGAAGACGAGATAGATGCTGCTCTTAAGGAGTATCTAAAATGGTGGAGGATATATCGCAAAAAAGCAACAGATGCTATGAAGTTTAAGAAAATAGCTCAATACTTTTTGGAAGAATATGAGTATGATGATGCTGATTATGACGATGAAGACTTTGAGCATAGTGTGAAAATCCAATTAACCAAAGTTAAAGGCAAATGGGTTATTACAAATATTCCTAAGAAATTTGATGATGCTATGGATGGGGGAATAGGAAGAAAAATAAAGTATTTTAACAATAATCTCAATAAATATATTTAATTATGTGTGTGGTGTATACATCCTGCTATAAAATGAAAATCGGTGGTCAATTGACTGCCGATTTTTAGCGTAAGTAATTAATAAAATAGTATAATAATAAAAATTGGTGTTTGAGGGGTTTGTGAGGGAGAGCTATGCGAAAGAAAATATATGAAGTAATAGAAGTGGCGGAAGAGGATAACGAGCTTAGTAAGATATATGATACATTCATGCTAATAACGATTCTGATAAGTATTGTTCCTCTGGGATTTAAAACGACTAATACTGCTTTTGTTATCATAGATAGAGTTACAGTATCAATATTTATCATAGACTATTTGTTGCGTTGGGTAACAGCAGACTATAAGCTGGAAGGCAAGTCATTACCATTTATTAGATATCCATTCACAATATGGGCAATTATTGACCTTTTATCAATTTTACCATCACTGACAGTATTAAAGAGTGGCTTTAAGCTGTTTAGGTTGTTCAGAATGGTAAGAACTTTCCGTATATTCAAAGTGTTTAAAGCACTTCGTTATTCTAAGAGCTTGGTAATAATTGTTGATGTTTTGAAAAAGTCAGAGCATGCTTTGCTTGCAGTAGGATCGCTGGCTGTTGGATATGTTTTGGTTGCAGCACTTGTAATCTTTAATGTAGAGCCTGAAAGTTTTGATACTTTGTTTGATGCTATCTATTGGGCTACAGTTTCGCTTACAACGGTTGGTTATGGGGACATATATCCAGTTACAGTTACAGGACGAATCGTAACAATGCTGTCATCTGTACTTGGTATTGCAATTGTGGCGCTACCTGCCGGAATTATAACTGCTAGATATATGAAGGAAGTTGATAAGAGTAATGAGTAAAATGTGAATGATATTTAATTAGAAATAGAAGCAATTGCCGTTGTAGGCACGCAAATAGAAAAGAATTAAGAGATTGAGTGCCATGCTTTCGCCAGTTGAACACGAATATTGTGGAAATTTTGCTGTATGAGTGCTGAGGGAAAATGGAGATATGGTCTGATGACACTCAGATGGGGATATTTGTTAGATCTTCGTGTACGATGTGAGGGGTAGCGAGCACGAGGGAGATGACAATTCATCAGTATACGTGCTTGTTTTGGGAAAAACATACTGGAAGCATCAGGTTGGAAGCACGTAGGAAAAGGATTGTGGATGATGGGCGTGTTATTGGCAGAAATTTCGGAGGATGGAGATTTGAAAAGATATATTCCGCCAGCGCAAGATTCGAAATTTGCTGCGCCGATAGGGTATGAGCCACGCAGATTCGAAATTCCGCCAACGCAAGATTCGAAATTTGCTTCGCAAATTCCTCATTTACGCGGCGTTCGCCGCATAAATTAAAAAGAGTAGAGCTATCACCTTTGGTAAGCAAGCTTCCCTCGGTGATTTCTCTACTCTTTTTATCTTGCGTGGCTCTCTTTAACGCGCAAAAAAAGTACCGTCCCCATGAGGTATACTCACAAAAACAGTACTCGGCGTGCGCCTCCAGGGGCTCGAACCCTGGACACCCTGATTAAGAGTCAGGTGCTCTACCAACTGAGCTAGAAGCGCTTATTCATGCGGTTTGTGTGCCGCTGTCTTAACGACAAAAGCTATATTACTACGGAATCTAAATGAATGCAAGCATTTTTTTTAAATTTTTTTATTTTTTTGAAAATTTTTATATAAGGTTCTCAGAAAGCCTTGAAATACAAGGCTTTTCAGAATAAACTTTTTTAAAAGTTTCCTTATATTTTTAATGAAAATACTGCTTTTTGCCAAAAATTCAGAAAAAATATAATCCTAAATTATAAAAAAGGCAATTATTGAGCCTAAAAAAAGGCAATATTTTTATTGAAGCATATTGGGAATTTAGGTATTTTGGAGGGAGATAATAGTTATAAAGAGGAGAGGGATATGAAAAATAGCAATTTGGAGCGACCGGACGTTATACCTGGGGAGGCGTATAGGTTCGATAACTTCGATGACGGGGAGAGATTATTTGGGAAGAAAAAGTATGGCCTTCCTGCAATGGGATGGAATAGCTGGAATGCATTTGGAAGTGGGAACACAGAGGATCTGACAAAACAGATGGCTGATAAGATGGTTGAGCTGGGACTTGATAAGCTTGGCTATGAATATCTGGTTTTGGATGATGGCTGTTATAAGAATGAAAGAGTTGATGGGAGACTTTCTAATAATGAGGAGAAATTCCCATCTGGATTCAAGGCTCTTGCAGATTATATCCACAGCAAGGGACTTAAGTTCGGAATGTACAATGATATAGGTACAAATCTTTGCGCAGGGGCAGCAGTTGGAACCTGCGGTCATGAGCTTGAGGACGCAAAGTCCTATATCGAGTGGGATGTGGATTTTTTGAAGGTGGATAACTGCTACTACCTCTGGGATGATGCGACTTTCTCTGATGCTGAGAATGCAAAGTATGTATATGCGCCTGCAATTGGTCAGGTTAAGGTCACCAAAAAGGGAAGTGACTTTGAAGAAGTTTTTACACCTGGCGAAAACATGTTTACAGATGGTGATGGCGTAAAGACTAAAGAAGAAAATGGAAAGGTTTATTTCTTTAATATAGGAACATTTGATGGAACAGGCCCTGCAAGAACTCCTGTGGGATATGAGAGCGGAGAGGCTTGTTTCGAGATAGATATTAAGGAAGACGGAGTTTATACATTTGAGATAGATCATATCTGCGGAAAAGAGAAGGAGCAGGGAAGCTGGCTTCAGATTGCTGCAGATAGAAAAAACGACAGATCATATCTTTTTGACGATATGCTTGAGACCGATAGTCTCGACCTTCCTTTGAAGGCTGGGAAAAACAGAATAAGACTGATGAATCACAGAAGGCAGGAAAATACCTTCATGTCTTATGCGAAGCTCCTGGAAGGCCTTACTGAGGAAGCTCCGGATAAGGAAATTGTGTACTCACTTTGTGAGTGGGGAAAAACTCAGCCTCAGAATTGGGGGAAAAAGCTCGCTGATTCCTGGAGAATATTAAATGACATAACCTTCAGTGTAGGTGCTGATGGCAATCCTGGAAATGGAAAGTGGACAAGTGATTACTCTGAGGGCGTTGCGAGTCAGTACAACAAGGCAGTGATCATGGACGAATTTGCCGGACTTGATAAGGGCTGGAATGATCCCGACATGATGATGATCGGAATGAACGGGCTTACAGACACGCAGAACCGCACACATATGGTTATGTGGTGCATGATGAATTCTCCACTTATGCTAGGTCTTGACCTTAGAAGGGTGAAAAAGGGAGATGACATCCACAGAATCATTGCGCATAAAGAATACCTGACTCTTAATCAGGATGTCCTTGGCGTTCAGGCAAAGAGACTATTCTGCACACTTCTGGATGAGTATCCTGACTCAGAGTATGTGACAAATAATGACAGAGTGGATGTTCTGGCTAAGCCCCTTGCTGACGGAAGTGTGGCGCTGTCCTTTATAAACCTTAGTGACAAGGTAAAGGATGAGGAGTATGCTGTTTCAACCTGGGAAATCATGCAGGCAATTGGCGATAAGCTTCCTGAAGCTTATAACTTTGCAGATGCGAAGGAGTTTGAGGTACATGATTTATGGTCAGGTGAAGTGAGCATAGATGAGGATGGAATATTTGGCATTGATAAGCTCGAACCTTATGATAATTACACAATCAGAGTGACTCCGAGATGATTTTTGAAAAAGAAAACATAACAAAAAAAGAGGCTGCGCGTATAGTCCATGAATATATAAGGGATGTCCTTGGAGAAAAGGATTTGGATGTTAAGCCAGCGGAATACCTACAAGATATCTATGACTGTCATACCTGCGTACAACACGTTACGCAGGTATATTTTAAAGGTATTATTTTTCCTGAAAGTGACAGAGTATTTGGAATGCAGATAATTCTTGGGGATAAAGAGCTACAGGAAATAGAAGAAAGGGTATTCGACAAAGGAAAGCGAAGACCTCCGCAGGAAAAAACTAAAAAGGAACAACCAGGAAAAGACGCTACCGATAAAGAAGCTTCTTACATTTCTTTAGAGGATATAAAGAAGCTGAATGATCCTCTGATCATTGATGTCAGTATGGGAGGCGATTCTCCAGAAAAGGTGGTCCCTAAAGCAATAAACATACCTCTTCATAAGATTAACCTTAATCCCTATATAATTTCTGATGATAAATTCAGGCAGATAGTGTTTGTGTGTGAGAATGGTACCAATTCAAAAATCGCAGCAGAAATCGCTGGAAAAAATGGATATTGCAGCGTGTTTTATTCAAAATATAGTTCAGATTTAAAATAATTATTTTGATCCCAGAGAATAGCTACTTTCTCTGGAATTTTGTATGGTATCAAAACTTGACAAATAGCGCTAGTAAGCCTTACCATGTAACAAACTATCGATATTTAAAGATGGATGCCTATGCGTGGTAGGTAAGATATTTAACGAGGAGAAAAAGAAAGATGGCACAGGACGGGAAAAAACTGGTTTCTGAGATCACATCAATGGATGAGGATTTCACACAGTGGTACACAGACGTTGTAATCAAGGCTGGACTTATCAGCTATTCTAATATCAAGGGCTTTATGGTTATCAAGCCCGCTGGTTATGCGATATGGGAGCTTATTCAGAAACACCTTGATGAGAGATTCAAGAAGACAGGCGTAACAAACGCATATCTTCCAATGCTTATTCCAGAGTCACTTCTTCAGAAGGAGAAGGATCACGTTGAGGGATTTGCCCCAGAAGTTGCATGGGTAACCTTGGGCGGACAGGAAGAGCTTACAGAGAAATACTGTGTACGACCCACATCTGAGACACTTTTCTGTGATTACTATAAAGGAGAGATCCACTCTTATAAGGATCTTCCACAGGTACTTAATCAGTGGTGCAGCGTTGTTCGTTGGGAAAAGGAGACACGTCCTTTCCTTCGTTCAAGAGAATTCCTCTGGCAGGAAGGCCACACAGCTCACGCAACCTTCGAGGAGGCTGAGGAGCGCACACAGCAGATGCTGAATGTATATGCTGATTTCCTTGCAGAGGATATGGCTATCCCTGTAATTAAGGGTCAGAAGACTGAGAAGGAGAAGTTCGCTGGTGCTGAGGCTACATATACAGTTGAGGCTCTTATGCATGATGGTAGAGCACTTCAGTCAGCTACAAGCCATAACTTCGGCGATGGCTTTGCTAAGGCATTTGATATTCAGTACGCAGGAAAAGATAACAAGCTTCACCATGTATATCAGACTTCATGGGGCGCAACAACACGTCTTATCGGAGCTATGATCATGGTTCATGGCGACAATTCAGGACTTGTACTTCCTCCTAGAATTGCACCTGTTCAGGTTATGATCGTTCCTATCCAGCAGAAAAAGGACGGCGTTCTTGAGACAGCTGGCAAGATTCTTGACAGCCTTAAGGACTTCAGAGCTAAGCTTGATGATTCCGACAGAAGTCCGGGATACAAGTTTGCTGATCAGGAGATGCGTGGTATCCCTGTTCGTATCGAGATCGGTCCTAAGGATATCGAGGCTGGCAAGTGCGTACTTGTAAGACGTGACACATCTGAGAAAATTGAATGTGCAATTGATGATGTAGCTGCTAAGGTAGCTGAGCTTCTTCCTACAATCCAGAAGGATATGTTCGAGAGAGCTAAGAACCACCTTGATACACATACTTTTGCTGCAACAAATAAAGAAGAGTTTGAGGAAGCCTTCAAGGAGACCAAGGGCTTTGTTAAGGCTATGTGGTGCGGAGACAGAGCTTGTGAAGACAAGATCAAGGAAGATTATTCCGTAACCAGCAGATGCATACCTTTTGAGCAGGAGAACCTCTCAGGCACATGCGTATGCTGTGGAAAGCCTGCAACAAAGATGGTTTACTGGGGCAGAGCATATTAATTTGAAAGATATTAAGATAAACATTCCTGAACCGGCAAAGAGAATATTGAATACGCTTCATAGTGCAGGATTTGAGGCCTATGTTGTTGGTGGATGTGTCCGCGACAGCATCCTTGGCAGAGAGCCTGGGGACTGGGACATTACCACCAGTGCTAAGCCGGAGGAGGTAAAGAAGCTGTTTGGCAGAACCATCGATACAGGAATTGCCCATGGCACTGTAACTGTTATGGATGGCAAGGAAGGCTTTGAGGTTACCACATATCGAATTGATGGAGAGTATGAGGACTCAAGGCATCCCAAGGAAGTGACCTTTACTTCTAATCTCGTGGAGGACCTTAAGAGAAGGGACTTCACGATTAATGCCATGGCATACAGTGAAGAGGATGGACTTATTGATGAATTCGATGGTCTGTCCGATATAGATAAAAAGCTTATTCGCTGCGTTGGGAATCCTATAGAGAGATTTTCTGAGGATGCTCTTCGTATGATGAGAGCTGTCAGATTCGCAGCTCAGCTCGGATATACTATTGAGAATGAGACAAGGGAAGCCATAAAAGAGCTTGTGCCTACTTTGTCAAAAATAAGCGCAGAGAGAATTCAGGTTGAACTTGTAAAACTTCTCGTTTCACCTAATCCCGGAGAGATCAGGGAGCTTTATGAGACAGGAATTACAGGTGTGATAATGCCTGAGTTTGATAAATGCGTTGGATGTCCGCAGAACAACCAGCATCATGCATATGAAGTTGGAGAGCATATAGTAAAATCTGTTGAGGCTATTCGCGCTGATAAGGCGCTTCGCCTTACTATGCTTTTCCATGATATTGAGAAGCCTTCATGCAGAACTACTGATGAAGAGGGCGTGGATCATTTTCATGGACATGCGGAGAAGGGCGCAGATACAGCATTTGCTATTCTTAGACGCCTGAAGTTTGACAGAGATACTATGGACCTTGTAAAGAGGCTCATAAAGTATCATGACTATAGATTCCCTGCTACAAAGAAGAACGTTCGAAAAGCAGCAAGCAAGGTGGGAGTTGATATTTTTCCGCTGTTAATAGAAATACATGATGCAGACACTGTTGCTCAGAGCGATTACCTAAGGGATGAGAAGTTTGCCTGGACAAAGCAGGTAAGGGATTTCTTTGAAGAGATTAAAAAGGATGGCGAGTGCCTGACACTGGCAGAGCTTAGTGTTAATGGTAAGGACCTTATGGATAAGGGAATTAAGCCTGGTAAGGAATTAGGGCTTATTCTAAAAGCCATGCTTTCTGATGTTATTGAGGAACCTTCACACAATACGAAGGAATATTTACTGCAGGAAGACAGACTAAATGAAATCCGGAAAATGATAAGTGAGTAATATCTGGTCTGACAGGGAGGTGACCGGATATTAGTTCCATTCCGGAATTACGGGGGAAGCTGATGAAGAAAATAATGCGTTTATTATTTGTAATGATGATAATTGCGTCACTTTTATCAGTTCAGACTATGTCAGCCTTTGCGGCTGATGATGGCTCTTCTACGGGCGAAGTCAGGATTTCTTTACTTGGAAAATATGACTCCGCTGATACAGCCAGTATTAAGCAGATCAATACAATTTCTAAGACTATTCAGTTCCGAAATCACGACACAGGAAAAAATTACACATTGAAGTATGACAATACTACTCAGATATTTGATATTCACAGGGAGCCTGTTTCTGCATCCATGCTGGAGGTGGGACAGGTTGTGGATATTACATTCCTGAGAGGATCAAAGCATCTGAATTCTTTGGTGGTATCAGATGATGCCTGGGTTGAAGCAGGGGTTAATGACTTTAGCCTTGTTAGCAATGATGAGACGGCAAAGATAAATGGAAAGGTTTTGCATCTGACAAGGAAGACCATGATCATTTCCGATGGTCAGGCTGTAAATCCTGAGGATATTTTGGAGACTGACACCTTAAGAGTCAGCGGAATAGATAAAGAGATTTATAGCATTGTTGTCACAAGAGGACATGGATATGTAAGCCTTTCCTCTGACACTGTTAATAACAGAAGTCTTGTTGGTGCATGGATTGAGCTTGATAAAGAGGTTATCAGAAAGATTACTCCCAGAATGCTCATCAGCGCTCCTGAGGGAAGCTACAATGTGAACATCGCTGGAAATGGCACAAAGCTTACTTCTGAAATTGTTGTAAACAGAAATGAAGAGACGGTTATCGACACAAGCGTGGTTGAGGTCGAGCAAATAAAGGAAGGTAAGGTTACCTTCGTGGTAACGCCTGAGGAATCCCGCGTGTTTGTTGATGGAGAGGAGATTCTGACAGAAGTTCCTCACAGCTTTACCTACGGAAAGCACAAGCTTCATGTTATGGCAGAAGGCTATGTATCTCAGGATCATTTGCTGAAGGTTGCTGAGCCTGATGCTACTTTATTTGTTGAGCTTGAGAAAAAGGAAGATGACTCCAAGTCAGACGATAGCTCTACGGAGGATACATCTGATGACAGCAGCTCAGAAGATACAGCGCTAAGTAGTGACAGCTCAGTTAGCATTACTGTGCCTAGTGAGTCATCAACTGCGTCTACAGCAGAGACGGCAGATTCTGCATCAACAGCTTCCACAAAGAAAAATGATGCTTCAACCAAGAAGACAACAAAGGAAGACAGTTCTGATTCTTCAACATCAGCTACTGTTGACCAGTCTGCTGCAACAACTACGACGGATTCGGCAGATGCAGATAGCACTTCCAGCAGTTCTTCTGCGACAACATCATCAGACTCTTCAAGTTCATCTTCATCTGGATCATCTGATTCTTCAGATTCATCAGATACTGCAAGCTCAGAGGATGAAAATCTGATAAGCGGATATAAGGTTAGCTTTGATGCGCCAATAGGAGCTGAGGCATATCTTGATGGAAATTATGTAGGAATGATTCCTGTAAGCTTTGCGAAGGTTGCAGGACAGCATATGGTAACTCTTCAGAAGGAAGGCTATCAGACAAAGAGCTACACTATTCAGATTGATAGTGAGAAGACTAATGTTACATATACCTTCCCTGAGATGGTAAAGGAAAAGACACAGACGGATAATTCAGAAAATAGTAATACTTCTGATTCTGGAAATACAGGAACAACACCGGATCCCGATAATGGTGATACCGGTTCAGGTAGTGGTTCTGGCTCAGGCAGTGAGGGTGGTTCAACAAAGCCCGGAGAGTCAACCGATCCTGGCACAACACCGGATCCTGGCACATCGACCGATCCCGGAACATCGACAGATCCCGGAGCATCAACGGACCCTGGAACATCAACTGATCCAGGAACATCAACTGACCCCGGAACGTCAACTGATCCAGGAACATCAACTGACCCCGGAACATCGACTGATCCAGGAACATCGACGGAGCCCGGCACATCAAAAGATCCAGGAACATCGACGGAACCCGGTACATCAAAAGATCCAGGAACACCGACAGATCCCGGAACTCCTACTGATCCAGGTACATCTACAGATCCCGGTGCAACAACAAATCCAGGAGCAACGCCAGGTACAGGATCTGGAAGTGAATCGGAGAATAATATAAATAATCCGTAATTATAGGAGACATTTGTAATGAGACTAGATAAATATCTTAAAGTGACAAGACTTATAAAGCGCAGAACAGTAGCCAATGAGGCCTGTGATGCCGGCAGAGTTATGATAAATGACAGAGTAGCCAAGGCATCTGCTGATGTTAAGGCTGGTGATATTATTACCATTGGCTTTGGTAATAAAGAGGTCAAGGTGGAGGTTCTTGATGTGAAGGAAACCATCCACAAAGAGGACGTGTCATCGCTTTATCGATACATTTAAGTAGCCTCTTATGGGGGATTGCTGTATGGCATAATGAATTGCAAAGAAAAGTCTTATGCTATACAATAAAGTTGAGGGGTTATATCTCCGAAATAACGTATATGAAGCAATTTAGCTTATTTGCGATTTCGGATGGGGAGTAATGAATGGCAACAAGATACAAAAGAAATACAAGAACAAGAAGAGCTACAAAAGCAAAATATAAAAGCAGTATCCACAACAGATTAGGACTTATGCTTGCGGGTATTGCCGTAATTCTGCTGACGGTAGTTGTATTCATAAGGAGTGTAAGCCTCTACCAGAAGCTTAATCAATATGAATCCAGAATAGAATCTCTTCAGTCACAGATCGAAGATGAAGAGAAACGAACCGAAGAAATAGCAGAATTTGAAAAATACACAACGACCAGAAAGTATATCGAGGAAGTTGCAAAAGAGAAACTTGGACTGGTTTATCCCGGAGAGATCATCTTCAAGGATGAAGACGCAGGACGATAAGATTATAGAGGGGCTTCGGAAGTTATTCCGGAGCCTTTTTTAGCATAATCGAGGGTAAATGAACGATTACGTACAGCAGACTAAAAACTTCATAGAAAAAAACAGTCTGATCAAACAGGGCGACATCGTGCTTGCCGGAGTTTCCGGTGGAGCTGATTCGGTCTGCCTTTTTCATATTTTAAACGAGCTTTCAGGGGTGCTGGGTTTTGAGCTTGTGGTAGTTCATATTAACCACATGATCCGAGAAGAAGCAGTGACAGATGCTGAGTTTGTAGAGATCTTGTGCAAGGAAAAGGGAGTTCGCTTTTTCAGAAGAGACATAGATATCCCTGCATTATTAGAAGAATCCGGAGAATCCGAGGAAGAGATCGGAAGAAATGCGAGGTACAATGCCTTTGAAGAAATAGCCGGAGAACTTGAAAAAGAAAGTAGTAAAAGGGTAGTCATTGCAACGGCCCATAACAGAAATGACCAGGCAGAGACAATGCTTCACAACCTGTTCAGGGGAAGCAAGCTAAAGGGGCTTGCTGGTATCAAGTATTCAAGGAAAAGGGGAAAACACGAGCTTGTAAGACCTATTTTGATGCTTGAAAGAAACCAGATTGAAGAATACCTTTCAGAAAATGGTTATACCTGGAGAACAGATAAGACCAATCACACAGATGAGTACACAAGAAACAGGATAAGACACAATATTCTTCCTGTTGCCATAGAGCAGGTAAATAACGGAGCTCTCAGACATGTGGCGGAGACAGCGGATTACCTTGCTGAAGTTGATAAGTATCTTGACGATCAGGCAGATTTAGCGGAAGAAAAGATAACCACTAAGGAAAAGGACAGCTTTTCCTATGACTGTAAAGAGCTTCGAAAAACTCCTGAGATAATCAGGCATCGAATTTATATGAGGGGAATCGAAAGGACTTATCCCCATATAAAGGATGTGACAGCAGCGCATATTTTGGGACTTGATCATTTGATTGAAAATGATGAAGGCAGTGCAAGGCTCAATCTCCCTTACCATGTAGTTGCAAACAGGGTTTATGACAAACTGACTTTTTCCCTGGATAAATCAGAAACATCAGGCGGTGATATGGGGGATAAGGTTGAGGAATATGTAATCGATAAAGATTCTCTCGAAGCTGGCAGAGAGCTAAAGATTCATTGCCCTGGAATCGGGGATGTTAGCTTTAGAATTGATTTTTATGATAAAGCAGATAAAATTCCCTGCGGAGAATATACGAAATGGTTTGATTATGATAAAATAGAAGATGGCATTTTATTCCGTAAGCGAAGGGCAGGAGATACCATTTGCATCGGAAAAGGCAGAAAAACACTGAAGAAATTTATGATAGATGAAAAAATACCTTCGGACAAAAGGAATGAGCTGTTTGTACTGGCGGACGGAGATATGATTTTATGGGTGCCCGGATACCGTATTGGCAGTGATTATAAGGTCACTGAGGACACCAGTCGAATTTTGGAGGTAAGAATAAAAGACCATAGCCAGTGTGAGTAAATATAATCATGCACTGGTAGATTTAGGAGGAATTTATGGCAGAATCAGTAAGAGTACTTCTTTCAGAGGAAGAAGTAGACAAGAGAATCCAGGAAATCGGAGATCAGATCAGCAAGGATTACGCTGGTAAGACTGTTCACCTTGTATGCGTTCTTAAGGGTGGCACATTCTTCATGTGTGAGCTTGCAAAGAGAATAACAGTTCCTGTAACTATGGACTTCATGTCAGCTTCAAGTTACGGATCATCCACAAAATCAAGTGGTGTTGTTAAGATCGTTAAGGATCTGGATGAGCCCCTTAAGGATAAGGATGTTCTCGTAGTTGAGGATATCGTGGATTCAGGCAGAACTCTCAGCTATCTTCTTAAGATGCTTGGAGACAGAGGCCCTGCAAGCATTAAGCTTTGCACTCTTCTTGATAAGCCTGAGAGACGTGTAATGGATGTTACTGTTGACTATACCGGATTCGAGATTCCTGATGAGTTTGTGGTTGGATATGGTCTCGACTACAATCAGAGATACCGCAATCTTCCCTACATCGGAGTAGTGGAGTTCGACTAAGGAGAAAAACATTGAAAAACAGAGGCTTTAACTTCTATTTTGTTCTAATAGTAGTATTACTCCTTGCTCTGGCTTTTCTTGAATATGGTAAGGGCAGGATACAGTCTTCAGATACAGCTTACACCAGGGGTAAACTGGTGGAGGATTTGAAGGAAGGCGTTGTTTATGATGCCGTAATTATTCCAAATGAGGAAACCCCCACAGGAGCGGTACAGGTCACGCTCTTAAATGGTGATGAGAAGATTCTCTATGCAACCGATGTAAAGGAAATAGAGGATATTCTTGTTGAGAATGGAATTGATCCCGTAGTCAGGGATGTCCCTGGGGAGAACCTCCTTGTAAGCGCAATAATCCCAGTTCTGATAGGACTGTTTGTAGTCACGTTTCTGTTTGTAATTATGAACAATGCTCAGGGCCAATCTTCGGGCAACAGCAGGATGCTGAATTTTGGTAAGAGCAGAGCCAGACTTTCAACAGGCGAAGACAACAAGATAAAGCTTACAGATGTAGCCGGACTTGTTGAGGAAAAGGAACAGCTTGCGGAGATCATTGAATTCTTAAAGGATGCCGCTAAGTTTACAAGAGTCGGAGCCAGAATACCAAAGGGCGTACTGCTAGAGGGTGCACCTGGAACAGGTAAGACACTTCTTGCAAGAGCCGTAGCAGGTGAAGCAGGAGTTCCCTTCTTTAGTATTTCAGGTTCAGATTTCGTAGAGATGTTCGTCGGCGTAGGTGCATCAAGAGTTAGAGATCTTTTTGCAGATGCAAAGAAGAATAGCCCCTGTATTATTTTTATTGATGAAATAGACGCAGTTGCAAGACGTCGTGGAACTGGTATGGGTGGTGGCCATGATGAACGTGAGCAGACCCTTAACCAGTTGCTTGTAGAAATGGATGGTTTTGGCGTTAACGAAGGAATCATCGTTATGGCAGCTACTAACCGAGTAGATATCCTTGATCCTGCTATTCTTCGTCCCGGACGTTTCGATAGAAAGATCACAGTTGCTCGTCCTGACGTAAGAGGCAGAGAGGAAATCCTCAAGGTACATGCCAGAAATAAGCCGCTTGCTGAGGATGTTGATCTTGAGAGTATTGCTCAGACAACAGCTGGCTTTACCGGTGCAGATCTTGAGAACCTTCTTAACGAGGCAGCTATTAACGCTGCTATGGGAAGCCGCGAGTTTATACGTCAGGCTGATATCCAGAAGGCATTTGTTCAGGTTGGAATCGGTACTGAGAAGCACAGCCATATCATCTCCGATAAGGAGAAGAAGATAACTGCTTATCATGAGGCAGGACATGCTATTCTTTATCACGTCCTTCCGGATGTCGGACCTGTTTATACAGTTTCAGTTATTCCTACAGGTCTTGGGGCAGCAGGTTACACAATGCCTCTTCCTGAGAAGGATGAGATGTTCCTTACAAAAGGAAAGATGCTTCAGGAGATCATGGTTTCTCTTGGAGGAAGAATTGCAGAAGAAATTATCTTTGGCGATATTACAACCGGAGCTTCAAGCGATATTCAGAAGGCTACAAGCGAAGCCCGCAAGATGGTTACCATTTATGGTATGTCCAAGGAGATCGGTATAATCAATTACAACGAGCAGGAAGAGGACGTATTCATTGGATACGATATCCAGCACAATAAGCGTAACTCTGAGCTCATGGCTGGCGAAATTGATAAGCAGGTTAAGGTTATTATTGACCTTTGCTACAACAAGGCCAAGGAGATTATAAGATCTTATGAGGATATTCTGCACAGCAGTGCAAATCTATTGATAGAAAAAGAAAAAATCGGGCGAGAGGATTTCGAAGCATTATTCGAGTCTCACCCGGCTGTCTCTTTCAGCGGTGATGTAGCAGCACTGGCAAGCAAGATCTAAATTGTGCAACTTTTATAAAAATGAATGAGGGCTTTTGGTTATTTTGTGAAAACTGGGTATTTACCCGTTTGGGGACCGGTGCTAATATAATCATGTAACCCCCAATACATTTAAAGTTTTTTGCTATACCCATAAGAAAGAAATACCTTCTCAAAGGAGACAGCACATCCCTAGTGCTGTCTCCTTTAGCGTTATATAGAAATATTGTTACATGTGCTTAGCATATAATCTGAGGGGAGATTTTATGATCAGAAGGGACAGATTGTTCCATGATATGACATTGGACTTTCATCAGCCCACTGAGCCTAGACCTGGAAGTAAAGTCTTTTTACATTTCCGTTGTGGTAAGGGCGAGGCTGATAGAGTAATACTTGTCAGTGAATCAGAGGGCGAAGTAAAAGAGAAAGCCATGAGAAAGCATCAGACTGAGGATCAGTTTGACTATTATCAGGCTTCAGGACTTGCGCCTAAATCCGGAGCAGATGTTTTCTACTATTTCAGAATAGAAAAAGGGGATGAAGTGGTCTACTATGACCAAAGGGGAGCGACAGATGATATCCCCACTTCAATGAGATTCAGAGTTATCCCAGGCTTTTCAACTCCATATTGGGCGAAGGGCGCCGTAATGTATCAGATATTTGTTGATAGATTCAGAAACGGAGACCCTGATAATGACGTTTTAACGGATGAATATCACTATGTGAATGGCAATTCAGTTCAGGCTAAGAGCTGGAGAGATATGCCAGATCCAAATGGCGCAGACATCAGAACTTTTTATGGCGGCGATTTAAAAGGCGTAATTGATAAGCTGGGTTATCTTAAAGAACTTGGAATTGAAGTTATATACTTTAATCCGCTTTTTGTATCACCTTCATCTCATAAATATGATGTGCAGGACTATGATCACATAGATCCTCACTTTGGAAAGATTATTTCTGACAGAGGGAATCTGTTAAAGGACAGTGAAGATAACAGGCGTGCCACAAGGTACATAGACAGGGTTACCAACAAGGTTAACCTTGAGGCATCTGATGCTCTTTTTGCAGAGCTCGTGGAAAAAGCACATTCTCTTGGAATAAAGGTAATCTTAGACGGTGTATTTAACCACTGCGGATCCTTTAACAAGTGGATGGACAGAGAGCACATATATGAAGGTGCAGAGGATTATGAATCCGGTGCCTATGTATCAGAGGATAGTCCCTATAGAGGTTACTTTAATTTCAATGGCGGAAGCTGGCCGGATAACGATAATTATGAAGGCTGGTGGGAGTACCACACTTTGCCCAAGTTGAATTATGAAGGCAGCAAACTTCTAGAGGACTACATCATAAGGATTGGACAGAAATGGGTGTCAGCTCCATACTATGCAGATGGCTGGAGACTGGATGTGGCTGCAGACCTTGGACACTCTCCGGAGTATAATCACAGATTCTGGAAGAGGTTCAGGAAGGCTGTTAAAGAGGCCAATCCCAATGCTCTCATTCTGGCTGAGCATTATGGCAGTGCCAGAAGCTGGCTTTCAGGCGGAGAGTGGGACAGTGTCATGAACTATGATGCGTTCATGGAGCCTGTGACTTACTTTTTGACAGGAATGGAAAAGCACAGTGATGAAAAGGAAGAGGAACTCCTTGGAAACGTTGATGCTTTCTGGAATAGAATGTATGAAGCCGGAGTGGATAATTTCGTTTTATCCTCAAGGCTTGTTGCAATGAATGAACTTTCAAATCATGATCATTCAAGATTCCTTACAAGAACTAACGGACTTGTGGGAAGAAGCAGCACTTTGGGAGCAGCTGCAGCATCAGAGAATATAAGTATGGCTGTCATGAGACAGGCAGTAATCATACAGATGACCTGGCCTGGAGCGCCGACTGTTTACTATGGCGACGAGGCAGGAGTGTGCGGATTTACAGATCCTGATAACAGAAGGACCTATCCTTGGGGACTAGAGGACAGGGACCTTATTGATTTTCATAAGAAAATGATTCGCATACATAAGATAAGCACTGAGCTCAGGACAGGGTCACTTGTGCGTCTCGAAGGAGGCCCTGGCGTTCTTGCGTATGGAAGATTTAACAGAACCAGTGCGACAATAGTTGTTATAAATGCAACTGAATATGAGACGATAAGTGAAATCAGCGTGGAGGTCCTTGGAATTCCAGAAGAAGCCAAGGTGCTTCGCGTAATGGAAAGCACAAAGAATGGCTACAAGACTGAGCCATTGAATTATTACATAAGAAACGGAAAGCTAGTTAGGGCCTATGGAGCGAATTCCGCTGTAGTTATGCAGTATAACAAGATTACTGCAATCAACGAGGAATCCTTCTGGTCGACAAACTTCTTCCGGGTTTAGTGGAGAGATTCAGGTATGAAAAAAGAAAACAGAGTGATAGAAGTAATCATGCTCCTTGTGGCAATGGGAATAATTGCTGGCGTAACAGCATTTCCCTATCTTCACACGGGGCTTTATGGATATGCGCCTGATTATATCTATCATATGAACAGAATTGAGGGAGTGAAGCAGGCTCTGCTTGCGGGAGATTATCCGGTATATGTTTACTCTAACTTTTTTGGTGGTAAGGGTTATGGAAGCCCTATGTTTTACCCGGATATTTTCCTTGTAATCCCTGCAATAATGCGAATTGCGGGTCTGTCTATATTGCAGACATATAAGGTATTTGCCATTATCGTATGCTTTATAGCAACAGCGACTACATATATTTCCTTAAAGATTGTTTCCGGGGACAAAATGCTCTCACTTTCAGGAACATTTCTGTTAATGCTCAGCGAATTCTATCTTGCAGATCTCATTTTCAGAGCAGGCTATAGCAGCTATATTTCCTATATTTTCCTGCCAATACTGTTTGCGGGAATCTATGACTTCTTCATGATGGGTGCAAAGAGATGCTACCTTATGGGCATTGGCCTGGGTGGTCTTGTTTTGTGCCATATCATAAATTCCTTCATAGCACTGCTTTTGACTATCATTATCTTCGTACTCATGCTTTTGACAAAAAAAGGCAGAGAGGCGTTCTTTAACAAAGAGCATCTGATAAACCTTGTAAAGACAGCGGTTATAACCCTGCTGATTACGGGATATTATACATTCCCCATGATTGAGCAGATGACAAGCGGAATCAGAAGAGTATATCAGGATCCCTGGGCTCACATAGGAGAATTTGTACAGCCTTTTGAGACACTGTTTTTACCTACAGGTTATTTCTTTAACATCGCTTATGTTGGTGTTGGAATACCGATTCTCTTGCTGCTTGGCTTGTTTGCAAGAAAAACAGAAAATACCATGGCGAACTTTTACTATGTCCTTGGCCTTTTACTTCTTCTTTCAATGACAAAGCTTGTGCCCTGGGCAGCCCTGGAAAACACCATCTTAAACCAGCTTCAGTTTACATTTAGAATCTATCCCTTTGCACTTTGCGCTATTATTTTTGGAATGATTCTTACAGGAAGGGAGATAATCAGCGAAAAGAATAGAGTATGGCTTCTTGTTTATGCTGTTATCATGACAACTATTTTTGGAGTATGGCAGAATAAAACAGCTCTTGCAGAGACCTATGGCTATTTCAATGAAGTGAATGCAGACATTATAGCTGAGAACAGCGAGACTGTAGGAAGAGGAGAATGGCTTCCTGTCGCATACCCAATTGAAGAGAACAGAGAAAGAAATGATGTTAAGGCAGAGGGCGACCCTGATACCAGATTTGAGTATGTAAGAGCGGAAGGTAAAGTTGGCGGAAGCTTTGAGATCGGGGAATCAGCCATAGAAGCATATTCAGTACCTCAGATTTTTTACAGAGGTTATGGCGCAAAGCTTGTAGCTGCAGATGGAACAAAGTATAAGCTTAGCTGCGAAATGACAGAGGATGGACTTACAAGAGTGCTTATGAGTCCTGAGACAATCGGACTTTCAGGAACTGTAATAGTTAGCTATGTTGGAACAATCCTTCAGAAGATAACACTTTGCATTTCCATTCTGACGGTGATTGCAGGAGTTGTATTAAAGATAGTTCTTAAGAAACGTCAGAAGAATAAATAATTACAAGAAATAGTTTTAACTGGGAGAGATTTGATGAAAAAAAGAAAATTCCTGATATCCTACACATTGCTATACATAGCACTGGCTGTGGCTGTGTGGATATATTTTCACCTTGCAGGAAAGTCACTTATAAATACATCTGATGCATATAAGCAGCACATTAATGCACTTATGGTCTATGGAAAGTGGATCAGAGGCTGTTTTTATCAGATTCTCCATGGTGATTTTTCTTTTCAGAATTACTCCTTTGGAATAGGCTATGGAGCAGATTTCTACACATCCATGCAGTATTATGCAGTGGGAGATATATTAAATCTCCCAGTTGCCTTCATTCCTACAGGCGCAGTTTATTACTACTTCCAGTTTCTTATTGTGCTCAGACCATTTTTGGCAGGCCTGGCATTTGCTCTTCTTTGCAAAAAGAGGGGAGAATTTGACACACCTGAGCTTCTTTGCGGAGCTTTGTCCTATGCTTTTTGCGGAACAGTAATGTTCATCGGCATGTGGAATCCGTTCTTTGTAAATGCAATGATCATCCTGCCTCTCATGATATATGGGGCAGACAGGATAATTGATGAAGGTAAGTACGGCGTATTTACGTTATCAGTTGCCCTTGGCGCAGTCACAAACTTTTATTTCTTCTACATGTGCGTGCTTATAACAATTGGCTATGTAATTATCAGGCTGATTCTTTTCAGGGAGAACGCACTTAAGAAAATAGGCATATTCTGGGGCTGTGGAATTCTTGGTACAGCCATGGGGGCAGCAGTTTTTCTACCTGTTGTTCTGGCATTTATGTCAAACCCGAGAGCTGGACTCTCTGGACATGGCGTTAAGGCTATTTACGAGGCTGACTTCTACAAGGAGCTTATAACGAATCTTATCACTTACATCTATAAGCCCATGTATGACACAGAGCTTGGTTTTACATTTATAGCAATTCCGGCTTTGGTATTTGTGCTTTTGAATTTCAAAAAGAGACTAAAGGATGTACTTATCCTTGCGGTTCTTTTGATAATGCTTATTGTTCCATTCTTCGGATTTGCCATGACTGGCTTTTCCTACATGATAAACAGATGGTGCTTTGCTGCTGAGCTGTTTATAGCAGTTAAGATCACAGAAATGGTCCATGAGCTGAAGGAGATGGAGCTAAAAAAGAAGCTTGCACTCGTTGCTGGCGAAGTAATTTATGCAGCGCTTATCTTTATCCTTGGATTCGGACAGGATGACCTTGTAAAGCTTCAGCTTTTATTCCTTGCTATAGGAACGGTTCTTATCTTTGCATCTGAGCTCTTTAAGGGAGATAAAAAGAAAATCGGAAATTGCATTCTCTCTTATGGCATGACCTGTCTTGTGATTTGCGCAGTTGCAGTTAATGGCTACTATGCAAATGCCGAGGATAAGGGGAATCTTCCAAACGGATATCTTGAAGAGACAACAGCAGATGGATTCCTTACAGATTATGAGGCCACAGAGGTCAGTGCAGTTCTCGATGTATCACAAAAGTCTGCAGATGATTTCTTTAGATATACAGGCAGAAATCTTGTGTGGAATGCAGGAATGCCCTACGGAGTATCTTCTACCCAGTTTTATTTTTCACTGGCAAATGGAGCTATATCCGATTATATGAATAAGCTTGCCATAAATGAGATGAGTGACTTCTCATATTATGGGCTGGATGACAGAATGGCTCCTCTTGCGCAGGCAGGAGCAAGCTACTATTCGCTAAGGTATGACAATCCTGAGGAGGAAGCATACGTCCCTGCGGATTATGCAAGAAAAGGGAATTACTTCAACTTTGCAGTATTTGAGGCCCAGCATCCCATAACGCTGGGATATACAGTTGATAATGAGATAGATGCCGATGCTTTCGAAGATATGACACCTGTGATGAGACAGGAAGCGTTCCTTACAGGAGTACTTCGAGGAAGACCTGCTGATTATGAGCCTGTTTACGCCCACAGAGTTCTTGACTTTGAGCTGACAGCAGGCGAAGGAGTGACAGCTGATAATAACAGCTTTGATGTATCTGATTCCGGACAGGGTATTACTTTAAACTTTGCGGGCGATGCTGATGCAGAGACCTATATTTACTTAAAGGATCTGTGGTGCGATACCGTATCTGATATGGACAACATTTATTTTGTTGCATACTCAGGAGACAGACAGGTTACAAACAAGTATCTTTCTTACAAAAAGCCTGAAAGCCAGTTTTACAGCGGATGGCACGATTACATTGTAAATATGGGCTCTGATGCTGAAGGAATAACCAGGGTTGAGATATCTTTCCCGGAAAAAGGAAAGTATACGGCTGAAGAGATAAGTGTTATCTGCGAGCCTAATTCATTTGTGCTTGAAAAAATAAGTGAGCTTTCTTCTCGCAGCATGTATGATGTGAGCCTTAACCTTAATCCGATTTCAAGGATGACAAATAAGGTAACTGGTTATGTGACAGCAGAACATGAAACTAATCTTGTTTTTCAGATCCCATACGAAAAAGGCTGGAAGGTCACTGTTGACGGGGAAAACAGAAGAATATTCAGGGCAAATGTGATGTACTTTGGAGTCGAGATTCCTGAGGGTGTTCATGAGATAAAGCTTACTTATCACACTCCCGGACTTAACATTGGGATTGCAATTTCTATACTGGCTTGGATACTGTTTGTTTTATTATGTGTTTTTAAAGTCAGACACAGATAAAAAACGTTGTATTCTCCGTATAGTTTGAGCTATAATATTTCTAGTTATTTTGTTAACAAATTTCACGAAAGGTGGTAAAAATTATGCCATTAGTTACAACGACTGATATGTTCAAAAAAGCATACGATGGTGGATATGCTGTTGGTGCATTCAATATCAACAACATGGAGTTCATTCAGGCTATTACTGAAGCTTGTGACGAGCTTAAGTCCCCTGTTATTCTTCAGTGCTCACAGGGAGCTATCAAGTATGCTCAGTTCCCTTACCTTGTAAACATGGTTAAGGCAGCTACAGAGGCTACATCTATTCCGATCGCTCTTCACCTTGATCACGGCGCTAGCTTCGAAATCTGTAAGGAGTGTATCGACAACGGATTTACATCTGTTATGATCGATGCTTCTTCAAAGCCTTACGAGGAGAACATTGAGCTCTCTAAGAAGGTTGCTGATTATGCACATTCTAAGGGTGCTGTAGTTGAAGCTGAGCTTGGTACTCTTTCAGGTGTTGAGGATGATGTAAACGTAGCTGATGATGCAGCTCAGTATACAAATCCCGATCAGGTTGAGGACTTCATGAAGCGTACAGGCGTTGATTCACTGGCTATTGCTATCGGAACAAGCCACGGTGCATTCAAGTTCAAGCCCGGCCAGGATCCCAAGCTTCGTCTTGATATCCTTGAGGAAGTTGTTAGAAGACTTCCTGGATTCCCGATCGTTCTTCACGGTTCTTCAGCAGTTCCTCAGAAGTTCGTAGGAATCATCAACGAGAACGGCGGCGCTATGAAGGATGCTATCGGTATTCCGGATGAGCAGCTTAGAGCAGCAGCTAAGAGCGCAGTTTGCAAGATCAACATCGACTCTGATCTTCGTCTTGGCATGACAGCAGGTATCCGTCAGCACTTCGCTGAGCATCCTGAGCACTTCGATCCTCGTCAGTATCTTGGCGATGGCCGTGCTTATGTTAAGGAAATCGTTCATGACAAGGTTATCAACGTTCTTGGTTCAGACGGCAAGGCTTGATTTAGCATTAGCATATAATTAAGTTCTATATGGCGCTGTATCAGATGATGAGTTCATCATCTGGTGCAGCGCTTTCGCTTTGCATGGATATAGCTGTGATTGTGGTATAGCGGATTTATGATACAATGTTCCTTGGAGGAGTGGTTTATCATGGCAGATAGAAAAAACAGGGAATCAAATATCGAATTATTACGAATCATAGCAGCTTTCGGAGTTGTGGTTCTTCACTATAATAATGCTAATCTTGGTGGCGGATTTGAATTTGTTCCGGATGGTTCAGCTAACCAGTTTATTCTTACAGTGCTGGAAGCTTTGTTTATCTGCGCAGTTAATCTTTTTGTTATGATATCCGGATATTTCCTCAGAGCATCTCAGAAAAGAGATCTATTTAAGCCACTTTCTGTTCTTTGTCAGACCCTCTTCTTTGGCATATTAGTGTATTTTGCAGGACTTAAAGTAAGAGGTCTTGGATTTGAGCTCGATACACTTTTGTCTTTGTTTTCCATATACTGGTTTGCCTTTGTCTATGTAGCTCTATATGTTATTTCACCTTATCTGAATATAGTCTGGGATAACCTTTCAGAAAAAGGAAGAAAGGGTCTTCTTGCTCTTTTGATTGCTACTTTTTCCGTATATCCGATACTTCTGGATGTGCTTTCATTCTGGTCAGGCAGAAAGTTTGGCGCAGTGAGCACTGTCGGACTTGATGGGGCAGCATCTGGCTATACAATCGTGAATTTCGTTATCATGTATTTCCTTGGATGCTGTGCAAGGGATGATAAAAAGGAGCACAAAAATACATCTTTAGCGCTTATGCTGGTGCTTGATGTGGCACTTATTGTTGCCTGGATTTATGTAGAACATCTTATATCCGGCAAAGAAATTATGTCTTCTACAGCCATCAACTATGAGAATCCGTTGGTAATCCTTGAGGCAGTTCTTGTGTTTATGCTGTTTAAAAACATGAAGCTTAAGCCCAATAGGGTTATTAATGAACTTTCAGTAGCATCATTTACTGTATATCTTATTCACATTTGCTTTTTGGAATTTGCAGGCATTGAGAAGTTCGTGCAGAAAAGTGCGCCTGAACTTATTATTCACGTGATTTTAACAGGAATCATCATATATATGGCTGTTTATCTTGTCTACAAGGTATATAGTCTCATTGCTTCGCCCATATCTAAATGGGTGTCATCTTCATGGCAGAAATTCAGATTCTACGATGGCACAAATGGCTTTCAAAATTAAGAATAATTAAATAAGCTGTTTATCTATATTTTATTTATAAAAACGAAATTATGATAAAATGTAGTTACTTGGGGATATATGCGTGTTGCATGTGTTTCCGAGCAGCAATCCGTATTAATCCATGATCAATATAAGAGTTCAGGAGGATGACAAATGGGTTCTGAAAACAGCACTTATGAGAGATTAAAAACAATAGCTGTAAGCTGTGTAAATCCATGTGCCATAATGAAAGTTACGCGAAATGCAGACAAAAGTCTGGGGGAGATTCGAATCTTTGCAGCGAACGACCGCTTTAGTCTGACAGGGGAGCCTATTGAGGGAGAACTATACACAAAATTCATCCCTGAGGAGCCTGAGTTTAACGATATGTGCTATAAGGCTGCATTCGAGGGAAAGCGCTTCCACACTTATGTTGATGCCACAAGAATGGTCGGAGGATGGTCAGAAAATCTGATTCTTCCGCTCGTTAGTGATGAGGAAAATATCGGATATTGTCAGTTTATCTATGAAGTTACCAGTGATATGGAACCTGGTAAATTCTCAGCAGTTAATCCAGTGATAGCAGGAATAATATTAAAGAGTTGTCTGACGCTTCGGAATGGAATAGATTTCGAGGCTAATCTTGATACGGTTATGGAGGATATCAGGGAATTTACTGATGCACTATCTGTTAGTCTCGTAATGCTCAATAATGAAAAGAAAAAGGCAAAAATCCAGAGCCAGAGTGTAAGAAGTGGAGCCATAGCAGCAGAGCAGCTTATCACAATGGTTCCGTATGAGATTGCTGAATCCTGGGAAAGGCTGGTTGGAGAGAGTGACTGCTTTATTATCAGAGACAAGGGAGATTTAGACAAAGCTGAAGAGTTTGCACCTGAATGGGCAAAACTTCTTAAGGCTGAGGATGCACAGAGTCTGTGCCTTGTTCCACTTCATCAAAAGACGGAGACACTGGGATATCTTCTTGCTACCAATTTTGATATTAGCAGAGTTAATGCAATAAAAGAAACAATGGAAATTCTTGGACTATTTTTATCTTCCGAGATAGCAAATCATATGTTCCTTAAGAGACTTGAGTGGCTGACAAGCATAGATATGCTCACTGGAGTAAGAAACAGAGCATCCATGAACAGAGTAGTTGATGAGCTTGCTGCCAGAACGAAGTACAGTAAGATTCCTTTTGGCGTAGCCTTCTGTACTATGCCCGGATTAAAGATACTTAATGACACAGATGGACATGATGCCGGAAATGAAGCACTTCAAAAGGCTGGATCGGTTCTTAGGGATGTCTTTGATGAGACGGAAGTTTTCAGATCTGCCGGAGAAGAGTTCGCCATAGTAGTTGAAGATATTACTTCAAGCGACTTTGAGAAAAAAATAGAATTGCTCAGAAAGCTTGGAAGTGATCCTGATAGCGTATATTTTGCTATAGGATTCACGGCTGATGAAAAAAGCGGAGATGTGAGAAAAGCACTTCGCGAGGCCTACAGGCAGATGGCAGATGAGAAGATGACATTTTATGAGCAGTATCCCGAAAAGGCAGTTTAAGCCTTTAAAGGTTAAGATATTCCAAAGAGATTTTCTTTGGAGAGGGTTTTCTTAGGAGGGAAATTTATCTATGAAAAAGAGATTAGTCAGTTTGCTGACGATAATAGCTCTTTCTGTGTCCATGCTTGTTGGATGCGGGGGTGCGTCAGATACAACAGGTGATTCTGGGAACATTTCGCAGAACACTACAGATACTGCGAAAAAGACAGCATCTGAAGAAAGCGGAGGAGATATCTCTGATAAGAAGGTTGGAGTATGTATCTATCAGTTCAGTGATAACTTCATGACTCTATTCAAAGATGAGCTCAAGAGCTATCTGGTAAATAAGGGATTTTCTGAAGATAATATTCTTATAGTTGATGGTCAGAATGATCAGAGCAAACAGAATAAGCAGATTCAGGATTTCATAAATGATGGTGTGGATGTTCTCATCGTAAATGCAGTAAACACCTCAGATGCTGCTTCTATCACTGATATGGCTGTGGGAGCTAATGTTCCGCTTGTTTACATCAACCGTGAGCCTGATGCAGATGAAGAGCAGAGATGGCAGGATAATAAATGGAATGTATGCTATGTTGGCTGCGATGCCCGTCAGTCTGGAACCTACCAGGGCGAGATAATAGCTGATCTTGGAAAAAGCACAGTGGACTTAAATGGTGATGGCACAATACAGTACATCATGATTGAAGGTGATCCGGAGAATGTAGATGCCAAGTACCGCACAGACTACTCCATCAAGGCTCTTGAGGATGCAGGCTGGAATGTAAGCTGTATGGCAGATGAAGTTGGTAATTGGGAGATGGGCCAGGCAGAACAGCTTGTAGCAGATGCTCTTGCTGCTCACCCTGAGACAGAGGTTGTTTTCTGTAACAATGATGCAATGGCAATCGGTGCACTTAAGTCTATTGAGGCAGCAGGTCGCACAGTTGGAACAGATATTTATCTTGTAGGTGTGGATGCTCTTTCAGAAGCTCTGCAGTATGTAATGGATGGCAAGATGACAGGTACGGTATTTAATGACCTGTTCTCACAGTCCCACAGTGCAGGCGATGCAGCTGCCCGTTATATCAAGGGTTCAAAGAATGATCATTACATTGGCTGTGATTACATTAAGGTTACAGCAAACAATGCAAAGGAAATTTACGATTCCATCAACTGATTTTATTGCAAAAGTATCAGTGCGGATGCACAATAAAAAGTGCATCCGCACTTTTTATATGGAGTAATACATGATTATAGAGATAGAAGACGATTTTGATTTAAAGAAAATAATGATCAGTGGGCAGTGCTTCAGAGTTAAGGAAGTATGCGAAGGAGTGTTCCTTTTTGTGACTGGTGATCATGCATTATATATCAGGAAAAAAGAGAAAGCCTCGTATGAGATTTCCTGTACCAGAAAGGAATGGGAAAAGGTATGGGCTTCCTACTTTGACCTTGAAAGAAGCTATGCAGACATA
The DNA here is from genome assembly GCA_015056655.1 of Butyrivibrio sp. Lineage (GTDB taxonomy): Bacteria > Bacillota > Clostridia > Lachnospirales > Lachnospiraceae > Butyrivibrio. Next base: position 34,254 of record SVFV01000011.1, read on the forward strand.
GCTGAATCAGAGTATGGTAAGCACGAATTCTCAGACAGAGCAATTGATTTTGGAAGAGGACTTAGAATACTTAAGCAGGACAAATGGGAGATGCTGATTAGCTTTATTATTTCCCAGAGAAAGAGTATTCCTGCCATAAGTAGTGCTGTGGAGTCGCTTTCAGAGAAGTTCGGAAAAAAGATAGAGCTAAGTAAAGATGCTGCAAAAGAGATATCAGAGTGGGGAGTACAGGATAAGTGCATTTACGCTTTCCCGACATCAGAGGAACTGTCCAAGGCGAGCATGGACGACCTTAAGAGCTGCGGGCTTGGATACAGAGCACCTTATATAAAGGACGCAGTGGATAAGGTGGTTTCTGGAGAGCTGGACCTTGAAGAAATAGCTTCACTTGATGATGAGGCACTATTTGATAAGCTTCTTGAAGTCCATGGAGTTGGAAAAAAGGTTGCAAACTGCGTTCTTTTATTTGGATATTCAAGAACGGCAAGAGTTCCGATCGATGTCTGGATTGCAAGAGCTATCGACGAGGAATTTGGCGGAGAGAACATCTTCCCAAGGTTCGGAGAAAATGGCGGAATAGTTCAGCAGTATATTTTTTATTACGAGAAGAATTTCCCAAAGCTTGGGGAGTGAACAATTGGTAGGAAGAATCTGATCTTATGAAAAAATGTGTGATAATTGGTGGTTCTGAAATAAGAAATTATGAGTGGGTAAAAAGCCACATTAATGAGGGAGACTTCTGCATTTATTGTGACAGTGGGCTTTATCATCTTGAGAGCCTTGGGGCAGAGCCAGGACTAATTCTTGGAGATTTTGACTCCCACCCTGAGCCTGATATGGATGTTGAAACAATAAAGCTTCCAACTGAGAAGGATGACACAGATACTGTTTATGCAGTTAAAGAGGCCATAAAGAGAGGCTATACAGATTTTGTTCTCGTTGGCGTTATTGGCAAAAGGTTCGACCACACTCTTGGGAATCTTTCAATTTTACTGATGCTTCATGAAAAGAATTTAAGCGCCGTTATAGTTGATGATTATTCTGAGATAAGAGTGATCTCAAAGGAAAATGGTGTTGTTACGGTGGATGACGACTGCAAGTACTTCTCGATTCTCTGCGCTGGGGGATGTGCCAAGGGAATAAAGATAGAGGATGCAAAGTACAACCTGGAAAATGCCGATCTGACCATGGAATTTCCTCTTGGGGTAAGTAATGAGGTTCTACCAGGTAAAATGGCGAAGATTTCAGTAAATGAGGGAAGACTTTTCCTGATAAAGATAGTAGATAAGAACGCCTGAGGTCGTAAAGTCTCAAATATGTTGAAAGAATGCATCATTAAGGGGTAAATTATATATTGGACGGGGGATGAAAAATGTATAGTATAAAATGTGATGCTCATACACACACGCTATATTCTGCGCATGCGTATTCAACTATAGAAGAAAATGTAAGGGCGGCTTCAGAGCTGGGGCTTGAGCTTTTAGCGAGCACAGACCATTTCAGCTCAATGGTTGTGGCTGCGGATGAGGATATCAGATCATATCAGTTTTTCACAAATCAGGATATCTGGAAGAGAGTCTGGCATGGAGTTAAGGTGCTACGTGGCTGCGAGGTGGATATAGTAAGCCCTGAGGGATATCTTTTTGGAATGGGCATGCCCATGAAAAAGAGAATCACAGGGGATCCTTTCAAAGAGGAAACGGATCTTTTTGAGAGAACAACAGGTAAGCTTGATTTCATGATAGCCAGCGTCCATGGAAAATGGGGACTTCAGGGGATAAGCAAAGAGCAGGCAACCAGGATGTATATTACTGTCATCGAGGATCCAAGGGTATTGATGCTGGGGCATCTTGGAAGAGCTGGCATTGATTTTGAACTGGATGAGCTTTTGAAGGTCTGCAAAGAGCTGAACAAGCCGGTTGAGATAAACGAATCCAGCTTTATATGCGGGGAAGGAATACCAGAAAAGTGTAAGGAAATAGCGGTTCGCTGCGCTGAGCTTGGGACAATGATATGCGTTAATACAGATGCGCATATTTCAACGGATGTTGGAGTTTTCCCCGGCGCTATAAATATGCTAAGGGAGATAGAATTTCCTGAGGAGCTCATAATGAACAGGGATAGTGAGAGCTTCCTTGCAAATTATTACAAAGCGGGTTTTAAAGAGATTGAATTCGATAAATAGGAGGAGCCACCATCTGGTGGTAATTGGTTATGAAGATTGTTCTGGAACATCTGACAAAGAAATTTCCAAACAGAAACAGGAAAATTAAAAGTGATGTCATCGCAGTAAATGACTTTACCTATGAGATTCCGGATGGAAAGCTTGTAGGTTTACTTGGCCCTTCCGGATGTGGAAAAAGTACGGTTTTAAACCTTATAAGCGGACTTGAAAAGCCAACAAGCGGAAAGATTTATTTTGGAGATGATGACGTGACAGACCTCCCCGCAGAGAACAGAGGCGTGGGACTGGTCTTTCAGAATTATGCACTTTATCCACATCTGAATGTGAGAGACAATATCAGATTCCCTTTGGAAAATTTCAGGGGAGATAAGAAACTGAACAAGGATGAGATGGAGAGAATGGTAATGGAGGCTGCAAAGCTTGTGCAGATCCAGGAGCTTCTCGACAGAAAGCCCTCTGAGATGTCAGGTGGTCAGCAGCAGAGAGTGGCAATTGCAAGAGCACTTGTAAAAAAGCCCAGAGTGCTTCTGCTTGATGAGCCCCTTTCCAACCTTGATGCAAGATTAAGACTCCAGACCAGAGAGGAGCTTAAGAGAATTCAGCTTGAGACGGGGATTACTACAATATTTGTAACTCATGACCAGGAAGAGGCCATGAGTATTTCCGATACAATCGTTGTTATGCAGGAAGGCAGAATTATGCAGCAGGGAGAGCCTCAGCTTGTTTATGACAAACCTGAGAATCTTTTTGTAGCAAAGTTCCTTGGTACGCCACAGATAAATGTATTTAATGGTGAGATCAGAACTAACGGAATCTATATCGGTGAAGACAGGGGTATGGAGCTTCCTGAATCAGTGAAGGCATTGGCAATTGGAAGTGCTGATATCAGTATGACCAAAGGCAAAAAGGTATATGTTGCAGTTCGTCCTGAAGGCTTCGAACCGGATAATTCCTGGGGCGGAAGAAGTACCTCCTGCGATATGAGACTCATCTGCGAGTTCAGAAAGCTCGAAGTTATGGGAAGAGATTCAAGTATTTTGAGTGCGCATAAAGCAATGGATGGCGCTGTTGTCAGATCCATAATTACATCTGGAACAGAGATCAAAACTCCCGGAGGAGAGATAGCATTTAAGCTTAAGCCCGGAAAGGTTCACGTCTTTGATGCAGAAACCGGAAAGGTTATTGAGTAAAGGGGTTACTATGGAAAACAGAAAGCAGACGATTACGGCGTGGCTATGCCTTTTACCGGCAATAATCTTCCTGGGGATTTTCCTTGTATATCCCCTTATAGATGTTCTTATTTACTCCTTCGAAGAAGGATACAACTTCGCATCCCAGAAATATTTTGGGCTTGGAAGCTACAACTATTCATACGTCTTACATGATCCGTATTTTATTAAGGCGCTGAAAAACACATTTATAATAGTTATCATTACTGTGCCACTTTCCACAGGACTGGCTCTTATAATTTCACTTGGCTTAAGCTCTATAACAAAGCTTCGTGAGCTTTTTCAGACAATCTATTTTTTACCCTATGTTACTAATACACTGGCGGTAGGTCTTGTTTTCATGATCCTTTTCAAGAAAACTGCTTATACCGACGGAATGATAAATCTGATAATTAACTTCTTTGGCGGAGAATCAGTGGACTTTATTGAGGGCCCTTATGCAGCAAAGATGTTTGTAATGTGCTTTTACACAATCTGGGTTGTACTGCCCTTCAAGGTTTTGATCCTCACAAGTAATCTGGCATCAGTTGACCCGATTTACTACAAGGCTGCTAAGATTGATGCTACGCCGAAGTGGAGAGTTTTTTGGAAAATCACATTGCCAATGATTTCTCCCATGATTTTCTATTTGTTTATAACTGGATTTATCGGGGCGTTTAAGGCCTATAGCGATGAGGTCGCTCTGTTTGGAACGGACCTCAATGCCGCAGGAATGAACACCATCGTTGGATATATTTACGATATGCTCTATGGAAACAGTGGCGGATATCCGTCCTATGCTTCGGCAGCAGCCATTATCCTTTTTGCGATAGTGTTTACGATTACAATGATCAACCTAATGGTCAGCAAGAAAACTGTTTATTATCAGTAAGGAAAATAGTATGTCAGAGAATCAGGATTACGAAAAAATAGAAAAAAGAGCAGCGGCGAAAGAGCTTGCCTATAATGTCATTCGCTATGCTTTTCTCATATTCTGGGCAATCATAGTGCTGTTCCCGTTTTACTGGATGATTCTTACATCCTTTAAAAGCTACAGCTCTTACAATGGAGAGTACATTCCAAAGCTCTATATCACATCTCCGACCTTCCAGAATTATGTAGATGCATTTACTGAGGTTTCACTTGGAAGATATCTTATCAACACCTTCGTTTTCACAGTGGTTACAACAGCTATAATGCTTGTCATTGTGGTGCTTTCAGCTTTTGCATTTTCAAGACTTCAGTTCAGAGGGAAAAACATAGTGTTTGCGCTTTTCCTTTCACTTATGATGATCCCTAACGAGCTGGTTATCATCACAAACTATGTTACGATCACGAATTTTAGTCTGAGAAATACAATGACTGGTCTGGTGCTGCCTTCAGTTATTTCGGTGTTCTACATCTATCTGTTAAAGGAAAACTTTGAGCAGATTCCGGATGAACTCTACAAGGCGGCAAAGGTAGATGGTACTTCTGATATGAGGTATCTGTGGCGTGTAATGATTCCGATTTCACGGCCCACACTTATAACCATCACAATCCTCAAGGTAATCGAGTGCTGGAATTTATATATCTGGCCGAGACTTATTACAGATGATTCCAGTCATTTCCTGGTATCCAACGGTATTCAGGAAATCAGGGAAAATGGTTTTGGACGAGAGAATATCCCTGCGATGATGGCAGCAGTTGTGGCTATCTCGCTTCCGCTCATGGTTCTTTTTCTGATATTCAGAAGAAAAATCATGGCAGGCGTTGCAAGAGGAGGTACCAAGGGATGAGTATTATGAAAGTATTTGGGCTTTCCTCTGATTCTGGGAAAAGAAGAACGGTGTTAAAGAAAAGCGCTCGCCTTGGTGCTGCGTGTCTCGTGATGGCAGCAGGGCTTGTTCTCAGTGCATGTCATGGCTCGAAGGACAGCAGTGAGTTTAAGATTCCGGAAAGCTTTGATGAGTCAAGGAACTATGAGATTACCTTCTGGGCAAAGAATGACACAAACATAAATCAGTCAAGAATTTATGAGAAGGCGATAACTGATTTTGAGAAGATTTATCCCAATATCAAGGTAAATCTGCGTCTTTACACGGATTATGGAAAAATCTACAACGACGTAATAACTAATATTTCCACAGATACCACGCCAAATGTGTGCATCACTTACCCTGATCACATAGCAACATATCTTACCGGTGCAGATACGGTGGTTCCTTTGGATGATCTTTTTATTGATAAGAATTATGGGTTGTCGGGGGATATGGTAAAGTTTGATGCTCCCACTAAGGATGAGATAATTCCAGAGTTTTTGTCTGAGTTGAAGATTGGAGAGCATTACTATGGCATCCCGTATATGAGATCAACGGAAGCCTTGTATGTGAACAAGACCTATGTTGAAAAGCTGGGATTTGCGATGCCTGAGACTATTTCCTGGGATTTTATATGGGAAGTGTCTGAGAAGGCAACGGAGAAAAATGAGGATGGAACCTTTAAGGTAAATGGACAGAAGGTTCTTATACCGTTTATCTACAAATCAACTGATAACATGATGATCCAGATGCTAAAGCAGCAAGGTGCAAAGTATTCAGATGCCCTGGGCGATATCGGACTTTTCAGTGATGTGACAAAGGGTGATCTTTTGAATATTGCTGAGCATACGAAATCCGGAGCATTTTCTACCTTTAAGATTTCCGGATACCCTGCAAACTTCCTAAACGCAGGACAGTGCATATTTGCAGTTGATTCAACCGCAGGCGCTACTTGGATGGGATCAAATGCTCCTCTTTGCGATATCGCAGAAGATAAGATTGTTGATTTTGAAACGGCTGTTTATCCAATTCCGCAGTTTGTGGACAACAAAGGAAATGCCATAACTAAAGAGGCAGAAGGTGCGGAAGGCTATAGATTTGCGATGATTTCTCAGGGACCTTCAATGTGTGTGTTTAACAAAAAGGATCCGCAGGAGGTTCTGGCATCCTGGCTCTTTGCTCAGTACATGCTGACCAATGACGTACAGATAGCCTACGCTGAAACAGAAGGCTATGTACCTGTAACTGCAAAGGCACAGCAGTCAGCAGAGTATCAGGATTATCTTTCAAGAGCTGGCGAGGACAACAGCACCTACTATGATGTGAAGATTAAGGCTACAAAGCTTCTTCTTGAGAATCAGCAGTACACCTTTGTAACCAGCGTATTTAATGGTTCTACATCACTTCGAGACGCTTCTGGACAGCTGATTGAGAATGTCACAAAGGCTGTTCGAAGAAAAACAAAAGTGGATGAAGAATTTATAGATAATATGTATACAGATGTGATAAGTCTCTACAGACTGGATCAGACTTCTGCAGCTGGAAATGGCAAGGCAGAGCTTGGAGAACTTCCAAAAGAGTCAGTCTGGCTCATCAAAGCACTTGTTGCAATCTGGGTATTTATGGGAATGTATTTGATATCCCAAAACAAAAATAATAAGCAGTGATTTTGCCGTTAAATGGGCGATTTTGCAGGCACTTGGCTCTAATGCTTAAATGTTTGTAAAATCGCTCATATTTTATTGTTTTTTCTGAATAATACTTGTATTATTGAAATATATGTTGCAATATTTCGGTTATTTTTAAATTGCAATATAAATTTTGGACAAGCTGCAGAATTTGCAGAATTGCTTGTCATGTCTATAAATTCAGTAAAAATAAGGTTTTTATGATCAAAAAGACAACTGATTTTTCAAAGCTAATGACACAGTTTGCAATGGTGGGACAATTGGGATTATCCCTTGTAACACCGCTTCTTGTGTGCATTTTTGCTTGTTATATGCTTACAACAAAGCTTGGCTGGCCAGGCTGGATCTACATTATCGGATTTTTCTTTGGACTTGGGGGCTCCATGATGACGGCGTACAAGGTCTACCTGGAGATAACAAAGAAAAACAAGCCAAAGAAACGTCCGGAGAATGAGGTTTATTTTAATAAGCATATCTGACCAGGGGACTGGCAAAAGGATTAAATCAAGGAGAGAAGTTTTGTATGGTGGTTCAGGACGCAGTTAAGAAGGAAACTTCTATTATTGCTGCAGGCACGGGGATAGCCTGCGTTTTGATGATAGTAGTGTTTTTTATTTTGCATCAAGTGGTGACTAGCTATGCACCAGAAGGCTACGCACCTTTTGATATACCGGTCTTCTTAGGCGCGATTGGAGGATTCCTCATCGCGGTAGGCAACTTCTTCTGGATGGGGCTTACAGTACAGAAGATCACAGGAATGAGTGAAGAGGAAACGGACAGAGCAAGGAGTACCATGGCAGTGAGCCTCAGGTACAGGACGATGCTACAGCTGCTATGGGTTGTAATCGCTATCCTGGCTCCTTTCGTAAATCTGGTATCAGGTATCGTTCCTCTCTTTATTCCGAGTATTTTAATAAAAATTCGCGGGATCTTATCTGCGAGGAAAGGAAGGTGATACTAAAGTATGAACTTTGAAGTAAACGGCAGTAAGATTTTTTACACCATTCATACTGGTATTCCGGTTCTCGGTGATTTTCCGATTACTGAAACGCTGGTGGTGAGCTGGATTGTAATGCTGATCATAACGCTGCTGTGTATCTTCCTGACTAGGAATCTTCAGGTAGAGCATATTTCAAAGCGTCAGGCGATTGCAGAAATGATTTATGAAGCTGCACATAACCTTGTACGAAGCAACACGGGTGGAACCAGGTTTGACTGGCTCATTCCTCTTGTTTCAGCAATCTTTGCAACAAGTATTGTGTCCAACCTCATCTGCCTGGTAGGCCTTAGAAGCCCGACAGCAGATCTGTCAACCGAAGCAGCTTGGGCTGTGGTTGTATTCATAATTATTACTGCATGTAAGATCAAGGCAGGAGGCATAGGTGGATACCTTAAGGGATTCACGCAGCCTATACCGGTTTTGACACCATTTAATATTCTGTCAGAATTCTCAACGCCGGTTAGTATGGCTTGCCGTCATTTCGGTAATATCCTCTCAGGTATTGTTATCGACGGACTTATATATGCCGCACTCGCAATAGCGTCTTCCGCTTTATTTGGTCTTATTCCGGGTGTTGTGGGCGATGTGCTCTCACAGATACCGATCCTTAGTGTAGGTATCCCGGCGATCTTAGGCGTCTACTTTGACTGGTTCACAGGATGTATGCAGGCGTTTATCTTCTCAATGCTGACGATCATGTATATCGCCAACGCAGCAGAAGGTTAATTTAAAAAATTTAAAACATAAACTTTTTTCTAGGAGGAAAAAAAATGAGTGATTTTCAGATTTTAGCTAAAGGTATTGCACTTGCAGGATGTGGAATCGGAGCTGGAGCTGCACTTATCGCAGGTATCGGTCCTGGTATTGGTGAAGGTAATGCGGTTTCTAAGGCTCTCGAAGCTATCGGACGTCAGCCTGAGTGTAAGGGTGATGTAACAAGTACTATGCTTCTTGGTTGCGCTATCGCAGAGACCACTGGTATTTATGGTTTCGTTACAGGTCTGCTTCTTATTTTCGTAGCACCTGGAACATTCATGAACTACCTTCAGTAATAGATTTTGACGTTAGATAAAATCTGATGTCAGAGTTGCAGTGTTAATTTAGATTTGGAGGTATTTGAATGGGTACACAGGAATTAGTAGGAATCGTTCCGTGGACGTTCGTAGCGCAGATCTGCAACCTGTTTATTCAGCTCTGGCTTATCAAGAAGTTCCTTTTTAAGCCCATCAGCGAGGTTCTCGAGAAGAGACAGAAGATGACTGACGACGAGCTTAAAGGTGCTCGTGAAGCCAAGGAAAAAGCTGATGCTATGAAGAAGGAATACGAGAACAGCCTTTCAAACGCTCAGGCAGAAGCAGCAAACATCGTTTCTTCTGCGCAGAAAGAGGCTATTTCCAAGGCAGACAAGATTGTTAAGGATGCTGAGGATCAGGCAGCTCAGGTAAAGGCAAGAGCAGAAGCAGATATCGAACAAGAGAAAAAGAAAGCCATCAATGAGGCTAAGGACACCATCGGCGGACTTGCAATGGATATTGCAGGAAAAGTGGTGGAGAAGGAAATCAACGAGAACGATCACAAGAAACTTATTGATGAATTCATTAACAATGTAGGGGAGGCGTCATGACCAAAGCTGGAGATTTATACGGACAGAGTCTGTATGATCTGGCGCTTTCGGAAAACCTTACGGATGACATCTTAAGTCAGATGGAATCGGTTAAAGAGATTTTCAAAGAGAACCCCGATTACATTACTCTTTTATCGGAACCGTCAATTCCGAAGAAAGAGAGACTGAAACTGGTTGATGAAGCTTTTGATGGGCAGTTACAGCCTTATCTTTTAAACTTCATCAAGATCCTCATTGAGAGAGGATTACTCAGACAGTTTTCAGCTTGTACACGCAGATTCAAAGAGAGTTATTACAAGGATCATGGCATTGCGGAAGCGATGGTGACAAGTGCAGTTACTCTTAATGATACGCAGATCGAGGCTCTTAAGGCTAAGCTTGAAAAGCTCAGCGGAAAGAAGATTCTCCTGACACAGAAAACCGATGAAACTGTACTCGGTGGAATCCGCGTCGAAGTTGAAGGAATGCTCTATGACGGAACCGTTCAGGGGCGTCTTGATGAACTTCGCAGAAGGGTTGACGAGACAGTTCTATCCTAAGGAAATAAACCCACGGAGGCTTTTAGCATGGAATTAAAACCAGAAAAAATATCCGAGGTGATTCGAAGCCAGATCAAAAATTATCAAAATGCGATCATTCAGAATGAGACCGGAACAGTCCTTACCGTTGGTGACGGTATATCCAGGGTAAGCGGACTTCTGAACTGTATGTCAGGAGAGCTGCTTGAGTTCGAGAACGGCACATTCGGAATGGCTCAGAACCTCGAAGAAACAGTAGTATCTGCGGTTTTGTTCGGCGAAGATGTAGGAATCAGCGAAGGACAGACCGTTAAGCGTACCGGACGCGTAGTTTCCGTACCGGTAGGCGAAGGAATGATTGGCCGCGTTGTTAACGCTATTGGACAGCCGATTGATGGCGCAGGCCCCATTGAATCAAACGAGTATAGACCTGTTGAGATCAAGGCTCCGGGTATCATTGAAAGACAGCCCGTTAAAGAGCCTCTTCAGACCGGTATCAAGGCTATCGACTCCATGATCCCGATTGGACGTGGACAGCGTGAGCTTATTATCGGTGACCGTCAGACAGGTAAGACCACGATTGCTATCGATACAATCATCAACCAGAAGGGTAAGGATGTTATCTGTATCTATGTAGCTATCGGACAGAAGAGATCAACCGTTACATCACTTGTGGCAGAGCTTCAGGCAGCAGGCGCTATGGAGTATTCTATTGTTGTAGCAGCTACAGCATCAGAGCCCAGCCCTCTGCAGTATATCGCTCCTTACACAGGATGTACTATGGGTGAGTACTTCATGAATAAGGGTAAGCACGTACTGGTTATCTATGATGACCTTTCAAAGCACGCTGTTGCTTATCGTGCACTCTCACTTCTTATCAGAAGACCTCCGGGACGTGAAGCATATCCTGGTGACGTATTCTATCTGCACTCAAGACTTTTGGAGCGCGCAGCTAAGCTTTCAGATGAAAATGGTGGCGGTTCACTTACTGCTCTTCCTATCATCGAGACACAGGCTGGTGACGTTTCTGCATATATTCCGACAAACGTTATCTCCATCACAGATGGTCAGATATTCCTTGAGACAGAGCTTTTCCACTCCGGAATCATGCCGGCTGTTAACCCCGGTATTTCAGTATCCCGAGTTGGTGGTAATGCGCAGATCAAGGCTATGAAGAAGGTTGCCGGAACACTTAAGCTGATCTATTCACAGTATCGTGAGCTGCAGAGCTTTGCTCAGTTCGGATCCGACCTTGACGAAGATACCAAGAGCCGTCTGGCACAGGGTGAAAGAATCGTTGAGGTTCTTAAGCAGGATCGTAGTTCACCGGTTCCTGTTGAGAAACAGGTTGCTATTCTGTATGCGGTTGTTAACAACCTGCTGACAGAGGTTGCTCCTACTGATATTGCTGAATATGAAGCTGGTCTTTTTGATTTCCTTGATACTAATCCTGATGGCAGCGCTGTTATGGATACAATCCGCAGCACTGGTAATCTCGATGCAGATACAGAGGAAAAGATGAAGGGCGTTCTTAAGGCATACACAGATACCTTTATCAGTCGCAAATAAAAACGGAGGAATAATACATGGCTGCAAATATGAAAGCTGTGAAGCTCCGGATAAAAAGCGTACAGAGCACCATGCAGATCACCAAGGCCATGCAGCTGGTGGCAGCAAGTAAGTTAAGGAAAGCCAAGGAAAAGGCTGATAATTCAAAGCCTTATCTTGGAACCCTGCTTGCAACACTTAGAGATATAGCCGACGAGAACCATGATTTCCAGTCACCTTATACCAGGGTTGGAAAGAATGATAAGTGGTTATACGTTGTGATCGCTGGTGACAGAGGACTTGCCGGTGGATATAACTCCAACCTGTTCAAGTTCATGGAAAGCGAGACAAAGGGACGTGACATAGAGGTTCTTCCCATTGGTAAGAAATCGGTGGAATACTTCAAGCACAGAAATGTTCCGATTTTCACAGAGGAGTTCTCTGAGGTAGCTAAGGTTACAATTTCCGATTGCTTCTCAGTAGCAAATCTTTTATGTGAGGCTTATAAAGAAGAGCGATTTGGACATATTTTCCTTTGCTACACTGATTTCGTTTCCATGATGTCACAGGTACCGAAGGCTTCTCCTATCCTGCCGCTGTCTGATCTTGCGGTTGATGAAGAGGAAAAGAAAAAGGGTAAGTCGCTGATTCTGTACGAACCGGACAGTGAGACTGTATTTAATACGGTTGTTCCGGAGTATCTTGCGGGAGTGCTTTATTCGAGTATCAATATTTCTGTAGCCAGTGAGCTGGCTGCTAGAAGAACTGCGATGGAAGCAGCTACCGACAACGCAGAAGAAATGATAGAGACGCTGAGTCTGTACTATAACAGAGCCAGACAGGCAAGCATCACGCAGGAGATCACTGAGATCGTTGCTGGTGCAGAAGAACCGTAAAGAGAAGGAGTACTCACAATGAGTGAAAAACATGTTGGAAAGGTAATACAGGTAACAGGACCTGTCCTTGACATTCGTTTTGGTGAAGGGGAACTGCCTGATCTGCATAGTGCCATCGAAATCAAGAATGGCGATGCTACTCTTGTTGCAGAGGTTGCACAGCAGATAGGTGACGACGTAGTTCGTTGTATTGCCATGAGTTCTACTGACGGACTTGTCAGAGGAATAGAGGCAGTTGATACAGCAAGCCCCATCACTGTACCTGTTGGTGAAGAGTGTCTGGGAAGAATTTTCAATCTGCTCGGAGAACCGGTTGATAACCAGCCGGCACCTGATGCTAAGGAGAGATGGCCCATCCATCGTCCTGCTCCGGCATTTGAAGATCAGGTTCCTGCAACTGAGATTTTTGAAACAGGTATTAAGGTCGTTGACCTTATCTGCCCTTACGCTAAGGGTGGTAAGATTGGTCTGTTCGGTGGTGCGGGAGTTGGTAAAACCGTACTTATCATGGAGCTGATCAATAACGTTGCTAAGGCACATGGTGGACTTTCAGTTTTCACCGGTGTTGGAGAGCGTACTCGTGAAGGTAATGACCTTTACGGAGAAATGAAAGAAAGTGGAGTTATCAGTAAGACAGCACTCGTTTACGGACAGATGAACGAGCCCCCGGGAGCACGTATGAGAGTTGCTCTTTCAGGACTTACAATGGCTGAGTATTTCCGTGATGTTAAGAATCAGGACGTGCTTCTGTTCATTGATAATATCTTCCGTTTCACACAGGCTGGTTCTGAGGTTTCAGCGCTGCTTGGCCGTATGCCTTCAGCCGTTGGTTATCAGCCTACACTGGCAACAGAAATGGGTGCTCTTCAGGAGAGAATCACTTCTACAAAGAAGGGTTCAATCACATCCGTTCAGGCTGTATACGTTCCTGCGGATGACCTTACAGACCCCGCTCCTGCTACAACATTTACACACCTTGATGCTACCACCGTTTTGTCTCGTGATATTGCATCAAAGGGTATTTATCCCGCTGTTGATCCTTTGGATTCTACAAGCCGTATCCTTTCACCCGACATCGTCGGCAAGGAGCACTACGAAGTAGCAAAGGGCGTTCAGCAGGTTCTTCAGAGATATCGTGAATTGCAGGATATCATTGCAATCATGGGTATGGATGAATTGTCAGATGATGATAAGCTGACAGTTTACAGAGCACGTAAGGTTCAGAACTTCCTGTCACAGAGCTTCTCTGTAGCAGAGCAGTTCACAGGTCTTCCCGGAAAGTACGTTCCTCTTAAGGAGACAATCCGTGGCTTCAAGATGATCCTTGACGGCGAGTGCGATGATCTTCCTGAGTCAGCATTCCTTCTTGTTGGAACAATTGATGAAGTATTCGAGAAGGCTAAGAAGAACGGATAATGCTTTAGCATTGAAACGAGGTGTATATGGCTACCTATCATTTACAGGTTGTATCCCTGGATGGAATGGAATATGAGGGTGAAGTCGAGAAGATCCTGCTTCGTACCGTTGACGGCGATGTAGAGATTCTTGCAAGACACACCAATTACTGTACCGGAATCGGTATGGGAACAGCCCACATCACCATGGCTGACGGCAAAGAGAGCAGAGCTGCCTGCATAGGCGGAATGCTTTCCGTTATGGATGGTGTTGTTCGCGTACTTCCAACCACCTGGGAGTGGGACACTGAGATCGATGTAGAACGTGCCAAGGCAGCTAAAGCTAAGGCTGAAGAACGCCTTAAGGATTCTCAGCTCACCAAAGAAGCCAGAGTCCGTGCCGAAGCAAAGCTATATCGTGCTCTTGTCCGCATCGGAACAGCCCAGAAATAAGGGAATTTGTTTAGTTATAAAGGCGCTACGGTTTGCCTATACGGCTTGCTGTAGCGCTTTTTATTTTTTGAATGGCTCCGGAGAATGGTTTTGATGATATAATTCCAAAGGGAGGATATTCTTATGACTTGCGAAGCTTTACGAATTAGAAATGGAGTATATATATCTGATAATGGGGATGGAACCTACACTAACCCGGTTCTCTACTGCGATTACTCGGATCCGGATGCAATTAGAGTTGGGGACGATTATTATCTTGTAGCATCAAGCTTTACAAATACACCAGGGCTTCCGCTTCTTCATTCAAAAGATCTTGTTAATTGGAAGCTGATAAATTACTGCATAAAAAATGTACCAGAGGATGTTTCTTCTTTTGAAATTCCCAGACATGGAGAAGGTGTATGGGCGCCTTCCATAAGATTTCATGAAGGTATCTTCTATGTTTGTTTCCCTATGCCTGATGAGGGAATATACATGACAACTGCTTCTGATCCATATGGCGAATGGAGTGAACCTGTCAATATAAGACCAGGTTCAGGTTGGATTGATCCATGTCCATTCTGGGATGATGACGGTAGAGTTTACCTGGTATCAGGAGTTGCAAAGAGCAGAATAGGCTATAATAACGTTCTTTATATGACGGAGCTAGTTCCTGATGCAATGTCCGTAAAAGGTGAACCAGTGAAAGTGTATGATGGAAATCAAACCGGAGACAGAACAACAGAAGGGCCCAAGCTCTATAAAAGAAATGGCTACTATTATATTTTTGCCCCTGCAGGAGGAGTTAAGCCCGGATATCAGTTGGTGCTACGTTCACGCAATATATATGGCCCATATGAAAAACGCATCGTTTTGAAGCAAGGCTCATCAGATATAAATGGGCCTCATCAGGGAGCATGGATAGATACTCCGCATGGAGATAACTGGTTTTTGCATTTTCAGGATGTTTACGCAGCTGGCAGGATTGTTCATCTTCAGCCGATGTCATTTGAGGAAGATTGGCCAATTATAGGAAAGAAAATTGAAGGTGAGTGCTGCGGTGAGCCTGTAAGAACCTATAATAAGCCAATTGTAAAGCCTTCTTATAATGAGAAAAGACAAAGTAACCCAGGCATAATAAATCTTTATCTTCAAGGCTGGCAGTGGAATGCTAATCATAAAGACAATTGGGTTTCATATGAAGAAGCTGATGATGTTATAAATCTTTTTTGTAATTATGATGAAAATAGAAACTATATTCCACAGCAACCTAGTTTGCTCTTAAAAAAATGGGAAGCTCCTGAATTTGAGTATATTTACAAACTAGACCTATCCAATCTGGCTTGCGGAGACTATGCCGGAGTGATAAACCTTGGAATTTCTTATTTGGCTGTGGTTTTTGAGAAAAAAGAAGCCAGCATAGTGGCAAAAACTGTTAGTGGAAAACAGATTTTCAAGGATGGCTCAATACTTTATAATGAAACAATTACTAAAGTATCATGCAATGTTCCGCAGACTGTCTTTATTAAGTATGAGGTAAAAAGAGTCGGAACCCGAACAGAAACAGAAATACCATTTGCCCCGAATGAAACAGTAAGCTATTTTCTAAGTCATGATGACTTAGAATATGAAAAAATAGCAGAAATAAGAGCTGAAGCTGGTCGATGGGTAGGTGTAAAGCAAGGCGTGTTTGCACTTTCTCATAACGAGGTTCCGAATGGAAAACTATCAATAACTCAATTAAACTAGAATAATTACGCATAAACAGAGGAGAACGATATGAAAAAGAAAATCAGATTTACCTGGATTCCAGGAGCACTTGTGGCGATAGCTATCATAATGGTGGTTGCTGTAATAGTTGTGGCTTTGAAGCATTCAAGTACACTTCGGGAATTTAAGGTAGATATGTTTGTGCTGTGTAACGAATCAAATATATGCTCAGCAGAAGGCCATGACGGAACAGTAAGAGTGGATTCAGAAAATCTACAGGCCCTATATGCAATTATCTATAGTACAAGGGGAAAATATACTACTGGAAATCCAGATGCAGAGGACAACGTAACTTTCGAATTTGATTGCCATGATGAAAAATGGCTTCTTAATATAGAAAAGATTAATGATGACCTTTTAAGGCTGACACTTGATGGTACCAGAAGTTACAAACTGTATCTCAGGAACATGGACAAGTACAACACAATTTTGGATATCGCTTCAGCCGCTGGTTACAAGCATTCCAACAAACTTTTGAAACAAAAATAAAATTTTTTCTAATTTCCCTATAAAGTTTTTCTAAAAATGTGCCGTTAATAAATACGGTCGCGATCAGATGGAAAAATGATGAGTATTGAAAAGCCAGACGGAAACTGGCGTATGTATAGGAGAAGTTAGAAATGATGGATGTAATTATAAACAAGAACACTACAGCAGCACAGATTAAGGAAATCTTCACAGCAAAGAAGAATGACACAAGGATGGTCTTAGAAATTGCATCCCACGAAAACACTCCAGTTGAGATACTTGAGAAGCTCTCTGACAATGAGAACAGCATGATCAGATGGGGCGTTGCAGGAAATAAAAACACACCTGTAAGCATTCTTGAAAAGCTTTCATACGATGAGTGCGAGACAGTTAGATTCAAGGTTGCAGAAAATGCTTCAACACCTGTAGAGCTTCTTGAAATACTTGCAGCAGACATGTCTGGAGTTGTAAGAAGCGGAGTTGCAGCCAATGAGTGTGCAACAACATTCATGGAAAAGCTTGCTAATGATAAGGAAGTAATCGTAAGAATCGCAGTTGCTCAGAACAAAAAGGTAACAAAGGAAATCCTCAGAGCACTTAGCAATGATAGCAACGAGGATGTAAGAACAGCAGTTGCTGCCAATGAAAATGTAACAACAAGCATCCTTAGAGAACTTTCAGCAGATAAGGAATCTGCTGTACGTGAAGCAGTAGCCGGAAACGAGAATACACCTGTTGAGACTTTGATAAGCCTTTCAACAGATAAGTCAATCCGCGTAAGAGAGATGATTGCTTCCAACAGCAACACATCCAAAGGCACACTTTTAGCTCTTACTCATGATCAGAAGCAGAGTGTTCGCTCTAAGGCTGCCGTAAATGCTAATGCACCTACAGAAGCTCTTTACAGCCTCTCCAAGGATAGAGATGCATATGTAAGAAAGGCAGTTGTAAAGAATGCCAACACACCTCTTGATATCTTAAAGAGACTTGCAAGAGATGAGGACTGGAGAGTTCGTGAAAGCGTAGCAAAGCTCGCTGCCAGAAATGAAGATTATCTTGTAGTAATGCCTGCATAAGTCATAGAGATATTTATATTTAGAAAAGAGTGGACTTGGTCCACTCTTTTTGTGCAATCTTCACAAGTTTACCCCATGTAATTTCGCCATATAAATAAGCAAAAAGCTATTGAGGATACCCCTTCACATGTTATAAAATGTGTGTACGTTAACGGAGAAGGACAATTTTTTGTCTACAATTAAAAAATGCAGTATACATGGGGCGGGAAGCCTGATGTATGCCGGCACAACTAAAAAGCGGGGTAGGAAAATGGTAATCAAAAGCGTAACAGACAAAGAATTTAAAGAGTATGGAAGAGTAGTTGAGGGTTATGGCGTGTCAGAGATTCTCAAGACACTTGAGAATGACACACCCTGTCCGGATGATGTAGTTTATGTGGCTGAGGATGAGAAGCTGATGGCTACAGCTGACACAAAGGACCTTGGCACAAGCCTCTTTGGTGGTATGCCTTTCCAGTTCGGTTACTGCAACGGACATAACACAAAGATGAACTGCATGGAGTACCACAGAGACAGCGAGTTCAACCTTGGTACAGAGGACTTCGTTCTTCTGCTTGCTAAGCTTAGCGACATCGAGGACGGAAAGCTTGATTCTTCAAAGGTTGTAGCATTCAAGTGCCCAAAGGGTGTACTTGTTGAGGTTTATGCTTCAACTCTTCACTATGCACCTTGCCATGCAGATGCTTCTAAGGGCTTCAAGGTACTTATCGCACTTCCTAAGGGAACAAACGTAGGCACAACACAGACAGCTGGCAAGAACCTTGATGACAGAACACTTTTTGCTACAAACAAGTGGCTTCTTGCACACAAGGATGCATCTGAGATTGCTGATGGCGCTTACGAAGGAATTACAGGCGAGAATATCGATATTGCAGACCTCATCTGATGGAAGAAAACGATGGCAACTATAAATGAGATTGCAAAGCTTGCGGGTGTCTCAATCGGTACTGTGGACCGTGTACTGCACAACCGCGGCTATGTAAAGGCAGAGACAAAGGAGCGCGTGGAAAAGGCATGTGAAGAGCTTCACTATGAGCCCAACCGCGTGGCTCAGGGCCTTGCGGTCAGGAAAAAGAAGCTGAAGTTTCTTTTCATGATCCCTGGGACCAAGTACAGCCCATTTTTCATTCCCGTAAGGGAAAGCGCGGAAAAGAAGGCTAAGTCTCTCGAGGCATACGCCGCTACCACGGATATTATCGAGTATCCCGAAAGTACAGCTGATGAAGCAAAGCTCCTTAAGGAGTTAAAAAAGACAATTGGCGAATACGATGGAGCCTGCATAACAGGTACGGTTTCGCCAATTAATGATCTGATCATAGAAGAGCAGAAAAAGCGTGATATGCCTCTTGTTTTTTACAACAGTAGACTGGATGGCGTGGATCACCTGTCATATGTTGGATGTGACTATATTGCATCTGGCAGACTGGCAGCAGGACTTTCAGCCATGGCTGGCGGCGAAGCTGCTAAAGTGTGCTTTTTCACCGAGTATGACAGCATCAAGGAGAGCGCAACTGAGCGTATCCGAGGTTTTTCCAATGAGATGAGCTCCAGATACCCGGATATGGAGCTTTTGGGAAAATGGACAATTTCTCTCGACCGTGAGGAAAACAGAAGAGCAGTCAGAGAGATGTTCATAAAGTATCCGGAGACAAACGTTGTGTACGTCATTAATCCCAGAGACTACGACATATGCAGACTTATCGCTGCTGAGGACACGGAGCACAAAATAAGGATGATCACAAACGACCTTGTAGCTGTGCAGTACGAAATGTTCCACAAAGGAATGATAAGCGCCACCATATGTCAGGAGCCTGAAAAACAGGGAAAATTATCACTTGAGATATTGTTTAACTATCTGGCGTATGGCACAGTTCCAAAGAAGGTTAATTACACGGAGCTGAGCATCCACATAGAACAAAATTTATAATTCATCTTTACTATATTTTGCACCGCAAATATGTGAAATATGTCGTGTTGACAATAAGCGCTGTGATATTTATGATTTATGATGTGTGAACGTACACACATTTTAAAAAACGTTCATTTTAGCAGTTTATAAAAACTGCAAAAGTAATAAACAATTTATTTAAAAATGGGTAGGAGGATTAAAGGATGAATAACATTCCCCAGGCAAAAATTGGTATCGTTGCAGTCAGCCGTGACTGTTTCCCGGCATCACTTGCAATCAATCGTAGAAAGGCACTTGTAGAGAGCTACACAAAGCTTTTCAACAAGGATGACATTTATGAGTGTCCCGTATGTATTATCGAGAGCGAGACTCAGACACTTGAGGCTCTTGAGGATGTAAAGAAGGCTGGATGTAACGCTCTTTGCGTATATCTTGGTAACTTCGGTCCTGAAATTTCAGAGACACTTCTTGCAGAGAAGTTTGGTGGTCCTGTAATGTTCTGCGCAGCAGCAGAGGAGTCACAGGGTGACCTTATCGATGGTAGAGGAGATGCTTACTGCGGTATGCTTAACGCAAGCTACAACCTTCACCTTCGTAATGTAAAGGCATATATTCCTGAGTATCCTGTTGGAACAGCAGATGAGTGCGCTAAGATGATCAACGAGTTCGTTCCGATTGCAAGAGCACTTTATGGTCTTTCAGAGCTCAAGGTTATCAGCTTCGGTCCTCGTCCGATGAACTTCCTTGCTTGTAACGCTCCTATTCAGCAGATCTACAACATGGGTGCTGAAATTGAAGAGAACTCAGAGCTTGACCTTTTCGAGAGCTTCAACAAGCACGCTGGTGATCCCAGAATCGCTGACGTTGTTAAGGATATGGAGAATGACCTTGGCGCAGGCAACAAGAAGCCTGAAATCCTTTCAAAGCTTGCTCAGTATGAGCTTACACTTCTTGACTGGATTGAGGAGCACAGAGGCGGTAAGAAGTATGTTTGTATCGCTGGTAAGTGCTGGCCTGCATTCCAGACACAGTTTGGTTTCGTTCCCTGCTATGTAAACAGCCGTCTTACAGGCCGTGGAATTCCGGTATCTTGCGAAGTAGATATCTATGGTGCTATTTCAGAGTTCATCGGAACATGCATCTCTGACGACGCTGTTACACTTCTTGATATCAACAACTCTGTACCTGCTGATATGTACGAAGAGTCCATCAAGGGCAAGTTCGACTACAAGCACACAGATACATTCATGGGCTTCCACTGCGGAAATACATGCACAAGCAAGCTTGCTAGCTGCGAGATGAAGTTCCAGAGAATCATGGCTAGAAACCTTCCTGAAGAAGTTACACAGGGAACTCTTGAAGGTGACATAGTGCCTGGTGATATCACATTCTACAGATTACAGAGCACATCTGATAACCACCTCAAGGCTTATGTAGCACAGGGTGAGGTTCTCAACGTACCTACAAGATCATTCGGTGGTATCGGTGTATTCGCTATTCCTGAGATGGGAAGGTTCTACAGACACATTCTTATCCAGCACAACTTCCCTCATCACGGAGCAGTTGCATTCGGTCACTTCGGAAAGGCACTCTTCGAGGTATTCAAGTATGTTGGAGCAGAAGTAATCGGCTACAACCAGCCTGCATCACTTCCTTATCCTACAGAGAACCCTTTCGCTTAATTAGTTGAAATGATTAACCAGGTAGCAGATATGCTACTTGGGAGAATGTAAATAAAAATAATAAGCCGCAGGCGTTTACCAAAAGGTGGATGCCTGCGGCTTTATATATCAATCGATTTTGCCTTAAACAGAGAAAAATACTGTAATATAATAGTATCAAGACTAGGAAAAGATGTACATGTGAGAGTAACTCACAACGATACTTACGACTTTGGAGACAGCATAAGATTCGGGGCAAACACAGCACTTGAGGATGAAACAGATCTTAGCAAAGTTAATTATAAGTGACATGGAAGAAAAAATCGATGAGATGAAAGCTGAAGTAGCCAGGTATTAGTCATGTTAACCGGGGGGTAATGGCGTGAGAATCTATGAAGCAAAGGATTATAACGATCTAAGCAGAAAAGCTGCAAATATAATCTCGGCGCAGATCATTATGAAGCCGGATGCTGTCCTTGGACTGGCAACCGGTTCCACGCCAATTGGTACATATAAGCAGCTTATAGAGTGGTACGAAAAGGGCGACCTTGATTTCAAAGAGATAAAGACAATTAATCTTGATGAGTACAAGGGAATTGGCCCTGAGAACGAGCAGAGCTACTATCATTTCATGCGGACAAACCTTTTTGACCACATTAATATCGATCTGGCAAACACAAATATTCCAAACGGACTCGAGGAAGACATAGAAAAAGAGTGTGCAAGGTATGATGACATAATTAATCAAAGCGGTGGGATAGACCTTCAGCTATTGGGGATTGGCTGTAACGGACACATTGGATTCAATGAGCCTGGAATCTCATTTGATAAATCAACTCACTGCGTAAAGCTTGCGGATAATACAATACAGGCAAATGCAAGGTTCTTTGAATCAATAGAGGATGTTCCAAAGTACGCTTATTCCATGGGGATAAAAAATATAATGCAGGCAAAGAGCATTCTTCTTGTTGCATCAGGAGAAAATAAGGCAAAAGCACTGTATGAAGCCTTGTATGGGCCGATAACACCGGCTGTTCCGGCATCGGTTTTACAGCTTCATAATAATGTGAGTATTGTGGCTGATGAAGAAGCACTTAGCATAGTAAAATCAGAAAAGGAAAGCCTTCTGTGAGAAATAATCTTACGGAAGGTGTTTTATTTTTACTGTTAGTGGTAAAATGACGTTGCGCAATTTAAGAGCAAGCAAATGATTCTATGCAACAAGTGGAGGAGCATTATGAAAATAGCTGTAGCAGAAATAGATAGTGTGGGAAATGATATTTCCTACGACGGACTGGCAAAACTGGGGGATGTAGCTTTTTATAAGGACAAGATAACTCCGGAAAACGCAAAGGAGCGCCTTGGAAACGGAGAAGAAATTCTTTGCATCAATAAATCCAAAATAACAAAAGAGCTGTTGGACAACGCGCCGGATTTAAAGCTTATCTGCGAGTTTGCAACAGGCTTTGACAACGTGGATATCGCTGAATGTTCAAAGCGCGGCATCAAGGTTGCAAATGTGGCTGGCTATTCAACTATGTCTGTTGCTCAGCATACCTTTGCTCTTCTCTTTTACCTGATGGAAGATTTAAAGGGATATGATGAATTTGTAAAAAGCGGTGAATACGCTGCTCAGACTTATTTTAGCAAGGTTGATGTTCCCTTCCATGAAATCGATGGAATGACCTGGGGCATAATCGGCATGGGCAATATCGGAAGAAAGGTTGCGCAGATAGCGACAGCCTTTGGCGCGAAGGTGATATTCTACTCAGCTTCTGGAAGAACTGCGCATAACGATATGGACTCTGAGTATGAGATGGTCACATATGATGAGCTTCTAGAGAGAAGTGATGTTATATCTCTTCACTGTCCTCTTTCAGATAAAACAAGAAATCTTATAGATGCTGATGCTTTAAAGAAAATGAAGAAGACAGCTTACCTTATAAATGTAGCAAGAGGACCTGTTGTAAATGAACAGGATCTGACTGAGGCTCTTTTAAATGATGAGATAGCAGGCGCTGGTCTTGATGTTTTGTCAGTTGAGCCCATGGCAAAAGATAATCCGCTTCTTAAGATCCAGGACAGCAAGAAGCTTTTCATCACTCCTCACATGGCATGGGCAAGCGTTGAAGCAAGAAGTCGCTGCGTGGATGAAGTTTGTAAAAATATCCTTGCGTTCATGGATGGGAAAAGCAGAAACTGGATTAACTAGTTTTAGTTTCCATATCTGCGTATAGATAACGCATGTATTGAAAAGAAAAGATAGATAGTTTTTAGTTGGAAAAATGCGGTTTTTGAGACTATAATAGAGTTCGAAATGTATAAAACTTCTTTTTGAAAGGAAATTAAAAACATGACTTTACAGGAAGCAAAAGATAAACTTGAGAAATATGGACAGATGCATGTCCTCAAATATTACGACGAGCTCTCAGCAGCTGAGCAGGAAGCACTCCTTGCACAGATCGATGAGACAGATTTCGACGTTTTAAAGAACGCCAAGAACCTTGGTAAGGGATCAGAGCGTGGTGCCTTCGAGCCCCTTGCAGCTATGCAGCTTTCAGAGATCGAGGCTAAGAAGGACGAGTTCACAAAGATCGGTACAGAGGCTATTAAGCAGGGTAAAGTTGCTGCTTGTCTTCTTGCTGGTGGTATGGGTACAAGACTTGGATCAGATGATCCTAAGGGTATGTACAACATCGGTCTTACTAAGGAAGTTTATATTTTCCAGAGAATTATCGAGAACCTTCTTGATGTAGTTAAGGCTACAGATTCATGGATTCATCTTTTCATCATGACTAGTGAGAAGAACCATGAGAAGACAGTTAAGTTCCTTACAGAGAAGAATTTCTTCGGATATAAAGCAGACAAGATCACATTCTTCAAGCAGGACATGGCTCCCGCTTCTGATTATGAAGGAAAGGTTTACATGGAGGAGAAGGGCAGAATTTCCACATCTCCTAATGGAAACGCTGGCTGGTTCTCTTCAATGCTCAAGGCTGGTCTTGATGAGACTCTTCACGCTGAGGGTATCGAGTGGATCAACATTTTCGCAGTAGACAACGTTCTTCAGAGAATCTGCGATCCTTGCTTCGTAGGCGCTACAATTGCTAACGGCGCTGAGGTTGGTGCAAAGGTTGTTAAGAAGAATGCTCCTAACGAGGGTGTTGGTGTTATGTGCCTTGAGGATGGCAGACCTTCAATCGTTGAGTACTATGAGCTTACACAGGAAATGATGGATGCTAAGGATGAGGCAGGCGATCCTGCTTACAACTACGGCGTTATCCTTAACTACCTCTTCAACGAGCCTGCTCTTGAGAGAATAGCTAAGAAGGAGCTACCTCTTCACGTTGTTGAGAAGAAGATTCCTTACATCGATGAGAACGCAAACCTCATCAAGCCTGAGAAGCCCAACGGATGCAAGTTTGAGCAGCTCGTACTTGATATGATCCACGAGCTTGACAGCTGCTTACCTTATGAGGTAGTAAGAGAGAAGGAGTTCGCTCCTATCAAGAACAAGACAGGTATTGATTCAGTAGAGTCTGCTAGAGAGCTCTGCAAAAAGAACGGAATCGAATTATAATAGACTTCTCCTTTTGGGAGAAGCTGACGGATGAGGTTATTACGGGAGGAAAAATATGGCGATTTTAGTTACAGGCGGTGCAGGTTACATAGGAAGTCATACAGTAGTTGAGCTCCAGAACGCAGGCTACGATGTAGTCGTTATGGACAATCTTGCAAATGCTAGTGAGAAGGTCCTTGACAGAGTAGAAGCAATCACAGGCAAGAAGGTGCCTTTTTACAAGGCTGACATTCGCGACAGAGAGGGACTTGAAGAGATCTTTACAAAAGAAAAGATTGATTCAGTTATCCACTTCGCAGGACTTAAGGCTGTTGGCGAATCCGTACAGAAGCCTTGGGAGTACTACGACAACAATATTACAGGAACTCTCACACTTGTTGACGTAATGAGAAAGCATAACTGCAAGAACATTATCTTCTCTTCATCAGCAACTGTTTACGGAAATCCTGCATTTATTCCGATCACAGAGGAATGCCCTAAGGGACAGTGCACAAACCCTTACGGATGGACTAAGTCCATGCTTGAGCAGGTTCTTACAGATATCCAGTATGCAGATAAGGAATGGAACGTAGTACTTCTTCGTTACTTCAATCCTATCGGAGCACACAAGAGTGGAACAATCGGTGAGAATCCTAACGGAATTCCTAACAACCTTATGCCTTACATTACACAGGTTGCTGTAGGACGTCTTCCTAAGCTCAACGTATTCGGTGACGACTACGATACACCGGACGGAACAGGCGTAAGAGATTACATCCACGTTGTAGACCTTGCACTTGGTCACGTAAAGGCTCTTCAGAAGCTTGAGCCTGGCTGTGGTCTTTCAATCTATAACCTTGGAACAGGCGTTGGCTACAGCGTTCTTGATATTGTTAAGAACTTCGAGGAAGCTAACGGCGTGAAGATTCCTTATGAGATTCAGCCCAGAAGAGCAGGAGATATTGCTACATGCTATTCAAATGCTGACAAGGCAGAAAAGGAACTTGGCTGGAAGGCTCAGTTTGGAATCCGTGAGATGTGCGAAGATTCCTGGAGATGGCAGAGTAACAATCCTAACGGATATGATGCCTGATAATTTTTCTGAATAAAATATTGAAGCTCCTGGCTGTGAAAACAGACAGGAGCTTTTTTAATCAATAATAGAAATCGTCCTCTTCAATAACCTGAATTTCCATGTAGTCGAAAGGAATCTCTTCTATAAAAGCATCTTGTGTAAATCTGCATTTGTTGTGAAGCTGAAAATCACGAACAGTGGATTTTAACCAAATGGGATGGCTTAAATCTAATTCATAGCAGCCCTTTTCAATTGCATTTTTCACCTTGTGTGTTCTGGTGTCCATTGTGTCATCTTCTACCACCAGATCCTTTATCAGATGGTTGTCATCAATAAGTCTTATCCATAATCTGAACATATTTACCTCTTGTAAAAAAATAATGTAGGAAATACTTTTATAATACTTTTATCACAATTTCGTCACAAACCATAACTATACTGATAACATATCAAAAGTAGAATCCAAAAAGGATTTTAACATATTACATATGTTCATTGGGAAAAGAGGTAATGATTTATGTATGAAAATGATAACAATGACCAGAATTTAAATCAGCAGAATACTTCGGGAACATACGGAAGTAATCCCGGATATGGCAATACACCCGGAGCAACAAATTATGGAACAGGGTACTCGGCAAATGGAACAACAGGCTCCGGCAATTATTCAGGAACGACTGGTTCAGGTAATTATTCAGGAAATGCAAATTACAATTCTGGAAATTACGGCAACTATCAGTATGGTAATTACCAGTATGGAAATTATCAGCAACCCATTCCTCCACGTCCTCCGAAGAAGAGTGGTACAGGCAAGAAGGTTGCAGCTGTTATAGCTGTAGCACTTGTCCTTGTCTTAGGACTTGGCGCTGGATATTACAGCATGACCAAGATTAAGGATAAGGTTGCAGACTTAACTCAGAAGCAGGATCAGGCTAGCATTGGTGAGTCAGTTGAAGAGCAGGCTCCTAGCGAGGATGTCCAGGTTGAGACAAAAGAGGATGCTGCAAATGAAGCTTCTACTGAGGAACAGGCAGCAGCTCAGAGTGATGCTACTGCAGACAGCTCTGCTGGAATCAGCAAGACAGAGACCACAACAACTACCGCTGTAGTTACAGATGTAACAGACGTAGTTAAGGCAGCTATGCCATCTATCGTTTCTATAAATAACAACTACACACAGTCAGCAGTTTACTTTGGACAGAAATATTCAGAGCAGCTCACAGCTTCAGGCTCAGGTATCATCGTTGGTACAAATGATACAGAGCTCCTAATTGCTACTAACTATCACGTTATTGAAGGTGCAGATTCACTTGAGGTTCTCTTTGCTGATGATTCTACTGCAGCTGCAGAAGTAAAGGGAACAAATTCAGACATGGACCTTGCAGTTATAGCTGTTCAGCTTTCAAACTTAAGTATTGAGACAAAGAATTCTATAGCGATTGCAACACTCGGTGATTCAGATTCACTGGTTGTAGGTGAGCCTGCAATAGCAATTGGTAATGCTCTTGGTTATGGACAGTCAGTTACAACAGGTGTTGTAAGTGCAGTAAATAGAATGATCGACCTTGATGATTCTGATGAATCTGATGGAAATACATTTATCCAGACAGATGCAGCAATTAATCCCGGTAACTCAGGCGGAGCTCTTCTTAACATCAAAGGTGAGGTTATTGGTATCAACTCAAATAAGATTGGCGGAAGCACAATCGAGGGTATGGGATATGCAATCCCGATTTCAGTTGCAAAGCCCATCATTGAACAGCTTATGACAGAGCAGACCAAAGCAAAGGTAGCAGAAGCAGACAGAGGCTATATTGGTATTTCCGGTGTCAGCGTAACATCAGATGTATCTGAGATGTATGGAATTCCTGAGGGTGTATATGTAGCAACAATAACAGCCGGAGGCGGTGCTGAGGCAGCAGGTCTTAGAGTTGGTGATATTATAGTTGCCCTTGATGGCCAGGAGATTTCCTCAATGGATGACTTAAAGACCAGACTTGAGTATTATGCAGCAGGAACTACCGCAACACTTAAGGTTATGAGACAGTCTGCAGATGGCTATGCTGAGCAGGAATTCCAGGTAACACTTGGAAGTGCAACTCAGACACAGGCTGAAGATCAGAACGGAGCTGGTCAGGAAACCTACGAAGGCACACCCAACGAAGGTCAGGGTGAAGGAGAGGATGGATATAACGGATATAACTTCCAGAGTCCTTTCGGAAGCTTTGGTTTTGGATTTGGTAACTGATAAGAGATGGACTGATTTAATCAGTACAGAAAAATTGAAATAAAATTTTAAAATCATGCAATCCCGAGGCATATATGCTTCGGGATTGTCTCTATTTCACCAAAAATTAATACACATTGATGTACTTTTGCGGTACACTTAACTTGAACTATTATATTAATTTGGAGGAGGTATGCAGTCAGACTGCTTAACTGATAAATGACAGAAAGTTTTGAATACAATCAGAATCACGACATGGCTAATCCGCGAGTAACTCTTGCGACTACAGCCTCGATTCTGGCGCTGATTTCGGTTGCACTGCTGCTTAGTGTGTACTTTGCAATCATAGTTGGAGGGATTGCCCTTGTCCTTGCATTCTTATCCAGGGGCAAGGATGGAAAGTTTTTACCTCAGGCGAAAAGAGCATTTGTTTTTGGATCCATCGGTGTCATAGGAGGATATTTCCTCATGATACAGGCATTTGTAACAGTCTATACTGATCCGGAGGCAAGAGCTATGGTAAATCAGTATTCACAGGCTATATCTGGTGAGAGCTTTGATGACATGCTTAATGAAATCAAACAGAGCCTTGGAGTGGATTTCGGAGATATCAACAACCTGAGCCAATAAGGGGACGTGCTTATGAGTGGAATAAGTCCTATAGGTTATGGAAATATTGGTGGATTCTTTGGACCGGCGATGGGGCAGAGCAGGCCTGCATTTGATGCGGCTGGAACGGTCGGCTCACCTGAGGGCGAGAGTAAGGTTGTTCTAAATCCTGGTCAGGACGTCGAGAAAAAGCCGGGTATGAGGTCATCACCTGCTGAATGTGAGACCTGTAAAAACAGGAAATACCAGGATGGCTCCAATGAGATGGTTTCCTTTAAATCAGCTCAGCATATATCACCTCAGGCAGCTCCTTCGAGGGTCAGAGGTCATGAGCAGGAGCATGTTTCCAACGCATATAAAAAGGCAGCTGAGGGAGATGGCAAAGTCCTTCAGGCTTCAGTGAAAATTACAACCGCAGTATGTCCTGAGTGTGGCAGGACGTATGTTTCTGGCGGTCTCACCACAACAAAAATCATGTATAAAAACGAAGACAATCCCTACCAGAAAAATAAAAAGGGTGCTGACGCAGCAGCTTTGGTAGGCGCAAATTTTGATGCGGGAGTATGAGAAATTATCGGATTGTCTCTCTTTAAGAAAGGAATATATGAGGCAATCTACAACTATATCAATGATAAAGGCGACAGCAAGAGATCGCCTTATCGGTCGCTATGGCACCACAATCGGTGCAGCAATTCTCCTTTTACTTATTCAGGTTCTGGTATCTGATGCAGTAATAATAATGGTTAGTCCGGACAACATAATTACTTATATTGTCTATCTTTTTACTGTCCTTTTGGTTGATGTGTTATTTGGAGTTTTCTATTCCGGAGTAGCATATCTTTATATGAATGTGGTTTATGCACAGCCTGCAAGGACATCTGATATTTTCCATGGATTTAAAATGCACCCAGACAAGGCACTTATGATTCAGGTTCCTTTCGCACTGGCTTCATTTGTTCAGACAGTGCCAATCTCAATTATGAGGAATTTCTTGAGAGGTCAGGAAGGCTCATCTATATACATGGCTATGATCGGGCTTACATTAGTTGGAACTATCCTGTCAATTATAGTTAAGCTTATATATGCTCAGAGCTTTTACCTTCTTCAGGATTTCCCGGATAAGTCTGCTGGGGAGATTCTAGGAATAAGCGCAAGGATTATGAAGGGCAATAAGTGGCGTCTTGTAAAGATGTACCTTAGCTTTATTCCGATCATTATTCTTGGAGCACTTACACTTTTCCTCCCTCTTTTGTGGGTGGATTCATATATTGAGGCTTCACGTGCAGCCTTTTATCAGGACTGCATAGTTTCAGCAAATAGAAACAGCTAAGAAAATAAAGCAGGTTCATCCTGCACGAAAGAAGAAAAAATGGACTTAATTGATGCAATCAAAGCAATAGATAAAACTCATGAAGATGATGTTCTAAACAGGCTTACTACCGTTTGGGGAGATAAGCTTGATTCTGAGAATGTCTTACAGGAATATCCAAGACCTCAGTTTGTGAGAAACAGCTACATTAACCTGAATGGAAAATGGGAGTATGCCATAACAAAATCTGACATTTTTCCCAAGGAGATGGACGGAGAGATTCTTGTTCCGTTTTCTCCTGAGACAATTCTTTCAGGTGTTGAGAGACAGTTAAAGCCTGAGGAATACCTCTGGTATAAGAGAGAGCTTCCAAAGATAAACGCAGAGACTCCTGATTCAAGAGTGCTTCTTCACTTTGGAGCCGTAGATCAGAAGGCTGTTGTTTTTGTGAATGAAGTACCTGTTGGTGCGCACAAGGGCGGATATCTGCCATTTACCATTGATATTACAGATGCCTTGAAGGCTGAGGATACTGATGGTGAAGGCGTTGGGCTATATGGAACACTTCATGTCTGCGTAGAGGATGACAGTGATTCCTCATATCACAGCAGAGGTAAGCAGACCCTTAAAAGAGGCGGAATGTACTATACTGCTCAGAGTGGAATCTGGCAGACAGTATGGATTGAGATTGTTCCCAAGGTTCACATCACTGCCTATAAGATAATTCCTAACAGAGACCTTAACCATGTGGATATTATGGTCTTCACAAATGAAAAAACCGATGTTTCACTCAAGGTAATGGACATAAATTACCAGCAGCTTATAGCTGAGACCGCAGGAAAGACTGAGATCATCAAGGAAGAAGGCAGAGTACACTCACCTTTTGACATCTATAAGTATTCACCTGAAGTTGAGGCAAGACGCACATCCAAGTATGTTTACAAGGCTACGATTACATTGCCAAAACCACACCTTTGGTCTCCTGAGGATCCATTCCTTTATGGACTTGTTATTTCAGCAGTTGATGATGTGGCTCAGTCATATTTTGCAATGCGTTCCTTCACTAAAGAGATTGATGCAGAGGGGAATCCGGTATTTTTCCTTAATAATGAGCCTTATTTCCTTAATGGAGTTCTGGATCAGGGTTATTGGCCGGATGGATTATACACAGCTCCAAGCGATGAGGCCCTGATATTCGATATTGTTGAGATGAAAAAGATGGGCTTTAATATGCTCCGCAAGCATATCAAGATTGAAGCTGCCAGATGGTATTACCACTGCGACAGGCTTGGAATGGTTGTTTGGCAGGACATGGTAAGCGGAGGCTCATCCTATGCAAAGCCTGTTGTAAGCTATTTGCCTACACTTTTTCCGGATGTCTTTGGTCACATGCCTGATGGACCGATGAACTATCGCATGTTCTCAAGGCATTCAGCAGAGGGCAGAAAAGAGTGGACAGAGGAGATGGAGGAAACCATCAAGACTCTTTTCAATGTCCCAAGTATTGCCGTGTGGGTTCTATTTAACGAAGGCTGGGGACAGTTCAATGCATCCGCTGCCACAATCAATGCAAGGCAGTTCAACGATAACAGACTTATCGATCAGGCTAGTGGTTGGTTTGATGAAAACGGCGGCGATTTCAGAAGTGTTCACAACTACTTCAGACCGCTTGACGTTATAAAGGATAAAAAGCGCAGAGCTTTTGTTATTTCAGAGTATGGCGGATTCGCCTGCCACATTGATGGACACAGCTCTGTTGACAGAATCTATGGCTACAAAAAATATGAGACTATCCAGGATCTGGCCAAGGCATATAAAATTTTGATGGATCAGAGTATTGGAAAGCTTAAAAAGAAGGGACTTGCCGGAGCTGTTTATACTCAGCTTAGTGATGTTGAGGAAGAGGTTAACGGAATCCTTACTTACGATAGAAGAGTAAACAAGCTGGAAATTTTAAAGAAAAAGGTTAGATAAAAGAGGTCACTCCACAATTAAATGGAGTGACCTTTTTCATATAGGTTACAAGGAGTGATTATTGTGTGACTCCAGGAAGGTACAAATTAGTCCTCTGTCTGGAAGAATGCTGTTGAAAGGTAGCGGTCTCCTGAATCTGGAAGAAGAGCTACGATTGTCTTACCAGCATTCTCAGGACGCTTTGCAAGCTCTGTTGCAGCAAAGAGAGCAGCACCGGATGTGATACCTACAAGAACACCCTCTGTCTTGCCGAGCTCTGCGCCTACGCGGAAAGCATCTTCGTTTGCAACAGGAATGATTTCATCATAAACACCTGTGTTAAGTACTGAAGGAATGAATCCAGCACCGATACCCTGAAGCTTGTGAGGTCCGGGAGCATTTCCTGAAAGAACTGCAGAATCCTTAGGCTCAACTGCAACGATCTTTACATCAGGGTTCTTTGACTTTAAGAATTCACCAACACCAGTTACTGTACCGCCGGTACCAACACCAGCTACGAAAATATCTACCTTTCCATCAGTGTCTTCCCAAATCTCAGGACCAGTTGTTGCTCTGTGAACTGCAGGGTTAGCAAGGTTGTCGAACTGTCCAAGGATGATTGAACCAGGGGTTTCCTTCTGGATTTCCTCAGCCTTTGCAATTGCACCCTTCATGCCCTTAGCGCCTTCTGTAAGAACAAGCTTTGCGCCATAAGCCTTAAGAAGTGTTCTACGCTCAACGCTCATTGTATCAGGAAGTGTAAGGATTACCTGATAGCCTCTTGCAGCTGCTACTGAAGCGAGGCCGATACCTGTATTTCCGGATGTGGGCTCGATGATTGTGCCGCCCTTTGCAAGCTTTCCTGACTTCTCAGCGTCCTCGATCATAGCAAGTGCAACTCTGTCCTTAACGCTTCCAGCGGGATTGAAGTACTCAAGTTTAGCAAGGATTCTTGCGCCGTTAACGCCTTCCTTAGCCTGATAATTTTTTACCTCAAGAAGAGGAGTGTGTCCAATAAGCTCTGTTGCTGATGTTTTAATATTTGCCATAATATTTGTTCCTCCCAATAATTATTTACACTTTCATATTTCCTACTTTTATACTAGGAAAATTATGAATATAGTCTATCTCTAATATTATTAGATGTCAACACCTAATCTCTATGGTATAATCTCGTATATAATAATTTGCATAAATCCGAGGAGGAATGGTAATGGAGAATAAGAAGGTAGTTGTGTCTCTGGGACATGAGGCACTTGGATATACAACAAATGAGCAGATGGAAGCTGTTAAGGTTACTGCTAAAGCTCTTGCAGACCTTGCTCAGGCAGGCTATCAGCTCAATATTACTCACAGTAACGGACCTCAGGTCAGCATGATCCACAAGGCTATGACAGAGCTTAGAAGAATTTACATCGACTATACTCCGGCACCTATGAGCGTATGTAGTGCAATGAGCCAGGGCTATGTTGGATATGACCTTCAGAACTCTTTAAAGAGCGAGCTTACAAGCCGCGGAATATCAACACCTGTAAGCACAATCCTCACTCAGGTTACCGTTGATCCTTATGATGAAGCATTCTATTCTCCGACAAAAGTAATCGGAAGATATATGTCCAAAGAGGATGCGGACAATGAGATAAAGAAGGGTAACTTTGTTCAGGAAGTTCCCGGAAAAGGTTATCTTAGAATCGTAGCTGCTCCCAAGCCGATTGATATAGTAGAAATCGACACAATCAGAGTTCTCTCCGATGCAGGTCAGATCGTTATCGCTTGCGGAGGCGGCGGAATTCCTGTTATCGAGCAGGGCCACGTATTAAAAGGAGCATCTGCTGTTATCGAGAAGGATGCTATCGCTGGAAAACTTGCATCTGAGCTCAAGGTAGATAAGCTCATTATCCTCACATCTGTTCCCTGTGTTTATAAGGACTTTGGGAAAGACAGTCAGGAGCCCATTGATCGCATGAATGTAAGCATAGCTGAGCAGTACATCAGAGATGGTCAGTTTGGTGCAACCAATATGCTTCCTAAGATCGAGGCAGCTATTGAGTTCCTCAAAGAGAATCCTTCAGGAAGCGTGCTTATTACTTCTCTTTCAGAAGTTACAGCAGCGCTTAAGGGCAAGGGCGGAACAGTTATCACTGCATAATAATATCCCCTCATCATTTTCATGATGAGGGGATTTCTTTAAATGTTTGTTGCTTCCTTTATAGGAAGAGCCTTCTGAACTTCATTACTTCTTACTTCAATTCTGGGACCGCCCTTACCGCGAATGTAATCGCCTGTAATTGTGACGCGTCCTATATTTTCATCCTTCGGAATCTCATACATGATATCCAGCATGAATTCTTCTATAATCGCACGCAGCGCTCTTGCACCAGTGTCTTTTTCCATAGCCTTTTCAGCGATGGCCATAAGAGCATCATCATCAAATTCAAGGTCTACTTCATCAAGAGCAAGGAGCTTCTTGTACTGCTTTAGGATGGCATTCTTGGGCTCTTTTAAAATCTGAATGAGCATTTCCTTTGACAGACCTTTAAGTGTGCAGATGATGGGAAGTCGTCCGAGGAATTCAGGAATCATACCAAATTTCTTAAGGTCATCAACTGTAACCTTGGTAATAAGGTCGGGATCCTTGTCCCATTTATCCTTAAGGTCAGCATCGAAACCGATTGATGTCTGCTTATTCAGGCGCTGCTTGATGATTTCATCGAGATCTGGGAAAGCACCACCACAGATAAACAAAATGTTTCTGGTGTTAACAGTTGCCATGGGAACCATAGCATTTTTGCTGCTTGCACCAACAGGAACCTCAACGTCAGCACCTTCAAGGAGCTTGAGCATTCCCTGCTGAACAGATTCGCCACTTACATCTCTTGAAGTGGTGTTCTTTTTCTTTGCAATCTTATCTATCTCATCGATAAAGATAATTCCCTGCTGAGCTTTCTCAATATCATTTCCGGCAGCAGCAAGAAGCTTACTAACTACGCTTTCGATATCATCACCGATGTAGCCTGCCTCAGTAAGGGATGTTGCATCAGCGATTGCAAGCGGTACATCAAGAAGGCGGGCAAGTGTCTTTACAAGATAGGTCTTTCCACTACCTGTAGGTCCAATCATGAGAATGTTTGACTTCTCAATTTCGATGTCATCCATTGTGCCTGTGGAAACACGCTTGTAGTGGTTGTAAACAGCAACGGAAATGATCTTCTTTGCCATCTCCTGACCGATTACATAGTCATCAAGCTTTGCCTTGATTTTGTGAGGAGCAGGGATGTTCTCGATATTGAATTCGGGCTTTACCTTAGGCTCTTCCTTTTTCTTTTTAATTCTCTGGGAATTGGGAATTCCGCCAGAGTTCTGGAAGTCGGAAAAATCCATAAAGGTGATGTTTGGCATTCCGCTGTTTTTATTAAGTTCATTCATCAAGGTCGGGTTATTGAGCAGATTCTGGTAGTCAAACTGGCTGACTGTATCCATTGTCTTGTGCATGCAATCGTCGCATACGCAGATACCGTTTGGAAGATGGAACATCTTGCCAGCCTTGCTCTCAGGGCGTCGGCACATGAAGCAGACATCCTCGTACTCGCTGTCCTTGTTTTCTGTATTATCTGAAGTATTTTCCGGAGTGTTTTCAGAAGGATCCTTCACCTCTCGGAAATCATCATTGTTATCAAAATTGTCGCTCATAGTAATTCTCCATTTTATGTATATGTTAAGCCACTTTAGATTATATGCACCTTGCGCTGTGCTAGCAAGTAAAGAAACTATAAACTGCTGCTAATTTTTGTAAAATTTAATTTTTGTGCTATCCTATATTGTATAGAGAGAAGGTATTAGAAATGGAAAAGGTAAAAACTAGAACGAAGGACATGACCCAGGGGTCCATCATTAAGCAGATTATCATGTTTTCTCTGCCATTGATGTTCGGTAATGTCTTTCAAATGCTGTACAACACTGTTGATTCAATAGTTGTTGGTAATTTTGTTGGGAAAGAGGCGCTGGCAGCAGTCGGATCAACGACAATGATCGTAAACATGCTTGTTTTCTTCTTTAACGGATTCTCCGTTGGCGCAGGCGTTGTTATTTCCAGATTTTTCGGAGCAAAGGAAAATGACAGACTACATAAGGCGATTGAAACTACAATGACAACCACCTTTATTTTTTGTGTTATTTTCACGATTGTGGGAATCCTTGGAGTAAAGCCAATGCTGAGGTTTATGGCTACTCCTGATGATGTTTTTGATGATGCCACAATCTATCTCACGGTGTATTTTACAGGCTTTGCAGGACTTCTTATATACAACATGGGTAGTGGAATCCTAAGAGCTGTTGGAGATACCACGAGACCTCTGATGTTCCTTATTTTCACAAGTATTATGAACATCATACTGGACCTTTTGTTTGTCCTTGCGTTTAAGCTGGGAATCGCCGGTGTAGCCTACGCGACAATTTTCTCCCAGATGGTATCAGCAATCCTGATACTGATTCTGCTTACAAAATCCGAGGATGTTTACCAGTTCGTCTGGAAAGACATGGGACTAGATACTGGAATCCTGAGGCAGATTTTCATGGTTGGACTTCCCACAGGAATTCAGTCAGTCATAACTGCATTCTCCAATGTTTTCGTCCAGTCCTATGTCAATCATTTCGGATCCAGCGCAATGGCGGGATGGAGCAGCTACAACAAGCTTGATACATTTATAATGCTTCCAATGTCCAGTATGGCTATGGCTGCTACAACCTTCGTAAGCCAGAATATCGGAGCAGGTAAAACCGACAGAGCAAACAAGGGAACAAGGATAACAGTGACCATGGCAACAATTGTTACTGCTATAATAGCTGCATTTTTATATGTGTTCGCAGCTCCTGCCATCAGGCTTTTCTCCCAGGATCAGTCAGTTATCGATTACGGCGCACTGTTTATACACGCCAACGTATTTTTCCTGATCGCAAACTGCATAAACCACACTTTAGCTGGTGGACTTCGCGGAAGAGGCGACTCAAGAGGTCCCATGGTCATCATGATCATAAGCTTTGTGGTGATCAGGCAGATTTATCTTTTTATAGTGACAAGATTTGTGGCTAACACGCCACTCCTTGTGGGATTTGGTTACCCTGTGGGCTGGGTTTCCTGCTGCATCATTGAGCTTACATACTACAGGATAAAGTGGGCAGGCAAACGTTGAAAAAGGCGCTTTTGGTATAGTAAAATAAGTTCCAACATATGTTTTTAGGAGATTTTTAAATGGATATTTCACAGAAAATCACAGAGGAATTAAACGTACAAAAATGGCAGGTAGAAGCTGCAGTCAAGCTTATCGACGAAGGCAATACCATTCCTTTTATTTCCAGATATCGTAAAGAGGTGACTGGATCATTAAATGATGAACAGCTCCGTACACTTGGCGAGAGACTTACATATTTAAGAGGACTTGAGGAAAAGAAAGAGCAGGTTCTTTCCAGCATTGAGGAACAGGGCAAGCTCACAGACGAGCTCAAGGCAAAGATCATAGCTGCTGAGACAATGGTAGCAGTTGAGGACCTTTACAGACCTTACCGTCCCAAGAGAAAAACAAGAGCATCTGTCGCTAAAGAGAAGGGCCTTGATGGACTTGCAGATATCATCCGTGCTCAGGAGACAACAAAGTCTCTTGAAGAGGAAGCCGCTGTATTTATAAATGAAGAAAAAGAAGTTAAGACAGCCCAGGAAGCAATCCAGGGTGCCATGGATATTCTTGCAGAAGAGATTTCAGATAACGCTGATTTCCGTACATATATAAGAGAAGAGACCTGGAACAACGGAACAGTAGCATCTACTGCAAAGGATGAAAAGGCAGAGAGCGTCTACGAGATGTACTATAGCTTCGAGGAGCCTGTAAACAAGATTCTTGGACACAGAGTTCTGGCTCTTAACAGAGGTGAAGCTGAGAAGTTCCTTACAGTTAAGATCACAGCTCCCGTTGAGCAGATTCTCAGATACCTTGTTAAAAAGAATGTGGTTAAGGAAAATCCCATTACAACACCAGTTATCGAGGACATTTGCAAGGATGCCTATGATCGTCTCATAGCTCCTGCAATTGAGAGAGATATCAGAAACGAACTCACAGAGAAGGCTGAAGACAGCGCTATTGGCGTATTTGGAAAGAACCTGGAGCAGCTTCTTATGCAGCCTCCAATTGCTGGAAAAACAGTACTTGGATGGGATCCCGCTTTCCGTACGGGGTGTAAGCTTGCTATTGTTGATCCCACAGGAAAAGTCCTTGATACAAAGGTTATTTATCCCACAGCTCCTCAGAACAAGGTTGAGGAAGCAAAGATTGAGCTTAAAAAGCTTATTAAGAAGTACAACATAGACCTTATTTCAGTTGGTAACGGTACTGCTTCAAGAGAATCTGAGCAGGTAATCGTTGAGCTTATAAAAGAGCTTGATCGCCCTGTACAGTATGTAATCGTAAATGAGGCTGGAGCTTCAGTTTATTCAGCAAGTAAGCTGGCAACAGAGGAGTTCCCTCAGTTTGACGTAGGACAAAGAAGTGCAGCTTCAATCGCAAGAAGACTTCAGGATCCGCTTGCAGAGCTTGTTAAGATTGATCCTCAGAGCATCGGAGTTGGCCAGTATCAGCACGATATGAACCAGAAGAAGCTCGGAGATGCACTCTCAGGAGTAGTTGAGGACTGCGTAAACAAGGTTGGCGTTGACCTTAACACTGCATCAGCTCCTCTTCTTACATATATTTCAGGTATCAGCAAGGTTATCGCAAAGAATATCGTTGAGTACCGCGAAGCAAATGGTAAGTTTGAGAGCAGAAGCCAGCTCCTTAAGGTTCCGAAGCTCGGACCTAAGGCATTCGAGCAGTGCGCTGGTTTCCTTAGAATCCATGATGGAAAGAACGCTCTCGATGACACAAGTGTGCATCCTGAATCATACGAGGCTGCTGAGAAGCTCATGGATAAGCTTGGCATAACCATGGATGATGTAAGAGAAGCACAGAAAAAGGCAGCACAGGTTCAGGCATCTGCAAAGAAGGCTGAGCAGGCTGGCGACAAGAATCGCAACAAGAACCAGAAAAAAGAAAAGAAGATTGTAATCAAGAATACAAATACAGCTATGGGTGCAGCCCTGGCAGCAGCTCTTGGCGGAAGCTTCACAGCAGATGCTTCTGAGGTTGATACAGCAAAGACTTCAAATAAGGCAGCAGATTCAGCAAAGGCACCTGTAACAGCAGGAAGCCTTCAGAAGAGAGTTGGAGATAAGAAAAAGCTCGCTGATGAGCTTGGAGTTGGTGAGATCACTCTTACAGATATCCTCTCTGAGCTTGAGAAGCCTTCAAGAGATCCCAGAGAGAGCATGCCCGCTCCTATCCTTAGAAGCGATGTCATGGATATGAAGGACTTAAAGCCTGGAATGGTACTTAAGGGAACAGTCAGAAATATCGTTGACTTTGGTGCGTTTGTAGATATAGGAGTTCACCAGGACGGCCTTGTACATATCTCACAGATCACAGATCGCTTCATCAAGCATCCTCTTGATGCTGTAAGTGTTGGTGATATTGTAGATGTTCAGGTTCTTGAAGTTGATATCAAGAAGCAGAGAATTGGTCTTACAATGAAGATAAAGAAGTAAAACTGCGAAAAAATACAGAGCAATGTGAATATATTTTTCACAGTTGATAAAAATTCTTTATTTTGACTATTGCCAGAATAAAATAGATATAGTATTCTTTATCGAGATATGAAAATTCCATATTGTAGATTTCTCTTATTCAGAGTGGTGGAGATACATAGGATCTGTGAAGCCACGGCAACCCCGTATGACGGAAGGTGCCAACCTGAGCGTAGTGAGTAATTTGTCACAGGTAGTTTTACCTGGACGTGCGAGCAATAAGAGGATTTGATTATCTGTTATCAGGTCCGCTTGGCTTCGCAGCTAAGCGGATTTAATTATGTGTAGAAATATCTTCTACATTTTTCAGAGCGCAGAATGCGCAGAAAGGATTTATAAATGAGCGAAAAGTTTATTTTCACTTCTGAGTCAGTTACTGAGGGACATCCCGACAAAATTTGTGATAACATCTCTGATGCTATCCTTGATGCTTGTCTTGCACAGGATCCCATGAGCCGTGTTGCTTGTGAGACAACAGCTTGCACAGGTTTCGTACTTATTACAGGTGAAATCACAACAAAGGCTGTTGTTGATTATGCAAAGATCGCAAG
The DNA here is from genome assembly GCA_015056655.1 of Butyrivibrio sp. GTDB lineage: Bacteria > Bacillota > Clostridia > Lachnospirales > Lachnospiraceae > Butyrivibrio. Next base: position 74,379 of record SVFV01000011.1, read on the forward strand.
AGAAACAGTTGTAGAGATCGGTTATGACAACTCAGCTAAGGGCTTTGATGGTAACACATGTGCAGTTATGGTTGCTCTTGATCAGCAGTCAGCTGACATCGCTATGGGTGTTGATAAGGCTATCGAGGCTAGAGAGAACAAGATGACAGACGAGGAGATCGAGGCAATCGGTGCTGGTGACCAGGGTATGATGTTTGGTTACGCAACAAACGAGACAGAAGAGCTTATGCCTTATGCAATCTCTCTTGCACACAAGCTTACAAAGAAGCTTACAGAGGTTCGTAAGAACGGAACTCTTGAGTACCTCAGAGCAGATGGTAAGAGCCAGGTTTCTGTTGAGTATGATGAGAATGGCAAGCCTGTTAGACTTGAGGCTATCGTTGTTTCTACTCAGCATGATGAGAAGGTTACTCAGGAGCAGATCCACGCAGATATCAGAAAGTACGTTATCGATCCTGTTGTTGATGCAGCTATGGTTGATGACAATACAAAGATCTACATCAATCCTACAGGTCGTTTCGTAATCGGTGGACCTCAGGGTGATGCTGGTCTTACAGGACGTAAGATCATCGTTGACACATACGGTGGAGCAGCTCGTCACGGCGGCGGTGCTTTCTCTGGTAAGGACTGCACAAAGGTTGACCGTTCAGGTGCTTACGCAGCTCGTTACGTTGCAAAGAACATCGTTGCAGCTGGTCTTGCTGATAAGTGCGAGGTTCAGCTTTCATACGCTATCGGTGTTGCACAGCCTACATCTGTACTTGTTGATACATTCGGCACAGGTAAGGTTTCAAACGAGGCTCTTGTAAAGGCAGTTCGTGAGTTATTCGACCTTCGTCCTGCTGGAATCATCAAGATGCTCGACCTTCGTCGTCCTATCTACAAGCAGACAGCAGCTTATGGTCACTTCGGCCGTAACGACCTTGATCTTCCTTGGGAGAAGACAGACAAGGCTGATGAGCTTAAGAAGATCCTTAATGCATAATTTTTAAAAATATATGTATCAGAACCGTCGCAAAACTAATGCGACGGTTCTTTTTTTCATGTAAAATATGAAGGTGTTAGATAGTATGAAATGAAGATTTAGGAGACAACATGGATTTACTTAAAAAATTTATACCTTATTACAAACCCTATATTGGAGTGTTTTTACTTGATCTTGTAGCAGCGTCGATTCTCTCAGTTATCGACCTGGTTTTTCCGCAGTTATTAAGGGTTCTCAGGGGAACACTTTTCTTAGAGACACCGGACAAAATCATCTCCGGAGTAATAAAGCTCGCAATACTTCTATTATTAATGTACACAGTCAGATTCCTTTGTAAGCATTATGTAACCTATCAGGGACACATGATGGGTGCAAGGATGGAGTCAGGAATGAGAAGTGACCTCTTCGAGAAATTCGAGCAGTTTTCTTTTTCCTACTATGATAAGAACAACACTGGTGAGATGATGAGTAAGCTTGTTTCAGATTTGTTCGATATTTCAGAGCTTGCGCACCATGGCCCGGAGAACATATTCATTTCAGTAGTTAAACTCATCGGTTCCTTTATAATTCTGATGACAATGAATGTGCCAATGACCTTGATTTTGGCAGTCATTGTGTGCTGTATGGCAGTCTTTTCCTTCAGACAAAATGGAATCATGAGGAAAACCTTCTTTGATAATAGAAAGAAGATAGCAGGCATAAATTCTTCGCTTCAGGATACTCTTGGAGGAATCCGCGTAGTAAAGTCCTTCACAGGTGAGGATATCGAAAAAGAGAAGTTCGACAGAAGTAATGAGGCTTTTCTTGAGTCAAAGAAAGCAAATTATAAGACAATGGCCCTGTTCTTTTCAGGAAACAATTTCTTCGACGGCCTGATGTATATTGCAGTTATTTTCTTTGGTGGAATATTCATTGCAAAGGGAACACTGTCTGTAGAGGATCTGGCGGTATATGCGCTATATATCAATGTTTTCATAGCGCCGGTTCATATCCTTATCGAGTTCACAGAGCAGCTTCAGAAGGGAGCAGCAGGCTTCCAGAGATTCAGAGATGTAATGGATGTTGTTCCTGAAATCCAGGATGCACCTGATGCAGAAGTACTTACTGATTGTAAGGGAGATGTGGATTACGAGGATGTATCCTTTTCCTATGATGAGGATGAAGAGAGGGTGCTTAGTCACATAGATCTTCATGTGGACGCCGGGAAAAGAATCGCGATCGTTGGTCCATCAGGTGGCGGAAAATCGACACTTTGCTCACTTCTTCCAAGATTCTATGATGTTACAAAGGGCGCTGTGAAGGTTGATGGAAAGGATGTCAGAAAGCTCACTCAGAAATCGCTTCGAGGTGTCATTGGTATTGTACAGCAGGACGTGTATCTTTTTAATGGAACTGTCAGAGAGAACATCGCCTATGGCAAACAGGGTGCGAGCCTTGATGAAATAATCGATGCTGCGAAGAAGGCAGACCTTCATGATTTCATATCATCTCTTCCTAATGGATATGATACTCTCGTAGGAGAGAGAGGAGCGAGATTATCCGGAGGTCAGAAACAGAGGATTTCCATAGCAAGAGTATTTCTTAAGAATCCGCCCATACTTATTTTGGATGAGGCGACAAGTGCTCTTGATAATGAGTCAGAGAGATATATTCAGCAGAGCCTGGATAAGCTTTCAGATGGAAGAACTACTATTACAATAGCTCACAGGCTTTCTACTATAAGGAATGCTGATGAGATAATTGTTCTTGATTCCGATGGAATACAGGAGAAGGGTAACCATAAAGAACTCCTGGCCAAGGATGGAATATACGCGAAGTATTATAAAATGCAGGTTGGGGAAGCATAAGGAGTAATATATGTCGTTTGCACATTTACACGTCCACACAGGATATTCTCTGTTGGACGGCTCCAATAAAGTGGAGGATTATGTAAACAGAATAAAGGAATTGGGGATGACTGCTGGCGCCATTACTGATCATGGCGTAATGTACGGAGTTATAGATTTTTATAAAGCCGCCAGGAATGCAGGAATTAAACCGATTATCGGATGCGAGGTCTATGTGGCACCGGGTTCCAGATTTGACAAGGAGGCGGGAGTCAATGAGAACCGCTATTACCATCTGGTTCTTCTTGCAGAGAACAACAAGGGCTACGAGAACCTTTCACATATTGTAAGCCGCGGCTTTACAGAGGGTTATTACTATAAGCCCCGAGTTGACCTTGAAATTCTCAAGGAGTTTTCAGAGGGAATAATCTGCCTTTCAGCATGTCTTGCAGGTGAGATTCCGAAGGCTATTTCAAGAGGAGACCTTGCTGAGGCCAGGGAAGCAGCGCTTAGATATGATGAGATTTTTGGACATGGCAATTTCTTCTTAGAGCTTCAGGACCATGGAATTATGGAGCAGCGAAATGTAAATGCTGCTTTGATGGGGCTTTCTAAGGAACTGGATATTCCCATGGTTGTCACCAATGACTGTCATTACACATATGCTGATGATGCGGAGTCACATGATCTTTTGCTCTGTATCCAGACTGGAAAAAAGGTCAGTGATGAGGACCGTATGCGCTATGAGGGCGGTCAGTACTATGTGAAAAGTGAAGAGGAGATGCGCTCTCTTTTCCCTTATGCACAGGAGGCAGTGGATAACACACAGAAAATTGCTGACAGATGTAACGTGGAGATTGAGTTTGGCGTTACAAAGCTCCCTCATTACGACGTGCCAGAGGGATATGATTCCTGGACATATCTGAACAAGCTTTGTGATGATGGCCTTAAAGAGAGATATCCTGATGATGACGGAACAGTAAAGAAACAGCTTGATTATGAGCTTTCCGTCATTCAGAAGATGGGATATGTTGATTACTTCCTTATAGTTTGGGATTACATCAACTTCTGTAGAGAGAATGATATTGCGGTTGGACCGGGACGTGGATCGGCAGCAGGTTCCGTTGTTTCCTACTGTATGCACATAACAAATATTGATCCTGTTAAGTATGATCTACTCTTTGAGCGTTTCCTTAATCCGGAACGTGTATCCATGCCTGATATAGACGTGGATTTCGAGTACGAACGCAGACAGGAAGTTATAGATTATGTAACAGAGAAATATGGACCGGATAAGGTTATCCAGATTATTACCTTCGGTACACTTCAGGCGAAGGGTGTAATCAGGGATGTGGCGAGGGTTCTTGATCTTCCCTACAGTGTTGGAGATAACCTTGCGAAGATGATTCCGGCAGAGCTTGGAATGACATTGGATAAGGCACTTGCCATGAACCCGGAGTTGAAGGGACTTTACGACACTGATCCCCAGGTTCACCATCTGCTGGATATGTGTAAAAAGCTTGAAGGTCTTCCAAGACATACTTCAATACACGCGGCCGGTGTTGTTATCTGTTCTGCTCCTGCTGAGGACCTGGTTCCTCTTTCCAGATCAGCAGAAGGAAATATGACAACTCAGTTCACAATGACAACCATTGAGGAACTGGGACTACTTAAGATGGACTTTTTGGGACTTAGAACCCTTACCGTTATCAAGGATGCAGCCAGATTTGCCAACGAGAGTAATGGTGCGAAAAAGGGCGATCCTAACTATATAGATATTGATAACCTTGATTATGATGATCCCCAGGTTTTTGCTGCTATTGGAAGTGGACACTGCGAGGGCGTGTTCCAGCTTGAAAGTGCCGGAATGACTTCCTTTATGAAGGAGCTTAAGCCGCAGAATTTCGAGGACATCATAGCTGGTATATCACTGTATCGTCCTGGCCCGATGGATTTCATTCCTAAGTATATTGCGGGAAAACAGGACGCCAAAAATATTGCATATTCAACTCCACTTCTTGAGCCAATACTTTCTCCTACCTACGGATGTATCGTATATCAGGAGCAGGTTATGCAGATAGTTCAGAAGCTCGGCGGCTATACACTTGGACGAGCTGACCTTGTAAGACGTGCCATGAGTAAAAAGAAACAGCATGTCATGGAGGTTGAGAGGGAGAACTTCGTTAATGGTAATGATGGCGAGGGAGTTCCCGGCTGTGTTTCCAAGGGAATTGATGCAGAAGTTGCAAATCAGATATACGATTCCATGATGGACTTTGCAAAGTACGCATTCAATAAGTCCCATGCAGCCTGCTATGCAGTGGTTGCCATGCAGACAGCCTGGCTTAAGTACTACTATCCGGTGGAATTTATGGCTGCACTTATGACATCTGTAATAGATAACCAGGCTAAGGTTTCCTATTATATTATGTCTTGCAGAAATATGGGAATTGATATCCTTCCGCCTGATATAAACGAGGGATTTTCCGGATTCTCTGTTGCAAGATTCGAGGATGATGATGAGAAGAAGGAGCCGAGACTTCGCGGAAAAGCTATCCGCTATGCGCTTACTTCCATCAAGGGAATCGGAAGACCGGTTATTGAGTCCATCGTTAGGGAGAGAGAAGAGCGCGGAAAATTCAGAAGCCTCGAGGATTTCCTTAAGAGAATGGAGTCCTACGGAGATGTTAGTAAGAGAGCTGTAGAAAACTTCATTAAGGCAGGTGCGCTTGATAAGCTTGATGGAACAAGAAAGCAGTTTATGTGCGCTTATGCTCAGATAATGGATCAGCTTCACAGCCAGAATAAGAACAGCTTTGCCGGGCAGATTTCCCTTTTCGACCTGGCTCCTCAGGAAGTGAGAGAACAGTTCGACATTAAGCTTCCTGATGTTGGTGAATATAGTAAGGATATGATCCTTGAGTTTGAGAAGGAAGTACTTGGAATCTATGTTTCAGGACATCCTCTTGAAGAATTCGAGGGAATGTGGAAAAAGCATGTTACAGCTAAAACGACAGACTTCTATATAGATGAGGAGACTGGAAGCATCGCCCTTAAGGACAATGAAACTGTGACAATAGGTGGAATTATCTCAGATAAAACCACAAAATACACCAAAAACGACCAGCTTATGGCATTTTTGACTATCGAGGATCTCCTTGGAAGCGTTGAAGTTATTGTTTTTCCTAAGACCTATGAAGCTAATGCCGGAAGACTCAATCAGGATGAGAAGGTATTCATTCAGGGCAGAGTTTCCGCAGAAGAGGATAAGGATGGCAAGCTGATCGCCAGCAAAATAACCAAATTCGATGAAGTGCCAAGAACAGTATGGATTCAGTTTGGCAGCATGGCAGATTATGAGAAGACAGGCCCTTTACTTGAAGGCAAATTGAGACAGCTTAAAAAGGAAGGAAAAGCCTCAGATGCTATCTCTGTATACATCAAAGAAACCAGACAGGTTAAAAAACTGCCCCCTGCATTTAACATCCACGCGGATGATGATACACTCAGAGAGCTTTGTGATGAGTTTGGAAAAGACAATGTAAAGGTAGTTTAACGTATTGCAGTGTAAAAAAAATTGCGATAATATAGAAAACGTAAAGAAGACTTTGAATTTTTAAAGAGGTAGTACCGATTATGGCTAAAGAAATCAAAACAATCGGAGTACTCACTAGTGGTGGAGATGCTCCCGGAATGAACGCAGCTATTCGTGCAGTAGTACGCAAGGCGCTTGCAAATGGACTTAAGGTTAAGGGAATTAAGAAGGGCTATCAGGGACTTCTTAATGAAGAGATAGTTGATATGGACCGCAGAAGTGTGGCAGATATCATACAGAGAGGTGGTACTATTCTTGGTACAGCCAGATGTATGGAGTTCACAACAGAGGCTGGTCAGAAGAAGGGCGCAGAGATCTGCAGAAAGCACGGCATCGATGGAATGATCGTTATCGGTGGTGACGGTTCATACAGAGGAGCTCAGAAGCTTTCAGCACAGGGTATCAACACTATTGGTATTCCTGGAACAATCGACCTTGATATTGCTTGCACAGACTATACAATCGGTTTCGATACAGCTATCAACACTGCTATGGAAGCTATTGATAAGATCAGAGATACATCATCTTCTCATGAGCGTGTAAGTATCGTAGAGGTTATGGGTCGTCATGCTGGATTTATCGCACTTTGGTGCGCAATCGCTAACGGCGCTGATGACATCCTTCTTCCTGAGAAGTATGACTTCAACGAGCAGAGAATTATCGATAACATCATCGATAACCGTAAGAAGGGTAAGACACATCACATTATCCTTAATGCAGAGGGTATCGGACATTCAGCATCAATGGCTCGTCGTATCGAGGCAGCTACAGGTCTTGAGACCAGAGCTTCAATCCTTGGTTACATGCAGCGTGGTGGTAGCCCGACCTGTAAGGATCGTGTATATGCATCAATGATGGGTTGCTACGCAGCTGATATTCTTACAGCTGGTAAGACAAACAGAGTTGTTGCTTACAGAAATGGTCAGTTTGTTGACTACGATATCGATGAGGCTCTTGCAATGAAGAAGTCTATCGATGAGTATCAGTACGAGATCAGTAAGATCCTGTAATTTGAAAAATATCAGATACATGAGCTCTCTTTGCTTCGGCGAAGAGAGCTTAATTTAAATAATGAGATATTCCTGTTTTTTCAGGTGATAAGCAGGAGAACGAGGATAGTGAATGATTTCCAGTACAGGTAATGCAAGAGTTAAAAAGATAGCTGAATATGCCAAAAAGGCAAAGGCAAGAAAAGAGGACGGAGTCTTCATTGTAGAAGGAATCCGTATGCTCAGAGAGGTTCCATTTGACCTTCTAAGAGAAGTTTATGTAACCAAACATTTCATGGAAAATGTATCAGGTGATGACAGGAAACTCATAGATGAGATATCAAAGTCTGACGGAGCAACTCTGGAAGAAGTTACAGATGATGTCATGAAGAAAATGGCTGATACCCAGACACCGCAAGGAGTTCTGGCAATAGTCAGACAAAACAGATGGACACTTGAAGACATGCTGTCTGGAAACGCACTTCTTTTGATTCTTGAAAATATTCAGGATCCGGGGAACCTTGGAAATATGTTCAGAACAGGAGAAGGCGCCGGTGTAACCGGAATCATTATGAGTAGTGACATGGCAGATGTTTATAATCCCAAGGTTGTAAGATCAACTATGGGCGCTATTTTCAGAGTGCCATTTTTGTATGTGGATTCAATTCCTGAATTCACCAGAAAGCTCCATAATGAGCATGGAATTAACTGCTATGCAGCTCATCTTAAGGGCAAAAAGAACTATGATGAAATAGATTACAAGAAGCCCAGCGCATTTCTCATTGGTAATGAAGGCAATGGACTTACCAAAGAGGCAGCGGATGCAGCTTCTGAGTATGTTTTGATTCCCATGCTTGGAAAGGTTGAATCAATGAATGCAGCAACATCTGCAGCAATACTTACTTTTGAAGCAGCAAGACAGAGAAGAAACTAACAATACGTACTTTCAGAGAAAACTGAAGGCATGAGATTAAGTACAGGAGGCAAGATATGACAATAGGATTTATCGGACTTGGTAACATGGCAAAGGCACTTATTGGTGGAATAATTTCCAAGGGCATCTATGACCCCCAGGACATCATAGGATTTGATCCAAGTGATGTAGCCAGAGAAAAGGCAGAAAAGAAATTCCACATGCAGGTTAAGGATTCCAACGCAGACGTTGCAAGAGAGGCAGATATCATTCTTCTTGCCGTAAAGCCTCAGTTTTTGAAGGTCGCAATTGCTGACATAATGGATGAAGTAAATGATGACAAGCTTGTTATCAGTATCGCTGCTGGTAAGAGCCTTGAGTGGATTGCAAAGGAATTTGAAAAGGACGTAAAGATTGTAAGAGTAATGCCCAATACTCCTGCGCTTGTTGGCGAGGGATGTGCAGCAGTTTGCCCTAACAGCCTTTGCAGTGATACGGATTTGAACATTGCCCTCGATATCCTTAGAAGCTGCGGAACAGCAAATGTTGTTCCTGAAAATATGATGGATATTGTAACAGGTGTAAGTGGATCTTCACCTGCGTATGTTTTCCTGTTTATTGAAGCTATGGCAGATGCTGCGGTTCTTGCTGGAATGCAGAGAAAGCAGGCTTATGAGTTTGCAGCTCAGGCAGTCCTTGGAAGTGCCAAGATGGTACTTGAAACAGGAAAGCATCCCGGAGAGCTTAAGGACATGGTTTGCTCACCTGCCGGAACCACAATTGAGGCTGTCAGAGTTATGGAAGAATCAGGCTTTAGAGGTATAGTCATGGATGCAGTAACGGCGGCCATTGACAGGAGTAAAGAGCTCTAAATACAGGCCAATTCTATAGCCTAAATTTGACAACATTGCTTCGGTTTGTTACAATGATAAAAGTTTTGCGGTAACAAATATGTAACAAACTTAAAAAGGAAGCAAAAATTATGAAGAAGGCAGGCACGTTAATGCACGGAGTTTTGGCATTCGCACTGGCGATCCTATTATTCGCAACTTCCGGAAGCATAAATGTACAGGCAAGAACATCAAGTGTATTAAATACAAGTGACGTTGGGGTAGGGGGAATACTTAATCCAACAGAAGTAGCCCAGATTTCCGATGAGGAGGTCGCTAAGGCTCAGGACGCAGCATCAGCTATCAATGATCAGATGGAAGACACTGACGAAGATGAAGAAGAGGATGCTGAAGAAGAAAACGATTCCAAACTCGTTATGGCAAATGTCTCACAGGTTATGAACATCAGAGTTTCACCTGAGGACGATGCTGAAAAGGTTGGTGTACTCTACAAGGATTGTGGAGGAAAGATAATCGAGCAGAAGGATGGCTGGACAAAGATTGAATCCGGCGAAGTAGTTGGCTGGGCCAAGGACGATTACCTTTTGTTTGATGACGAAGCTAAGGAGCTCGCACAGGAAGTTGGTGTGCAGCTTGTATCCAGTAAAGAGGATGCACTTAACATTCGTACAGAAGCAGATGAGAATGCTGACGTACTTGGTATCATTACCAATCATGGTTTTGTAGACATGATCGAGGATCTTGGCAACGGATGGATTGCTGTTGATTACAACGATCAGACCGGATACGTTCAGGCTGAATATGTTGAAACAGACTTCAGAATTGATGAAGGCGAAACAATGGCAGCCATCGAAGCACGTGAAGCTGAAGAAGCTAAGCGCAAGGCTGAAGAGGCAGCTAAGAAAGCAAAACTAATGCAGAACACCGGAGCAGTAGCAGCCGGTGCTGATGAAGTAAGACTTCTCGCAGCTCTTATTTACTGCGAGGCAGGTAACCAGTCATACGAAGGTAAGGTTGCTGTTGGTGCGGTTGTTATGAACCGAGTTAAGAGTGGAGCTTATGCAAACACCATCGCAGGCGTAATTTATGCGTCTGGTCAGTTCACTCCGGCACTTAACGGAACAGTAGACAGAGTATATGCTGGTAACGTTCCTGATAGCTGTGTACAGGCAGCTCAGGCAGCTCTTTCTGGAGAAACTAACGTAGGTACCGCAACACACTTCAGAAGAGCAGGCGGACATGATGGACAGATCATCGGAGCGCACGTATTCTGGTAAGATTGCTTAAAACTGAATAAATTGATACAATAAAGCCTGACCATGGCGGGAAACTGTGGTCAGGCTTAATCTATATACAGGAGGAGAAAACGATGGCAATTGACTTAAAGGGAAGAGACTTTTTAAAGCTTTTGGATTTTGAACCTGAAGAGATTGAGTACCTTCTTGATCTTGCAGCTGAGCTGAAGGACAAAAAGAAGAAGGGCATTCTTCATGGCGATCTCCGCGGCAAAAATGTAGCACTTATATTTGAGAAGACTAGTACCAGAACAAGATGTGCTTTTGAAGTAGCTGCGCACGACCTCGGAATGGGTACAACCTACCTTGATCCGTCAGGATCACAGATCGGTAAAAAAGAGAGCATAGCTGATACAGCCAGAGTTCTCGCCAGTATGTATGATGGAATAGAATATAGAGGCTTCGGTCAGGAGATAGTGGAGGAGCTTGCAAAGTACTCCAAGGTGCCTGTATGGAACGGACTTACAAATGAGTTCCACCCTACACAGATGCTTGCTGACCTTCTTACAATTAGAGAGCATTTTGGACACCTCAAGGGAATACACCTTGTTTATATGGGTGATTCAAGATACAACACAGGTAATTCACTTATGGTTGCCTGCGCAAAGATGGGAATGCACTTCACAACCTGTGCTCCTAAGAAATACTGGCAGAACGAAGAACTCGTTAAGACCTGCCAGAAGATCGCTGAGAAGACAGGGGCTGTAATTGAGCAGAGTGAAGATCCTATGACAGCAACTAAGGGTGCTGATGTAATCGCTACAGATGTATGGGTATCAATGGGTGAGCCCGATGAAATCTGGGAGGAAAGAATTACAGACTTAAAGCCCTACAGAGTAACATCTGAGATAATGGAGAATGCCGGAAGTGAGGCAGTATTCATGCATTGCCTTCCTGCTTTCCATGACCTTGGAACAGGAATCGGCAGAGAAATCAAAGAGAAATTCGGTCTTGATGAGATGGAAGTAACTCATGAGGTATTTGAGTCAGAGCAGTCTATCGTATTCCAGGAAGCTGAGAATCGTATGCACACCATCAAGGCTGTTATCTACGCAACAGTAAACAGATAAAAGAGCAGCAAATGAATCAGGAAACAATAACTGCCCGCCTGAAAACAAAGTGGGCGGGCAGAGCACTTAAATATTTTGACATAATAGACTCCACCAACAACGTGGCAGATGAAGCTGGACTTAGGGGAGAAGCCGCCGGATTTCTGGCAGTAGCTGACAGACAGGATGCTGGAAGAGGAAGGCGAGGCAGAACATGGATCAGTCCATCTGGCTATAATATTTTCATGAGTATTATGGTTCGCCCCAACCTCCCAATGGACAGGGTTTCAGGCCTTACACTTGTTATGGCACTTGCAGTTTCAGAAGGCATAAGGAATGTTTTGGGAGCTTCTGAAGGTGATGGTGCAGAGAGCGCAGCTCAGGACCAGGCTTGTTACAAATGCGGAATCAAGTGGCCAAACGACATAGTTTTAAATGGTAAGAAAATCTGCGGAATACTCACAGAGCTTCATCCAATGCCAGGAACTGACGAATACTACGTTGTCATCGGAGTCGGAATAAACGTTAATCAGCCGGCAGAACTTTTTTCAGACGAGATAAAAGATATGGCCGGTTCTGTTTTTTCTGAAACAGGAAAAGAGATTGACAGAGACAGCCTCATAGCTGAATGCATGGCATGCTTTGAGACACATTATGAGAAGTACGTGGAAACAGGTGATCTGTCGAAGCTTAAAAAGGAGTATGAAGAGCAGCTTTTAAATATGGATGCTCATGTAAAGGTTCTCGATCCTAAGGGCGAATACGAGGCTGTGGCCAGAGGAATTACTGAGGATGGCTCACTGATAGTAGAGCTTGAAGGCGGAGAACTTAAGAATATAAATGCCGGAGAAGTCAGTGTAAGAGGACTTTACGGATATGTCTGATGCAACAGTTCATTGGACCTTACGGAAAATGTATAGCGATTAATTCGCGGATGGGAGAAAACATGTTACTTGCAGTAGATGTAGGAAATACAAATATTTCATTTGGTGTTATGAAGGGTAAAAAGATTGTGGCATCCTTCAGAATGATGTCACAGACAGCGCACACTTCAGATGAATATGGAAATAACCTCATTGCGCTTTTGAGAAATAATGGAATAGACAAGGCAGAGATAGATGGAATCATTATTTCAAGCGTTGTGCCTAACGTTATGCATGCACTTGTAAATTCCATGGTGAAGTATCTCGGAAAACAGCCATACATCGTAGGCCCTGGAATTAAGACAGGAATAAGAATTGCAACCAAGAACCCTGCTGAAATCGGTCCCGACCTCATAGTAGGAGCTGTTGCAGCTTATGAATTATATGGCGGACCTGTCATTGTAATAGACTTTGGAACAGCAACCACCTATGTATATGTAAATGAAAAGGGAGAATTCCTTGCAGGTATCCTCAGCCCTGGAATCAGAATCTCAGCTAAGGCTCTTTGGGAGGATACAGCAAAGCTTCCTGAGATCGAAATCAAGAAGCCTGACAGCATCCTTGCACAGGAGACAATCAGCTCAATGCAGGCAGGACTTGTTTACGGACAGATTGGCCAGACCAAGTACATCATCAATGAGATGAAGAGAGAACTTGGAAGAGACGATATAAAAGTTGTAGCCACTGGCGGTCTTGGAAGACTTATTTCTGAGGAGACAGAGGAGATCGATATTTATGATGCAAATCTTTTGCTCCACGGCCTCAGAATCATTTACGACAAGAACAAGAAAAACAAGCCTCAGGCAGAGGAATTTGACAATCGCGAAGAAGGCTGATAAAACAGATATCTACAGTTTTAACATTTCAAATAGATTTTTATAGGAAAAAGAAATGAGTAAGAAAGAAAACGAATTTGAAGAAAAGGAAACAAGGGAAGTTTACAGAGATGAGGCGAGAGTTGGCGACGATGAAAGACCTCACTCAGAAACCCTTGAAGCTAAAAAGCAGGGAAGACGTCTTATTATAAATAAGGAAACAGGCAAGATTACAAATGCCGAGACCGGTGAGGACGTTTCCGATATTCAGGTTGTTACTGAGGATGGATCACTTGGCAGCGTATCAGCAGGCGGCCGAATTATTCTCTGCGGTGCAAATGCCTATGAGATGAAGTACTACTACAATCCCCTTTTCAAAAAGATCCCTGAAAGCATTCAGAAGGAACTTCATATAATAAGTGTACTTTTTACACAGGAAGCTGGCGGAATCTTCACAATAGAGTTTGAGGATGATGGAACCATCACTATGGAAACAACAAGAAGTGAAGATGATATCACCTATGATGAGATAAGTGCAGGACTCCTTATCGGTGAAGTCAGAAGACAGAGACAGGATCTCTTCGAGGCACTTTCAGTGTATTACAGAGCCATGATCCTTCATGAGGACGTAAGCGAACTCCTTAGTGAGGAAGATGAGTAATGCACAGACCTGTAAATGCTTTTAGAAAAAACGGGATAAATTACAACGAATATCTGCATCCACTTTTAATAGGAGATGTGGAGCTTCCAAATAATGTGATACTTGGCCCCATGGCTGGAGTATCAGATCTTCCCTTTAGACTTTTGTGTCATGAGATGGGAGCAGGGCTTGTGTGCATGGAGATGGTGAGCGCGAAAGCTATCACCTATCATAATAGAAACACAGTCGGAATGCTTGAAATACATCCTTCTGAGAGACCAGTTTCTCTGCAGCTTTTTGGAAGTGAGCCGGAGGTTATGGCTGAGGCAACAAGACTTATAGCGGATGTTCCTTATGATATTCTGGATGTAAACATGGGCTGCCCTGTCCCCAAGGTAGTAGGAAATGGGGAAGGCTCAGCACTTATGAAGAATCCTGAGCTTATTGAAAAGATAGTTAAAGCGATTTCTGCAGAGACTGACAGACCTGTAACAGTAAAAATCCGAAAGGGCTTTAATGAAAATAGCATCAATGCAGTTGAGTGTGCTCTGGCAGCAGAGGAAGGCGGAGCAGAAGCCATTGCAGTTCATGGAAGAACCAGAGAGCAGTACTACAGCGGCGAGGCAGACTGGAGTATAATCCGCAAGGTTAAAGAAGCAGTAAGTGTACCTGTTATTGGAAACGGTGATGTTGTTGACGGACCAAGTGCCAAGGCACTTATGGATGAGACAGGTTGTGATGCAGTAATGATCGCAAGGGCAGCAGAAGGTAATCCCTGGATTTTCAAAGAAGTGATAGCATATCTTCAAAATGGCGAGACACCTGAGAGACCTTCAATGAAGGAAATTTATGACACAGTAATACGTCATGCAGATCTGCAGCTTAAGTACAAGGGTGAATATATCGGAATCCGTGAGATGCGAAAACATGTATCCTGGTACACAACAGGACTCCCTGGATCAGCTAAATTCAGAGCTGCCATTAATACAATGGACGACATGGAATCCCTTAAAAAAGCCTGTGCAGATATCTTTTTGACTTTTTAAGCATATACATATATAATACTTTGGACTATAAGTGCGTATATAACGGACGCAGATGGCGGTCCGATTTTAGGAAGGGAAGATAAATAAATGGAAGAAAAGAAGAACATTCTGACCTATGAAGGACTTAAGGCTTATGAAGACGAGCTTCATGAACTTAAAGTAGTTAGACGTTCAGAGGTCGCTGAGAAGATTAAGGAAGCACGTGAGCAGGGTGACCTTTCCGAGAACGCTGAGTACGATGCAGCTAAGGATGAGCAGCGTGACATCGAGGCTCGTATCGAGGAGCTCGAGAAAATCCTTAAGAATGCAGAAGTAGTTGTAGACGAAGACGTTGATATCAACAAGGTAAGTGTTGGCTGCAGAGTTAAGCTTCTTGATATGGAAGTTAACGAAGAAGTTGAATACAGCATCGTAGGATCTTCAGAGGCTAACAGCTTAAAGGGCAAGATCAGTAACGAGTCTCCTGTTGGCAGAGCACTTATCGGTGCTAAGGTTGGCGATGTAGTAGACGCTGAGACACAGATGGGCGTTTTCCAGTACAAGGTACTTGAGATCGTTCGTAAGTAATTTGAAATGGTATTTGTGTGTTGGGGACGATGTAGTTTGTCCCCAATACTTTTGTAACTATAGTTTTTTATTAGAAGAAGGAAAAAGAAGTGGCAGAGAATCAGCAGAATAATCAGAAGAATCAGAAGACAGAAGACATTAATCAGCTTAAGAAGGTACGTCGTGAGAAGCTTGCTGACCTTCAGGCAGCAGGTAACGATCCTTTCCATATCGTGAAGTTTGATCAGACACATCACGCACAGGAGATCCGTGATAACTTCGAAACTCTTGAAGTTGTTCCCGAGACAGACGCTGAGGGAAAACAGATCACACCTGAACTTTCAGAGATCCCTGCAGAGAAGATCGTTATGCTCGCAGGTCGTATGATGAGTAAGCGTGTAATGGGTAAGGCATCTTTTGCAAATCTTCAGGATAAGTCAGGCCGTATGCAGCTCTATGTATCAAGAAATGACCTTGGCGATGAGCCTTATGCAGCATTCAAGAAGATGGATATCGGTGACATCATCGGTGTTAAGGGATTTGCTTTCCGCACAAAGACAGGCGAGATTTCTGTTCATGTTAAGGAGCTGACTCTTTTATCAAAGTCACTTCAGCCCCTTCCGGAGAAGTTCCACGGACTTACAGATACTGAGATTCGTTACAGACAGCGTTACGTTGACCTCATCATGAATGAAGAGGTTAAGGATACTTTCATTAAGAGATCTCAGATCATTCAGGAGATTCGTAACTTCCTTTCAGCCAGAGACTTCATGGAAGTTGAGACACCTATGCTCGTTGAGAACGCAGGTGGCGCAGCTGCAAGACCTTTCGAGACTCACTATAACGCACTTGATGAAGAGAGAAAGCTTCGTATCTCACTTGAGCTTTACCTTAAGAGACTTATCGTTGGTGGTCTTGAGAGAGTATATGAGATCGGACGTGTATTCAGAAATGAGGGTACAGATACAAGACACAATCCTGAGTTCACACTTATGGAGCTGTACCAGGCATATACAGATTATGAAGGAATGATGGAGCTCACAGAGAGCATGTTCCGTTATCTTGCTGAGAAGGTTTGTGGCACAACACAGATTCCTTACGGCGATAACATCATCGACCTCGGTAAGCCTTTCGAGCGCCTTACAATGAACGATGCTATCAAGAAGTACACAGGCATCGATTTCGATACAGTTAAGACTGACGAAGAAGCTAAGGCTATCGCAAAGGAGAAGGGCGTAGAGTTCGAGGATCGTCATACTAAGGGCGATATCATCAACCTCTTCTTCGAGGAGTTCTGCGAAGAGAATCTGATCCAGCCTACATTCATCATGGATCATCCTCTTGCAATCTCACCTCTTACAAAGAAGAAGCCTACAGATCCTGAGAAGGTTGAGCGTTTCGAGCTCTTCATCAACACATGGGAGATGTGCAACGCATACTCAGAGCTGAACGATCCTATCGACCAGCGTGAGCGTTTCGCTATGCAGGATGCTAACGCAGAAGCAGGCGACGACGAAGCTGAGCACACAGACGAAGACTTCTTAAACGCCCTTGAGATCGGTATGCCCCCCACCGGTGGTATCGGTTATGGTATCGACAGACTTTGCATGTTGTTGACTAATAGTGCTAGTATCAGGGATGTGCTGCTCTTCCCGACACTTAAGTCCGTCTCTCACAAATAAGTCCGTATAAGGTTTATGTTGTTCATGAAGGTTGTGTCAAACAAGGATTTGCACCATTTGTACCGCAAATCCCGATGCCTTGGATGGACTGTTATGGACCAGGATGGAAAATACCACTAAAATCAAGCGGAACTCTATGGACATTTTTGTACCAGATATTTTTTGGTGAGAAATGGCCGGTTCATAAATATGAGTAAAATACGACACTCACGTTTTCGTAGAAATGCGAAGATGTGGGTGTTTTTTATTCTTCACTTTCTAATTGCATCTCGCCTATGAAAGGAGGGCGGAATGCTCAAATCAAAATCCCCACCAATAAACTTAGATGAATATCTGGATGGTCAGCATAGACACTTTGTGACTTACTGGGAAGGAGCACGGGAAATAGGAATTGCCTATTGGAGTTTTGTGTCGCTGGCTAAGGAAGCAAATGCAACGATCAGAATGGGCAGATATGTGATTGTTGACATTGATGTTGTAAATGAATACATAGAAGAAACATATGGTGATAACGAAGGAGATGATGGAGATATGCCTAAGGCTCGAAAAAAGATTGAGAACCTTGAAGGATTAGTCAAAACCGGTGGTAAAAAATATGTTCGTATTGCAGAAGGAGCTGAATTGTATTCTGTGAGCGAAAAAACATTTTCAGCGTGGGCTGATGATGCAAATGCAAAGAGACATGTAAAGGGCGTTGTGCTTGTTAATGTGGAAAAAGTTGAGGCGTTTATAGAATCATTTAATGAAGGGAGGCTTTACTGATGTGTAAAGTAATTGCAGTTGCTAACCAAAAAGGTGGTGTAGGAAAGACAGTGACATGTGTCAATTTAGGAACGGGATTAGCTATGAATGGAAAGAAAGTACTGATGATAGACGCTGATCCGCAGGGCTCTCTTTCAATAAGCTTGGGAATTACTGAGCCAGATCAGCTTGAGTATACCTTAGCAACCGCCATGCTCGGGATAATAAATGAAGATGAGATAGATGTTACAGCTGGAATAATCCATCATGATGAAGGCGTGGATATTCTTCCTGGTAACATAGAACTTTCAAGCCTTGAGGTTTCGCTATCTGGCGTTATAAGTCGATAAACCATATTACGTGAATATGTAGATAAGGCAAGAGAAATCTATGATTACGTTATTATTGACTGCATGCCTTCACTGGGGATGATGACAATAAATGCTCTTTCATGTGCTGACTCAGTTTTAATCCCAGTACAGGCGGCATATCTTCCTGTAAAAGGATTGCAGCAGCTAATAAAGACAATCGGTAGGGTTAAGAAGCAACTAAATCCATCACTTAATATAGAAGGAATTCTTATAACGATGGTGGACAACAGAACTAATTATGCAAAAGATATAACATCACAGATTCATGATGCGTACTCCGCAAGTGTCAATGTGTTTCCGGTGGAGATTCCACTCTCTGTGAGAGCTGCTGAGATCAGCGCAGAAGGAAGCAGTTTATATGTATATGATCCTAAAGGTAAAGCTGCAAACGCATATAAGGAACTGATTAAGGAGGTTATGAATAATGGCTAACAGGGTTGGGAAAAAGATTAAGCTTGCAAGTATCGATGAGCTTCTGGGGGCTCCTAGCACAGAAGGGACTGTGGATATTGATGTAAGGGCGATTTATCCTTTTGAAAATCATCCCTTTAAGGTTTTGGATGATGACAGGATGGAAGATTTGGTTGAAAGCATCAGAGAAAATGGTGTTATAACCCCTGTCCTTGTTAGGCCTGATGATGAAGGGACTTATGAAATGATATCAGGACATAGAAGACTGCATGCAGCTAAAAGGGTCGGATTACAGAAGATCCCTGCAATAGTAAAAGAGATGACAAATGATGATGCGGTGGTTGCAATGGTTGATTCAAACATGCAGCGCGAGGAGATTCTTCCCAGTGAGCGTGCATATTCACTAAAGATGAAAATGGATGCAATGAATCATAGAGGGAGCCGAACTGATCTATCTTTGTCTCCTGAAGAGACAAAGATACATTCAGCAGAAGCTGTTGGGGAAACAGTAGGGCTTAAGCGTGCGCAGGTGCATAGGTACATTAGGCTGACTTTTTTGATTCCAAGGCTATTGGAGCAAGTAGATGAGGGACTCATTTCTATAGGCATGGCCGTTGAATTATCTTACCTCAGTAAAACATACCAGGAATGGATTGCTGATTATATGTTTGAAAAAGGCATGGTAACTATGGAACAGGTAATGGAACTGCGAAATTACCGTGATGACAGCACGCTGACAAAAGATCAGCTTTTTGAGATTATTGCTTCATCTAAAGCAGTCCATGAAAAGAAGAAAACCCGAGTTATTCTCAATGATAAGGAACTAAGCAGATATTTTCCGCCGGAATATACAAATGCCATGATAGCAAAAGTGATAAACGGTCTTTTGGAGCAGTGGAAACGAGAACGTGATAGCAAGGAGAATGCAGAATGATGGAATACTTTTATAGAGAGCAGGCAGAACAATTTGATCATATATGTGTGCCGAAAGCCCTTATATATGATAAGGATTTTTCACATCTTTCTGATAGTGCCAAGATGCTGTATGGCATACTGCTTGAAAAGATGGGGGATGTTAGTAATAACGGCTGGTTTGACGAAATGAACAGGGCCTATCTGGAATATACTCTGACAGATATGGCAGATGACATTGGGTGCTCCCGGCATAAGATTATCAACTGTGTATCTGAGTTAGAAGGCATTGGCTTAATTGTCATAGACAGATCGCAAAAGGGACGAGCAAACCGTATTTATGTTAAGAACTTTGCAAAAAGACAAAGACTTTCTGTGATGAACTAGTGCATAAATTGCACCACTTGAGTCTATAGAGAGCTATTGAAGGGAGAAGAAGAAATGAGCGAAAAGATCATATTTGATTATTTTTATAATCATGAGACTGATATGGTCTGCTTTTACAGAATACCAAAGTTTCTTGTGACAAATGATCGCTTTTCTAAAATGAAAACAGAAGCTAAGATGCTATATGGATTACTGCTGGATAGGATGTCTCTGTCCCGGAAAAATGAATGGTTTGATAAGAAACAGAGAGCATTTATCTATTTTAGCCAGAATGAAGCCATGGAATTATTGAATTGTGGAGAAACCAAGACGAGAATGCTTTTTGGGGATTTAGAGAGGCATGGACTTATCGAGAGAAAAAAGCAGGGCCAGGGTAATCCGGATATTATCTATGTGAAGAATTTTGTGGAAAAAGATAGAGGGCAGACCGATGAAAATCACGGTTCAGGGAAGAAGGTCAGGAATTTTAATAAGGACAATCATTGTCAGACCAACGGGAAATACGGTTCTGAACCAACAAAAAATGATGGTCTAGAAACGCAGATTCCACGGGGTAATTATAATGATATTAATAATACTGAGTTAGTTATAAGTCCTATCGAATCGATGGAAAACGATGAAGATGACGAGTATGATGCGTATGCAGAACTTATCAGAGAAAATTTATCATTGGATCTTATGAAGCAAAGATATCCCATGGATAGTGAGGATATCGATGGAATCTACGATCTTGTTTTGGAAACAGTTCTGTGCAAAAATAAAACAATTGTTATTGCAAGCAATGAATACCCGACAAAACTTGTAAGGCAAAAATTCCTGAAGCTGAATCACATGCATATGGAGTATGTCCTTGGTTGCATGAAAGATAATACGACTAAGATCAGGAATATTAAAAAATATCTTTTAGCAGCACTGTTTAATGCGCCTACGACTATGAGTGGGTATTTTGCAGCTGAAGTAAGCCATGATATGGCAGAATATGCAGTTAAACAAATGGAGGGATAAAATGTTCGTGTTGAAGCTTTTTGTAAAAATATTATTGCTTCCGGTCTTTATTGCAGTTGGCTTTATAAGAACGTGGGTAGATGTTTTATCTAAGATCGGGTGTGTGATTTTGGGATTGTTCTATCTTGTCATGTTGGCAATCATAGTCTTGTATGCATGTAAGCACATGTGGGGGTGCGTCGCAATATCAGTTGGCATGTCTTTTGCAGGATTCCTGATCAGTTTTGCAACAGTAGCCGTCGGAACCATGCTTGAAGGAATCGGAGCAAAATTGGGCGATATAATAGCATCATAAAGCTGCAACTATACAGAATGATTATAAAAACACGACACTTATGCAACAAACGTGATAGCATATTACTATTGGAGCATTTTTGTAATGACAAGGTGAGTAAAGGTCGGTAAAGCATGGATATCAAGGCAAAACTTCAGAGATTTGGGAAAAGGACTATAACACTTGAAGAACTGTCTTCTGTCACTAATACGGTTTCATCAGATGTTAGGAATTTATATACAAGGATACAGGAAGTATGCGAACTGGGGTATATTGAACCGGTTAAGAATTCCGGCAAAAACGGCAATATTAGCTATCCACTATACAAGAAATACAGGATCTTGGTAAAAGAGGAAGCTGATAATGAAACCATAGACGAAATAAGAAAGTTGCATCCACTACTGCTAAGGAGTGGGTATTTATCTGCAAATCCTTTGGAATTTCAAAAGAATAGGGCTGTTATTGAATGCCTTAGTGCATATTTGTTTGGTGATAAAGATGTGACTTTTATATCCAGAAAAGAGCGTTCCTTTGAGATATTTGGACATGAAAAAACTCTTGATGACAGTATAGTGAAAACGCTTTTGCGGAAGCTGCAGATTACTGAGTCAGAACTGGGATTCTATGACACGCCGGAATATTGTTTTCATGATTATATTCCGGTCAGGAAAGATCACATGGCACTTCTTATCTGCGAGAACAAGGATATATGGTTCAACATCCGAAGGCGTATGTTTGAGGATGGTGTAAGAAGTCTGTTTGGAGTAGCAATTGACGGAGTTGTTTATGGCGAAGGAAATAAGGCTTCTGACAGAACGGGAGCTCTTGAAGAGTATGTTAAATTCATGGGTGATCCTGATGTGAAGTTCCTGTACTGGGGAGATATTGACAGAGAGGGCTTTGACATATTCAGAAGGACTAAAGATGCCAATGACAGGCTTGATATATCTTTATTTGTGCC
>SVFV01000085.1 GCA_015056655.1 Butyrivibrio sp.
GATAAAGTATACTGGAAAAAGGGGCCTCGCCCTGATGATTTAATCATCTTGAACTGCTAGAGCGACAGCCCCTTTTTCAATAAAAGGAGATCATAAAAATGCAGAAGATTAACATAGCAAATGGACCGGAAAATGCTTCAAGACTTATTCTCGGATGTATGAGAATGCCTGCACTTAGTACAGAAGATGCAGCAAAAATGATTGAGACTGCAGTTTCACTTGGTATCAACTACATTGATCATGCGACCTGTTATGGAGATGGCGAAGCAGAGACGAGATTTGGCGATGCCATGGCACTTACGGATGTTAAACGTGAAAATCTCATAATCCAGTCAAAATGTGGACTTAGGTTTGATAAACAGATATTTGACTGGAGAAAGTCAAATATCATAGAGAGTGTGGATGGAATCCTTAAAAGACTTAAGATGGAATATCTGGATGTGCTGCTTCTTCACAGACCGGATTTACTGTATGATCCGGAGCAGATTGCAGAGGCCTTTGATGAACTTGAGGCAGCTGGAAAGGTAAGGCATTTCGGTGTGAGCAACACAATGCCGATGCAGATAGAGCTTTTGAAGAAGTATGTGAAACAGCCTTTGAAGATTAACCAGCTTCAGCTTTCTCTTGAGCAGTCACAGTTGATTGATCAGGATCTATACATGAATAATAAGACTACGGATATGTCCGTGATGCGTGACGGCGGTGCGCTTGATTACTGTCGCCTCAATGACATAACTATACAGGCATGGTCACCTTTGCAGCATGGAATGTTCAAAGGAATGTTCATTGATAATCCTGAATTCCCTGAGATGAACAAGGTTCTGGGAGAACTGGCGGAGCAGTATGGAGTTACTAAGGCTGCCATTGCTATTGCATGGATTTTGAGACATCCTGCGAAGATGCAGGTAATAGCAGGAACCATGAATCCTGTGCATCTGACAGAGATGGCCGATGCTGATAGAATCGAACTTACACACGAAGAGTGGTATAGACTGTATCTTTCTTCAGGAAAATTCTTACCTTGATATCTGTCCTCCGCGATTTCCAGAAATAAATAAGAAAAATTACAATATAACAGTATATAACAGTTGACAACAGTTATATACTGTTATATTCTGTTTGTGGAGGATAACGATATGCATATCATTTTAAACAATACCTCGATGGTACCAATATACGAGCAGCTTGTGAATCAGGTGAAGAACGATATCATAACCGGAGAGCTTGCGGAGAACGAAGCGCTTCCTTCGGTCAGAGCATTATCTGGAGAACTGAGGATAAGCGCACTCACAGTTAAAAAGGCCTATGACAGACTTGAGGAAGAAGGCTTTGTAGTAACGGTGCATGGTAAGGGCACCTACGTTGCAGCTACTGACAAGTCACTTGCCATGGAGGCCAGAAGGAAAACAGTGGAGGATGACTTCGCAACAGCTGTTCAGAAGGCAATCGCAGTTGGATTTACCAAAGAGGATATTCTGGAGATCGTACAGATCATATTGGAGGATAACTGATGGTTAAAGTTGATAAGCTTGTGAAGAATTATGGAGATTTCAAGCTGGATGTTTCCTTGGAGATACCGGATGGAATGGTTACGGGACTAGTTGGTAAAAACGGCGCCGGCAAAAGTACCACAATCAAATCGATTCTTGGACTTGTAAAGCCTGATGGCGGACACGTTACCATTAACGGCAAGGAAACATTGGCACTTAGCGGCAAGGATAAAGAAGATATAGGCGTGGCACTCTCTGACTCTGGATTTAGTACATACCTCAGTATCAAGGATGTCATAGCGATTATGAAAAAGATGTATGCTTCATTTGATGAAGAGCTTTTTAGGAAAAACTGCACTTCACAGGGGCTTCCATTTAATAAGCCAATCAAGGGATTTTCAACAGGAATGAAAGCTAAGCTTCGTGTGCTTGTAGCAATGAGTCATAACGCTCAGCTCCTTATAATGGATGAACCCACGGCAGGCCTTGACGTAGAGGCGAGAAACGATATTTTGGATTTGCTAAGGGACTATCTCACTCAGGATGAAAAGCGCTCAATACTGATCACATCACACATTTCTTCAGATCTTGAGGGGCTTTGCGATGATATCTACCTTATTCATGATGGTAAGATTGTACTTCACGAAGATACGGATGCAATTTTAGATAATTACGGAGTCCTTAAGGTGGATGAGGCTTCCTATGAAAAGCTTGATAAGAGCTATATTCTCAGCACGAAGAAGGATCATTTCGGATATGCCTGCTTTACAAATGAAAAGCAGTTCTATACAGAGAACAATCCGGATATAGTCATCGAGAACAGCAACATAGATGATTTGATTTTAATGATGACAGGAGGTAACTAATATGCTTGGTCTCATAGAAAAAGATCTTAGATTAACACTAATAAAAAAACAGACAATAGTTATATTTTTAGTCATGGCATTAGCTATGGGAGTATCTATGAATGGTGCATTTCTTGTTGCCTATCTTACTATGCTTGCTATGATAATTGGTACAGGAACCATAAGCTATGATGAATATGACAATGGCTTACCATTTTTAATGACGCTACCATTTGACAGAAAAACATATGTCAGAGAAAAGTATCTGTTTAGCCTTATTACAGCCATTGTGGCATGGTTCATCGGTGCTGTAATCTTTGGAATCATGGATGTAGTGCGCAATAATGGTGCGGGACTTTCCGAGATTCCCGCGATGATTGCTATTATTCCGGCTATATATATCGCATCAGCCATCATTATTCCACTTCAGCTCAAATATGGTGGAGAAAAAAGCCGAATTGCACTTTCTATAATCTTTGGTTTAGTCGCAGTTATTGCGGTAGGGGTAGGAAAAGTTACTGAAAATCCCTTAAACCCGATGGCAGATGTGATCAGTGCACTTCAGGGACTTCCAGGTTATGCTGCGCTCATCATATTATTGGCTGTTAGTGCTGTTGCGACAACTATTTCGTATCTATTCAGTGTAAAGATCATGGAGAAAAAAGAGTTTTAATTTTCCTATGGCTCTTTGCTGGCAGATCTTTTTCGCTGGACCGCTAGTAAGTAATGCTTTTGGCTTTTTTATGAAAAAGCTAAAAATGAGAATATGACCCTCTAATTTGCATCATTTTCACTTCAAATAGATGAGAGAATACCCTAATTAAGGATGAGATGGGAATTAATGAAGAAGGACCGGGAACGGTCACGTTAAAACCCGGCCCATTTCTTTTGAAGAAAAGTGTTCTTATGAGGTGTTTTATTGAGGTTTTTTGTTCTTATGCTCTTATGATACAAAGAAAATCGTAACTAACAGTGACGGAAGTGTGTTGATTTTGTGAAATCGTCATACCTTATCGACAGGAACACAGCATTTGCTGTTTATATCGCATACCATTTATAATTATTGGCGGAAAAAGAAAGGCGTTAAAAGCAGGAAGGGGAATTCATGAATCGATCAGAAGCATGCACCTGCAGGAATGCTAGAAACCATGTCGTTTTGATAGATTAATAATATGGATATAAACGAAGCATATCGCATTCTTGGAGCATCAAGAAGCGATGACGAAAACACGATAAAGAAAAAATATAAAAGGCTTCTCTTTGTCCATCATCCTGATGCAAAAAGACATAGGGGCGATACATCAGATGATGGCATGGCAGCAAGGATAATAGAAGCATACAGACTCATAAGGAAGGGTGAAGGAATAGAGGCAGAGCAGCCTGAAACTTATGAATGGGAAGCTGTAGTTAATGAGAAAGCCTATAGTGACAGGGCGATCTATGTTCAGTACAAAATCTATGATGATGAAGAACTGCCACTTTCTAAAGCAGCTAAAGGAAAATATGTATGGGATCCTGATCTTGAAGATTTTCCGCTCTTTGCCAAAAGCGTTCTTGAGGCAGCAAGGGATGTTGTATCGGATAATTGCTCCAACTTTTCACAAAGCGCGTTAATGGAAATATTCCATCTCATGATGCAGGAATATGTATTTCCTGCTGATTCAGCAAGAAAGCTTGGAAAACTAACAAAAACAGATCGACGTACTAAGGATTTTGAGTTCACTGGTTATGTAAAGATAAAACCCGGAAATAAGGGAGAAATCTTTCATGAAGGAGAGCCTGTAGATATTTACCTTTCAGATAACAGGGCAATGGCACAAAACCTTGTTACTGGGACTTTTCTTGGAGATATTTCTTTTGATGATGACAGCCTTTACTATGTTATTCTGCCACTTCTCGAAGAACCGGAAGTTAAAATAACCGCAAAAATGCAAAAAATTGTAAAGACTGGGAGAAACAAGAACAGTATCATGCTTAATATCAGACTTACTATCCCAAATGAACTTAAGGATATGAAGGTATCATATAAAGATCAGATACAGAAGGCATTTAATTAAATTGGGGATATATTCTATAAAGCTATGATAGGGGAGTGATTAATGAAAATAGAGCATGTAGCCATGTATGTAAATGAGCTGGAAAAGGTCAGAGATTTTTTGTTAGATACTTAGACGGTAGTTCTAATGACGGCTATCACAATCAAAATACAGGATTTAGGTCGTATTTCATCAGTTTTGGGGATGGTTCAAGGTTAGAAATAATGAATAAACCGGGACTTGTAGATATGGAAAAGAACTTGAACCGTACCGGTTATGCTCATATTGCTTTTTCCGTAGGGTCAAAGGAAGCGGTTGACGAAATGACTGAAAAAATGAGAAACGCTGGCTATGAAGTTGTTTCAGGACCAAGAACTACAGGTGATGGGTACTATGAGTCTTGCATTGTGGTTATAGAGGGTAATCAAATAGAGATTACTGTTTGATCAAAATAATCAAAGAAAAAGAGGTAATAAATTTGGAGTTTCTGCTTTATATATGAAAATAAGAATTGTCTTTTACGAAAAAAACATTGATAGAATACATACAACAGAAATCGGGATTTATAGAGACGAGATATTGAAGATAGTCTGCAGGTTGACTTAGCATGTTTACGCACCCTTGCTATAAAAGTTTCAAAATGTCCTATCTTATGTGTCTTTTAACTTGAGAAAGCAAGATGTTGGCTATAAAAAAGAATCTGTTGGATTTATACGTATTTTACCTGATATATACTATGGCAAAAGCGTATAAAATCAGATTTCGCTAGAATTTTATATGCTTTAAAGCTTGAACTCTAATTGGAAAAGACATATATAATGCTTGATTTTCAAGGAATTATAGCTAGACATGGCTTTGAATCCAATTAAAATCATATAAAAAGGGATAAAGAATCTTTTTTATATGATTCAGCCAAAAGAGCTCGGTCAATTCCGGTTTGTAGGGGAAAACAATGCGTTTATATCATCGAAGTAATGTGTTAGGTCTGGATGTTCTTAAGCCTCAGTTGGCAGATCATGATAGGCCATATGTATATATGACGACGATAGATTCTGTGGCGGCACTTTATCTATGCAATGCGGTTGAGAAGCCATATTATTGGTTTCCATATGGATTTGATGAAACTGGGGATGTGCCAGTTTACCACGAACTATATCCCAACGCTTTTAAAGAGGTATCAGAGGGCGTAAGCGGCTGTATATATGTAGTTGATACAAATGAAGACCAGTATATTCCATTTAAAAATATTCCATGTGCAAGACTTGGCATAGTTCCAATGGAAACACCGGAGCAGATCAGGGACGCACTATACAAGGAGCATTTGGAGAGGAGAGGAAGCCCTATGAATAGCGAAGAATTATCTATTTTCAAAACATATGACTCGTTCGAAGCAGAAAGAGTCTCCTTGCTTCTTGAAGCAGAAGGTATCCCCTCATTTAAACGCGTGCATGGTGCAGGGCAGTATCTTTCGATTCTGTTTGGGACAAACACCACGCAGTGCATAGAGATAATAATTCCTGAAAACTGTGAAGAAAAAGCGCTTCAGGTGCTCGAGGGTGCTGGATTCATAGATGCTCCGGCATCAGATATGGGCGGAGATAATTGTGAGAGGCAATAAGACTTACATAAGTAAGTTAATATTGCAGTTTAATTTGCAATTCTATATTCGGTGAGGGATACGTGTTGATATAGTTAAATATCGCAATAGTTACGTAGAAAAAGGTGTTTATTGACGCTGAATTACGTGACATGGTCAATAATCGGGTATTTAAACACGTAATGACTATTAATAGAAGGGGCAAATCTACGTGAGCTTTATGTCGAAATGGCTAATTGACACGTAATGGTCACCATTATTTTTTTTCAGTATCAAGAAGTATACCAACGTGGATTGATATAAACTATCTCGAAATTTTATCTTTAAATTTGTATTAGCTAATCCTGAATTATTCACGGCTTAATTACAAAGCCGCATAGTTACTGCATTTAAACTGCATATTGCTTTCACCCAAT
>SVFV01000012.1 GCA_015056655.1 Butyrivibrio sp.
TGCATCTATTATCTCACGGATTGCCCGCAAAGTCAGTAAATATCAGTGGTTATTAATTGTTGAGCACGCACTATTTAAAGCACTTCCGGGGTATATTTTTACTCTCTTGTAAGGATTTCGACCATCTCACTAAGCTTAGAGCTGTAGTGCTCTTCTGTTATTCCAAAATCCATCTCTTTATAGGACCAATATGCTCGTCCAATATTGTTTTCACATAATACGGTGTTAAAATCCTCAAGCCATCTTACAGAATCCTCCACGGGAGCCTGATCAATAACACCGAACTCTCCGCAATAAAGCGCAACGTCATACTCTTTTGCTACTTCTATTGCTTTGGCAAAAATCTCGCGGAAATAATCAGGACCAATCATAGTCAGTTTTGTGGTGAAGATATTTCCATCCTGTTCCTGACTGATCAACCGGCTCTTTTCCTGATACGCTGCGGTCGTATCAGGATAAGCCAGTTCGAAATCCACATTTTCAACCCAGCTTGCTTTCTGGTGAGTGAAGCACAACGGATCATAACAGTGGAAAGTATATACAATATTCCTATCACCGGGGGGCGGTAGTAACGGAATACTTGTAACATCGTTATGTCTGACGCCGCCAATCATTATTACAGCGTCGTCGACCTTTTTTCTGATTCTGGAAACAGCTTCAAATGCAATTCTGTTCCATTCATCAGCATAATCAGGATTAACAACCTCGTTTAATAATTCGTAGATCATCATATCCTTGTACTTGCCAAACCTATCTATCAAACGGTCCCAAGTCGCATAAAATCTATCCTGGAGAGATTCATCCTCAAAAAACAGATCCGGATTAGGAACTGCATTTTTATCAAACATATAACCTTTTGATTTATGAAGGTCTAAGACAATATTAAGACCATATTTTTTGCACCACTCTGCGCAGTCATCTATGTGCTTTAATCCGGCTTCTTTGGGCTCGCCATCTTCTGTTTCTATCACGTCATAATCGATGGGAAGACGTACATGATCCATTCCCCAGCCTGCTATTATCTTGATGTCGTCTTCAACAATAAAGCTGTCAAAATGAGCCTTTTCGTAGCTTGGGCACTGGGATAACCAGCCGCCAAGGTTGATGCCCTTTTTAAATCCGGTAAGTTCTTTCATTTATTCTCCTCATAGTGAAAAATACAGATATGTGCGATGGAAATGATGTTTCTATATCTAAGAAATTATCACTCTGATAACTTCACTTATATCAAAATCTTTGTTAAAATATCAAAATATTGAACTGTTTGCGAGGATTTTTTATGGGATCTATCGATTTAAGCCGTGAATGGCTCAGGGCAGAATTCGTAAATCAGGAAATGCTCAACCGCCACAGGGGAATTGAGTCCGAATTTGGCTTCTATGATGCAATAGCAACCGGAGATCTGGAGGCTGTAAAAGAGAACTGCCGCAATAAAATGTTTATAAACATGGAAGGTGTGGGAAAGCTATCAAAGGATCCTCTTCGCAACATGAAATATCACTTTGTTGTAGCTGCTGCAATGATAGTCAGATACTGCGTTCATAATGGAATGGAGCTAGAGAAGGCCTATTCACTGAGTGATTTCTATATTTTGAAAGCGGATGAGACTAAAACCATTGAAAAACTCAATAAACTACATGATGAGATGTGCATCGATATATGTACTCAGATGAGGGAGCTTCACAAACAGCAGATTCTTTCAAAGCCTCTGGTATTATGTATGGACTATATCTATAGCCACATTCATTATCGTATAACCATTGAGGAGCTCGCCGAACATCTTAATCTTTCGACCAGCTATTTATCCAGACTTTTCAAAAAAGAAATGGGAATAAATGTCAGCCAATACATAAATGAGTTGAAAATTGAGCAGGCAAAGAATATGCTCCAGAATTCAGATATGAAAATTATTGAGATTGCAAACTATCTCTCATTCTCGTCACAGAGCCATTTTATCCAGGTTTTTCAAAAAATAACAGGTGTCACACCAAATAAATACAGACAGCAGAACTTTAGAAATACAATGAGCAAAATGCCGACAACCAGATAAGCTGGATGTCGGCATTTCAAGTCTTAATCAGTTGTCAGATGAACTGCTGCTGGATGAACTAGCTGCATTCTCTCTGTCACGAATCATGTGCTGAAGCGCTACAAGAATAGCAACAAGAGTCTGTTCATACTCAGGCTTATATATATCTATGCAGTATTTGTCATGAATTGAAAGCATCTTCTGTGCGATAACAGCGATAACTTCTTCATTCTGATCATAGATTTCAAAGTTCAGTCCAAGGATATTTCCCTTAAGCTGCCAGCCAAGGCCTTCAATATTTGTTATATCCTTAATGATGTGGAAAAGCTCGTTGGAAAGTTCAAAGGAAGTTCCATCAGACATGGTAATAAAATGTCTCTCATGAAGAGTGAAGAACTTCTTTTCTATATGTGCGATATTGTTTCCGGCTGCGTCAAAAACATCAGTTTTATCATGCAGAGACGGGATTTTTGTTGATGCAGTATAAACCACATTCTCTGAAGCATCAGTAATATCTATTTTATGATGCAGAGTAAATACTTTAGTTGATGTAAACAGTGACTTAGCAGGCTCCCCAAAGCGCTCCACGTTATTTTCGTTTGCAGCTTCTCCTGCCTCTCTGAATCGATGAACCTTAGAAAAAACACCCATGTTAACTCTTCTCCCTTCGTAGTAAATTCAAGTTTTTTCCATATATTCCATTTAAACATTCATTTGTACAGAAGTAAATGAATTTTCGCATATTTATACAATAAAAAAGCCGCTAATCAAGCGACTTTCTCATTTTATTCAAAAAATATACTCAACAGATGCATACTCCTGCCTTCTTTAGTCCGGCAAGTGTATTCTCAAATATCTTTTCATTTCTGGCTCCGACACAGGACCTTATAATCTCTGTCTTGTAGCCGTTCTTTACAGCATCCATGGCTGTCTTTGCAACACAAGAGCTGCCATCTACTCCGATTATTTCAAGCTCAGTTGCCTTAAGAGCTTTAATCTTCTGAACGAATGCCTTAGATGAAAATGCGCTCGGCCTTTTCTTTTCATAGACAAGGTCTGATACCAGAAGAAGCCCGTGAGACAGGTCGTATCCAGCCTTGCTTCCGGTTATTCCGACGTTTTTCACATATACGATCGGAACATCCTCCTCTTCATGTGCAAGCTTAATCTTCTCGTTTATACTGTTGAGAAGCTCATCACCATACTCTTCTAGGTATTTCTCCTGCATGTCGATTACAACAAGTGCCCTCATAAGATCCCCCTTCTTGAACGCTTAACAAGTGCATTTATCATCCATCTCATGTTGTCTTATCAACTCGCAAAAATGATATATGGTTTATTATACTCCAATCAAACGAAAAGACCAACCATTAGTATATTTTCTGTTAGCCATCACTAAATTTAATTAAGGCTCTGATAGAGCTTGTTAGTAAACTCGTCAGGATCGCCTACAAGATAACCAATTGTCTTAAGTTCCTTTGCAAAATACAGGACATCTGCCTTAACATCATGACTTCCGACAGTCTCAGGTGTCTCATATTCATAGCTTTCGATAAGGTTCTTGGCAAGCTCTTTGTCCTCAATCTCAGAATAATTACCCTTAGCTATCAGATCCAATGCTTCATCGGGATTTTCTGTGATCCATTTCTGAGCTTTAAGTACTGCATTATAAAGAGCCTTTATTTCATCGGGATTCTCATTAAGAACCTTGGTTGATGCATAGTAGAAGCAGCAATACTTTCCAGCAAAAGGCTCATCCTTACTGATATCAACAAGTACCTTTGCCTTACCTGAGCTCTCAGCAATATCTCCAAGCGGATCCCAGATTGCAGCTACATCTATATCGCCATTGTAAAGAGCTTCAAGCTCAAGGTTACCGTCAGAATAAGGAAGGAAGGTTGCTTCTCCATTCTCCTGCTTTGCAGATACTCCATTTTCTTCTAGCCAAACGCTTGCTACCTGGAATGTTGTTCCTCCAACTTCATCAACACCGATCTTGAGATTCTTAAGATCATCAGGGTTAGAAGTAATTGCAGGAAGCTCTGAGTCACTTCTTACAACCAGCTTGATGCAGCCAAAGTGCATGCCGCCTATAACCTTCATATCAATTCCCTGCTCTGCTGATGAGAAGAACTGGAAATCACCGTTAACAAAAGGAACATTACCATTGTTAAGTCCGATTTTTCTGGTTTCGAAATCTGCAGCGGTAAGATTAGCATCGATGCCCTCTTCTGCAAAAAATCCCTTTTCATAAGCTATATAAATCGGAGCTCCGCAAAGTGAGCCGTCAAGCGCAGGAATATCAATCTTTCCAAATTTGTATTCTCCCTGGCTCTGAGTTGTTTCCCCTGATGCTGCGTTATCAGTTCCTGCTGATTTTCCACATCCAGCAAGGAATGATGTAATCATAGCCCCCACAAGTACGATAGATAAAAATCTCTTTTTCACACTGCCACCTCTTTCTTTTCTAGTTTTCCATTTGATAGTTTATATACAATATCAGAGTTATTGGAGATCAACTCGTCGTGAGATACGATTACAACGGCAATTCCTCTATCTCTGGCATTTTTGAATTCTTTTATGATGTCTTCTCTGTTTTTTCTGTCCAGATCATTTGAAGGCTCATCCGCAATGATGATTTGAGGATTGGTATATAAAGCCCTTGCTATGATCATTCTTCTGATTTCTCCGCCTGAGAGGTCTCTTGGGTAATTATCCTTGAGTTCTCCTATCCCAAGACGATCCTGAACCTTTTCATCTCTCGAGTTTTCCAGGGATTCTTTATCTTTCCTGCTCTTTGATGAAAAGAAATCCGCTATTTTTATGTTTTCCTCAACGGTAAGACTGTCGATATAGTCCTGGCTTTGCGGAACATAGGATATAAAGCTTCTTCTAAGAGACGCCATTTTCTCGTCCCGAATTCCGCCTACATCCGTTTCATTGCCACCAAGGGTGTACTTAACATTACCTGTATCAGGGCTGAGTATCCCTGCAAGAATTCCCAAAAGATTGGATTTTCCACTCCCGGAATCTCCGGTTATGGTCACCATTTCACCGGTGCGAATACTAAGTGAAATTTCATCAAGGATTACTCTGTCCTCTTCTCTTAATTTATAGCTTTTACTGATTCCTTCTGCTTTTATTAGTACGTCTTTCATGATACTTTTTTCGCCTCATATAACTCGATTTTGCCTGCCTTAATCGCTGTTCCAAGAGCTGCCACAGGCCCTGTAATGCTGCCCACAAGGAAAACCACAATAATAATTGCAAAAAGTGTAAGTGCCCCTGGTTCAAGATACGGAAGCTTAATAGCTGAGTTAATTGCTATCTTAAATGGCAGAATGATCAGTAAAGTGAAGATAATCCCAGATGCAGCTCCTCCAAGGCTTTCAATAAAGGCTTCCTTTATGACGAGGCCGCATATACTTTTCTGAGTAGCGCCAGCCATTTTCATAAGCGCATATTCACGTTTTCTTTCGTTAAAAGTAAGCCTGAATACCAACGACAGGATTACATACGAAAGCAAAAGCAAAATCACCACCAGTACGTATAGCAGCGAAACGAATCCCTTAAGACTGGTTTCAAGGCTGTTTGTCATGTCCTTAGTCTCAATAATCTGAAGCCCATCGAAAGCAACTCTCAAATTATGTGTGACTTCCTCTGTAGTATAGCCCTTTACAGTTTTTATCATGATGCTGGATACGGAATTATCAACATCTACGCTTCCGGTGAAATTAAAGCCCTTTTTCCCAGCAGCTTCATAGAGAAGCCTTGTGGTCTCTCTGTTTGCAAAAACCGCCTGATCAAGCCCTGTTCCTGTTTCATCAAGCTGAGCAGTCACTTCAAAATACTCATCAAAAAATCTTATTGTCCGGTCTTCTGGCACGTCTATGTCACTTCCCACCACGATTCTTCTGTCCCCAAGGCTTTCACCTTTGGAATAAACATCCTTTATCCAGGGCAAAACAGAAAAATCCGTATCCTCATCAATTCCAATAAACTGGACCGGAATGTCGCAGCAGCCCTGGTTTGATGATGTGAGATAAAACTGAGGTGATGCCTGCTCAACACCTGCTATTCCACGAATTTCTTCTGATATATCACTGTCAAAATAAAAGTAAGACGGCTCTCCCTTTATCAGAATATCTGTTGCAGAGCTCTCATATCCTAAAGGAACAACCATTATATCCGCGCCAAGCCTGTCAGAGAGGCTCTGTATGCCGTTACTGATACTTACAATCATGTAACTGCCAAAGAACAGCACCAGACTTAGCACAAACACCACAAAGCTTATTTCAAATGTCCTTCCGGGATTCCTTTTTATTCCCGCAAAAATTATTTTTCTGTTCATTTACTCTTTCTCAAAAACACAAATTCAACTGCTCCAATAATTGCCACTACTGCTCCCAGAATGATGAGTGCAGGTCTTGTTACTGCATGACAGTGCATGTGTGCACTGCTGCAGACACCTACTATAAAGGTCGGAACGCCGATAACAACAATTCCAAGCACCACATCTATTCCTGCGAATAGTTTTGACCCGTTACTTCCAAGGAGTTTATCAGTAAAACCAAAAGCTTCGCTGATTCCAATAATAAGGATGATTGCGCCAAGGATAAGTGTGATTGGCGGGATTCCCTGACATACAGGTCTCATTGCCATCTCACCTTCCATCGCCATACCTGCTCCACAAACATGCAGAAATGTGTATGGTCCTACTGCTATAATTGCCCCCAAAATGATCTCTACAATACCTATTACTTTCTTCATATCCCTAACTCCTCTGCTTTTTTCGCTCAATTCGATTATTTTTTAAATCATATATTCCGGATCAATCTGTTCACTTGCCAGATGGAACTTCTCCAGAAGCTTCTCTCTTAAATGTGAAAACTCATGACCGTTTCTCTGTCTTGGGAAAGACATATTTACATCAATGATTTCGCTTATTTTGCCGGGTCTTGGCGTCATGATAACGATTCTGTCTGACAGATACAGAGCTTCATCAATATCATGTGTGACCAGTATCATTGTCTTTCCGGTTTTAGTCTGTATTTCATGTATTTTGTCCTGTAGATCTGCTCTGGTGAAGTTATCAAGTGCCCCCATAGGCTCATCTAAAAGTATGATCTCAGGCTCATTTATAAGAGTTCTGGCAATAGCAACACGCTGTGCCATACCTCCGCTTATCTGGTGTGGATAAGACTTTTCAAAGCCCTTTAATCCCACCATTTCTATGTATTCCTGAATCCGATTCTTATTCTTCTTGTAAACACCTCGTGCTTTTAAGCCTGCAGCTATATTCTGCTCAACCGTAAGCCAGTTAAAAAGTCCACCGTTCTGAAAAATGTAGCCTCTTTTATGGTCAGCTTTTACAATTTTCTCTCCGTCGAAATATAGAGCTCCTGTCGCGGGCTTATCCAAGCCTGCCACAAGCCTTAAAAGTGTGGTTTTACCACATCCCGAGGCACCAATGATAGAAACGAATTCTCCGCGTTTTATTTCCAGATTTATTTCTGACAAAGCTTCTACCTGTGAATCCTCGTCTTTATAGGTTCTGGAAACATTTTCTATTTTTAATAGAGTATTAGCGCTGTCACTCATTTCCTGCCTCCATTTACTTAACAATTCCCTTCTGCCACTTCAGGGCACTGTCCTGAATTCTCTCAATAACCCATGTGATTATGCTAAAGAGAACTGCCATAACTATGATTGCTGCAAATACTTTGTAGTAAGCACTCCACACCTTTGATGCATTTATGTAGTATCCAAGGCCTCCCGGCTGTCCCATCATCTCGGCCATTACAAGAGTTGTAAATGCATATCCGTTTGCAGTTGTAATACCTGTAAAAATGTTAGGAAGAGCATTAGGTATAGCAACGTGAAATACCAGATATAGCTCATTTCCGCCGAGGGTTCTTCCTGCCTCGAGAAGTGTCTTAGGAGTACTCTGTACACCACTAACAGTAAGTGTTGTCACAAGACTCCAGACGCATACTCCAATAAGGAAAACAGCTGCTGTAAAAGCAGTTGGAAGAAGTGTAAGTGCAAAGGGCATCCATGCAACTGCAGGAATAACGCCTATGACCTTAAGCACAGGGCTTACCCAGTAGCTTACCTTCGGGAACCATCCTGCCAGGACACCTGTAATAACTCCCAGTACTACGCCAAGCACAAAACCCGATGCGTATAGTCTTAAGGAATACAGCGTATTTTCCCAGATAAAATGCCCCTCTGATATAAAGGCCTCCATAATTCCCGCAGGGCCCGGGAAGAAAGGCTGCGTCAATACCTGCAGCTTTGTTCCCAGAAGATCCCAGAGAAACAGTGCTATTCCGCATACAAATCTGAACAGCGCCTGCTTTCTGTATTTATCTCTTCTCTTGTCAAAGAAATAATCTACTATTCCTGCGATAAGATAGCCTGCCATCAGTACAAGCAGTACAAACCTGTAGGCCTCATTACTGTCTACAAAAGCACCAAAAACCTGCTTTTTCTCAAATGTAACGTCTGCAACCTGCGGTATTAGCAAATTCAGTAAAGCAGCAATACCAAAACCGGAGATGGAAAGGATTACAGCAAAAATGTATTTTACTTTCCTATTCATTCAGTTATCTCCCTTGTGTTTATTTTTTATGCAAAAGCCTTGTCAAAAGCCTGCTGAAGATCCTCTATAAGGTCATCTGCATCCTCAAGACCAAGAGACAGTCTAATGGTTGCATTTTCAATGTCAGCAGCCTTCTGCAGTGAAGGATTAAGCTCTGTATGTGTAGTTGTAGAAGGATTGATAATAAGAGATTTTGCGTCGCCGATATTAGCCTGGAATCCCCATACTTCAACAGCTTCAAGGAATTTTGTTCTCTCTTCGAGGCCTCCCTCTAATCCAAAGGACAGCACACCGCCAGCTCCCTTAGGGAAATACTTCTTTGCCAGTTCGCTGTACTTATTTCCTTTTGCATGAGGATGCTTAACCCAAAGAACCTCTTTTCCGATTCTTGATTCTAAATACTCAACAATCTTCTCAGCATTGCTAACCTGCTTGGAAACTCGCTCAGACAGGGTTTCAACTCCCAGAAGCACAAGATATGCACTAAAAGGTGCAAGTGCTGCTCCTAAGTAGTTAAGGTGAATTGCACGAATTCTGCCTGTGAAGGCTCCTTCACCAAAGACATCGATATAGTTTCTAGGTGAACCATCCTGAGCTCTTAAGAAATACGGAGTATCCTCAAACTGCTTGAACTTGCCATTTTGCCAGTTGAACTTTCCACTTTCAAGAACAATACCGGCTATAACATTTCCATGTCCGGAAAGTCCCTTGGTTGCTGAATAAACAACAACATCAGCTCCAAATTCAAAGGGATTTAAAAGATAAGGCGTTGCCAGGGTGTTATCTACAATAAGAGGAATATTGTTTTTGTGAGCAACCTCAGCAATAGCCTCAATATCAAGAATTGTGGCATTAGGATTGGTAAGACTTTCAACATAGATAGCCTTTGTATCATCCTTTATAAGCTTCTCAAAAGAGCTGACATCATCAGGATCATCCACAAGATCAAATTCAACATTTGACTCCCTGAATACCTGTGTGAAGCTGTCCAAAGCACCACCGTAAAGTCTTGCAGTTGCAATAATTCTTCCGCCACCTGCTGTTACATTAAGAAGTGAATAGGAAACTGCAGCCATACCTGAAGCTAATGACACGCCTGCAGCAGCGTTATGAAGCTCAATAAGTCTGCCCTCTAGTGCATCAGTTGTGGGGTTTGACAGTCTTGTATACAGCGGATCCCAACTGTCAAAAGAAAACATCTCATCAGAATGAGCTACACTTCCAAGCTCAAAAGCGGCTGTTGCGTAAATCGGCACTGATACCGCATTGTTATGATCAGCAGGGTTATAACCTGCGTGTAACTTCTTTGTGTCAAATCTAGCCATTTTTCATACCCTCCCCAAAATTATTTTGCGTTTTCGACAATTTTATCTACATACTCAATTGCTACATCAAGTCTCTTAAATACCTCATCCAGCTCTTCTTTTGTGATGATGAGCGGAGGAGCTATAAGAATATGTGATCCACCACCAAAGGTAAGGATTCCATGCTCTCTTAAAATTGCAAGGAATGTGTTAAGGAACGGCTTTCCATCAGGAGTCTGTTCTATGACACTTCTTGTCTCCTTGCTATATGAGAATTCAACAGCACCAAACAATCCGATGGATCTGACATCTCCAATACTTACGTGCTTACTCTTAAGCTCAGCAAGCTTTTCCTTAAGATAAGGCTCAAGCTCAAGGACATGTTCCTTAGTGCCAAGTCTCTTGTATTCGTTGATGCATCCAATTGCTGCTGCGATTCCTACAGGATGAGCATTGTAGGTAAGCCCTGCTGTAAATGGATTGTTATCATAGTAATCTGAAATTTCCTTGCTGATGATTACGCCGCCAAGAGGTGCATAAGAACTGTTAACACCCTTTGCAAAAGTGATGATGTCAGGCTCAACACCTTCTCTCTCAATTGCAAACCAGTCACCGCTTCTAAGGAAACCAGCCATTACTTCGTCAGCCACAAGAAGAATTCCATACTTTTTGGTAATCTCTCTTACACCCTTGAGATATCCCTTAGGATACTGGTAAACTCCATTACTTCCGGGAACTGACTCAATGAAAAGTGCTGCGATTTTATCAGGACCTTCCTGGATGATCTGATATTCTAATCTGTTAAGGAAATGCTTTGTTGCCTCTTCTTCTGAGGCAAACTTGATATCATATCCATAAAGATGAGGTGCTTCGAATTTGATGAAGCCTGGAATTGTTGGAAATAAAGATGCTCTATCCAGCTCACCTGTCAGGCAGGATGCTCCATAGGTTCCGCCGTGATATGACTCATATTTTGAAAAAATCTTATCTCTTCCTGTATATGCCTTCGCAAATCTTATAGCAAACTCATTGGCATCTGAACCGCCAAGTGTGAAAAGTACTTTGCCTGCGTTCTTTGGAGCAAGCTCTTCAATGATGAGCTCTCCAAGTTCGCCTCTTCTGTCAAATGCATGCTTAGGTGCAACATAGGAAAGCTTTTCAACCTGTTCCTGAACTGCCTTTATAACTGCTTTGTTATTGTGTCCGATGTTTACGTTTACAAGCTGTGATCCGAGATCAATATATTCTTTTCCTTCATCGTCCCACACTCTGATTCCATCAGCTTTTTCAATGTAGAAGGGCTGATACTCTTTCTGTGTATATCCTGTAAAAGAAAAAAGTGTATATTTCTTTGCTCTCTCCAATGCTTCTTTACTCATAACGTTCTCCTCCCTTGTTCTTCGCGTTTTATGATTTTAAATCCTACCATCTCACTGGGACTTTGTCTTATTGTTAGTTCTTATCTGCGTCTATAGGAAAAAAGTATAACTAAAAAAACTCACCCCCAATGCTTTTACACATTGAGGATGGGTCTTTTTAAACTGCCTCTTCTTTGATATCCATAAGACCATATTCAAGTAGAATTTCTTCAAGTCGCTCCTGGGTCATGGGAGTAGGTATTGTAAACATCGTATTTTCGTCAATTGCTTTTGCAAGATTTCTATACTCATCTGCCTGAGGTGAATTATCATCATATTCGATAACGGTTTTTCTGTTTATCTCAGCTCTCTGCACCACATTATTTCTGGGAACGAAGTAGATAAGCTGTGTACCGAGTTCCTTGGCAAATGCTGTAAGAAGTTCCTCTTCTCTGTCAACATTTCTGCTGTTACAAATGATTCCTCCCAGTCTTACTCCGCTCTTTTTTGCATATTTTGCAATACCCTTTGATATATTATTGGCTGCATATAATGCCATCATCTCACCGGATGCAACTATGTAGATTTCCTGTGCTTTTCCTTCTCTCATGGGCATTGCAAATCCTCCACATACAACGTCTCCAAGAACATCATAGAATACATAATCCAAATCGTCTGTATATGCACCTTCCTGTTCCAAAAGTCCTATGGAAGTGATAATTCCTCTTCCTGCGCATCCAACTCCGGGCTCTGGTCCACCGGATTCTACACATCGGATTCCGTTGAAACCTGTCTTCAAAATACTGTCAAGCTCTATGTCATCACCTTCTTCTCTTAAGGTATCAAGTACTGTTTTCTGAGCAAGTGTTCCTAAAAGAAGTCTGGTGGAATCTGCTTTGGGATCACATCCTACAACCATGATTTTTTTGCCAAGTTCCGAAAGACCTGCTGTAAGATTCTGCGTTGTCGTTGACTTTCCGATTCCTCCTTTTCCGTAAATCGCAATTTGCCTGATGTTTTCGTTCATTTTTTCACTCCTCCTGTTGGTCGTTAAACTATTTCTTGCCTCGCATGAATTACTTATCCATGTGAAAATGTATTCTCAAGTTTTATCTCTCTAAGGTAAATCTGTTTCGAAATATCCCTTCCACCGGGTACTCCAATGGCATCAGCTCTGCATCTTTGACAATGTCTGAATACCTTAATATATTTTTCAGCCTCCGCTCTTACTTCATATAACATCTGACAATCAGGTTCTGTGCACCATGCCAGCTTATGCTGAGGAATAAGCGGTATAAGGTTGTATATTGTTGCTCCAAGTCCTGCAACAGTTTTCGCTATTTCAGGAACATGATCCTTATTTATTTCCGGAATAAGCACTGTATTTACCTTAACTGTTACCCCAGCTGCAGCTACTTTTTCTATGCCCTTAAGCTGATTTTCTATCAGTATTTCTGCTGCTTCTCTTCCGGAAATCCATTCACCGTGCCAGATAATATGGTCATTTATCTTACTCTGAATGTCCGGATCAACAGCGTTCACAGTAACTGTTAAAGTATCAACTCCGGCATCTATAAGCTCATCTGCCTTTTCATACAGAAGCAGGCCGTTCGTACTCATGCACTTTATCATCTTGGGAAACTTGTCTTTTATTTTTCTGAAAGTCTCAAGTGCATAAGGTGTTGCCAATGTATCTCCTGGTCCTGCAACCCCTACAACCGAGAGTTCAGGCATCATCTCTATAGAACGTTCAACAATTCCCAATGCCTCATCCGGTGTGATGATATCTGATGCTACCCCGGGACGATTTTCTGTGTCGTTTAGTGAAATTCTGCAAAAGTTGCAGCTAATGTTACAACCGGGGCTTACCGGAAGATGAATTCGTCCGCTGTTATTCTTTTGTCCTACCGCAAAACACGGATGATTTTTCTGTAATTCTTCAAATGATACTGCCAATTATGATGCCTTCTTTCTGTCAATTTCTTTAGTTTGGTCTGTGGCTTTATAAGTGGTAATCTGAGGCTCCAGAGCGCGAGTTCTTACGAGTTCCGGAATGATCTTGTATAGATCTCCAACTGCTTCAAATACTCTTTTTCCCTTATTGATCACATGTGCTGCAGCCTCCTGGCCGATTTTTGCCACAAATAACACCTCACAGTCTTCAAGGGTACTTAACATGTCATCAAATACCTGTTTGTTATGGCAACTGCATGAAGCTTTAACCTTTCTGGTTGCAACAAATTCTACTTCTTCTCCGATGTCATACACATCCCAGTACATCGCATGTCCGAAATGCTCATCAATATATCCACCATCTGTTGTTGCAAATCCAACTCTTACGCTCATGATCCTCTTACCTCCTTAAAATGCTCCAAGTACCGTATTGTAAATGTCTTCGATAAGTCTTAATCCGCCGGTAAAGCCCACATAATTAGATGTCAGTACCATTCGGACTGTACTTGGAAGCGCTACTGATACGAAGTGATACCCCTTTTCTCTTGCAAGCTCCTGCTCCCAGCCAGAACCAAGTATTACACCTTCGCCGTCATGCTTTATTCCACGAAGTATATCCTGTGCATGCCCTGCATTAGGCTCAAAATATACTGGAATATCCTTTTTATCGCTGGTCTCTTTTATGTCCTTTAAGATGAAATCCTTGTACTTGTCCGGAGTGTTATCAGTGATAAATACCTCCTTTGGAACAAGTCCTACTTCATGAAGAATGAATCTCACCATTCCTACTACATAACCGGCATCG
The DNA here is from genome assembly GCA_015056655.1 of Butyrivibrio sp. Classification (GTDB taxonomy): domain Bacteria; phylum Bacillota; class Clostridia; order Lachnospirales; family Lachnospiraceae; genus Butyrivibrio. Next base: position 14,054 of record SVFV01000012.1, read on the forward strand.
TGAACTATGTGCACATGATTCGGAAGTCCAAATCTGAATTCCATAAGGAATGTCGCAAGATTATCAAGCTCTTCAAAATATGCTTTGCTTTCATGCTTTATGAATTTCTTTGCCTTTGTTTCTGAAAGCTCTGCTCCTTCATTATTTGCAAACTCAAAAACCTGCTTTAAGAATCTCTCTGTTTCATTAGCTCCGATAGGAACATAATGGAACCAGGTATATGGCTGTCCATATTTTCTCTGAAGGTTATCTACAATAGCTTTTCCATACCAGGGTGATACCAATATGTTAAAGTTTGCCTTGGGAATATCCTGAAGTTCCTGAACTCCTCTGCTCTCTGAGCCGAAGAATACATTTACCTTAAGACCGATTCCTTCAAGAAGTCGTTTATACTCCCTAAGGTTGCCCTTCCAGAAAGGATCCTGGTATGGAATGCTGGCAAAAAGATTTACAAGCTTCTTGTCAGTTCTGTACTCATCAATCTCGTCCTCGTACTTTGATACATATTGATTGATAATGGCGTTAACCACATTGCTGTGGGAGACGTAGTTGTTACTTTTAAATCCGGGAGTGTCAACAGAAACAATTGGTTTATCCTTGTCCTGAAATTCCTGCACAAGGCTGTCAATATCATCACCGACTATTCCTCCGGTACATCCAGTAACAACAACCTGAAGATCTGTATCTAGGACCTTATAGGTGTTATCAATAATGTTCCTTAGTTTATCGATACCTCCAAAAACAACATCTCGCTCATTAAAATTTGTACAGGGCGAAGTACTTCCTCCTGCATATCCTCTACTCTTGTCAAAGAATCCGGAAATCATTTCTCCACATCCGGGTCCTGAATGAAGTATCGGTACTGCCCTGGGAATCGATACAACTGTCTGTATCGCCCCAAGAGCACATGTAAATCTTTGCTGCTCCAAATATCCGTCGTAGTTAGCCAATCTTCCTTCCTCCATCTGATTCTTCTATTTCTTCTTTTTTCTCAAATCCCTCTATGAAAGTGTCAGGTGACTGTTCAAACCACCACTTTGTATAAGGGTTACTTGCATGTTTTGATATGGTTTTTACAAATTCGTCATTCTCAAGTACCTGAAGAAGTCTATTTCCATAATCCACAAGTCCCTCATATCCCATACAGAAATGTTCATCATCAATCTGAATGCAGGGAATTCCGAACTTTGCTCCCCACAATGACATTCCATGATGTCTTGAAATGAAGAGGTCAGGCATAAGTCTGTGCAGAGAATTAACTATTTCATATTCCTGTTTGCAGCAAACTCTGTAGTTACCAATATTTCCATAATCTGTAACTCTTTGGTTTAGCTGATCATTTCCTAATCTTTGGGAATCATACAGGGGATCGTGATGGAAAATTGAAGTTCCAACGACCTTGATTCCCAGTTCGCCGAGTACTGATGTTAGCGCGTGTCCATGGGCAGCACCGCCTGTTACAAAAGCAGTTTTTCCCTGAAGCTTATTGCGCAGTTCTTCTATTTTGGGTAAATATTCTTTCTTCTTTTCTGCAATTATCTCTTCTGCTTTTTCTTCCTGATGAAGCGCTTTTCCCAAGGCTCTGAACCATCTGTCAGTCTGCCTTATTCCATAGGGAGGCGCTGTCTCCAGCTCAGGAACACCGTATTCCTGTTCAAGGCATGCCCCCAGATAACTTCCAAGGGTAGAGCAGGCCTGAACAGTAAGAGCAGACTTGCTTGAATCCTTCAGTGTAGCTACTTTTGAGAAGGGAACAATATAGTTCGGCTCATATCCAAATGGTTTGAACCAGTCAGTGAATCTGTCTGATCCCCAGAAGTTAATTACGTTTATCTTGTTGTTCTTTTCATCTGTTTCCTGCTTGGCTATGAGTTTTCTTGCTATGCCGTGGTATGCAGCATCAAAGCCTGTTGTCCAGACCTTAGATCGGAACCCTTCGCAGGTAATGGATACAACCGGTATTCCCAATTCTTCCTCAGCATCAACGCACACGCTTTCAATGTCGTCACCTACTATTGCAGTAGCGCAGGTTGAAAGGACAAATATAGTTGATGGCTTATTCTGCTCATATACCTCTCTAATAGTTTTTTCCAGCTTCTTTGATCCACCATACACAGTGTCTTTCTCAGATATATTCGTAGAATATATTCTTCTGCGAGTAGGATTCTCTACACCTCTAAGATGTGCATCACTTCTGTAGCTGAAGTCAAAGCCATGGAAGCAGGATGAACATCCAATAGGCCCATGTTCAATGACAACAGAATCCTGAATAAGGACTGTCATACATGCTGCCTTAGTTATTGAGCAGCCATTACACTGCATGAATTTTCTGTTCACATCCTTAAGTGATCCGTCATACGACTTTTTAACAAGCTCTTTTGCATTTCCGGAATAAGTTCCTACGGAATTTAGTCGTATTTCTCTAATTTCCACTGATGGCAAATCAAGATTTATTGTTCCCATGATAGTCTCCTCTTATTTATTTTGCTTTCTTAAAGTCAGCCAGGTATTGGTTATACAAAAACATAGGGCTGAATTCATATTCCACTTTGTCACTTAATGCAAAGGTATGATATGGATAATATAAAGCTGCTCCCGGCTGCTCATCTGCCAGAATACCTGATGCTTCCTGAAGCAGTTTCGCACGTTTTTCAATATCAAACTCATGATTTGATTCATAAATCAGATCATCAAACTTTTCGCTCTTAAACTCAAACCAGTTTGATCCACCTGGAATATCGTTTGTAGAAACGAACATCGGCAAAATTACTCCTACAGGATCAGGATAATCAGATCCCCAGCCAGTAAGCAAAATATCGTAATCTCTTGTCTCACTTCCGCCATATCTAAGTGTTGAATGCTCTGAACCGCTTATTCCTACAAGTTCTACATTTATTCCAATCTCAGCAAGATTCTGCTGAACTATAAGTGCTACAGATTCATCTGTTGTTTTTGCTGCGGGATATTTAAGAGTTACACTCACGCCCGGCTCTGATGATGATTTTTCCAGGTATTCCTTAGCCTTATCCACATCTCTTTCATAGGTTTCAAGATTTTCAAACCATTCTGTCCAATACTCTCTGCCTACTGTTACTGTCTCAGGACCGTATGCAAGTCCGGTTCCAACCTCTGCATATTTTCCATAGAACAAACTCTCTACTATTGCTTTTCTGTCAACTGCATATGAGATAGCCTTTCTGAAATTCACATCATCAAAAGGTGCTTTAGAACAATTAAATGAAAGATACTGTTCAGAGAAAGGATAAATTGTGTGAAGTGAAATCCCTTCTGTTTTTGCAAGTTCCTCTGCATCATCAGGTGTAAGTGAAGCCACATAGTCTACTTCGCCCTGCTGGATTGCAAGCTTTGATACAGAAGTATCAGCGATATATTTAAGGACTACTTTCTTGAAATCCACCTGTTTGTTTTCCTTGTTCCAATAATTTTGGTTCTCTACAAGAACAATTTCCTGTCCCGGTTCCCAGCTATCAAGAACGTATGGACCTGAACCTACGATTCCGCCCTCTGCAGTTCCGAAATTCTCAGAATGCTCATTAAAATATTTCTCGCTTACTACAAGGCTTGCAGTTGTTGCAAGTGATTCATGCCATGTAACATCAGGCTCAGCAAGCTTTACTGTAACTTCAAGATCACCAGTCTTTTCGATGCTTACAACATTTTCAAACATCCAGGAAAGCTCACCGCCGTTCTCAGGATTTCTTTGTCTCTCCAGGGAGAAAACAACATCATCCGCTGTAAGTGGATCTCCTGTTGAAAAATAAACTCCATCCTTTATGTGGTAAACGTAGGTTGTTTCATCTGGTTGGTCGAAGGATTCCACAAGATTAGGCTGTATCTGGCTGTCCTTATCGTAGTAGAATAAGCCTTCTGAAATTCCGTTAAGCACTGCATCTACCCAGAATGCATATGCATGAATGATGTCGATATTATTTATCTCATCAGTTATTGCGATTGTCAGAGTATCTTCTTCAGAAATATCAACCGCTTCGCTCTGTGCTGCATCTTCACTAATTTCTGTACTTTCTCCATCACCGGTCTTTGCTGATGCGGTAGCATTTCCACTGCCACATCCTGCCACCGTCAGGAGCAAAGCTCCCGAAAGTAATAGTGCTACTAGTTTGTTTGTTCTTTTTTTCATTTTTTCTCCTCCTGTGCTTTTGAAATATAATCAACCTTTGGCCTTTTCTTCAAACGCTATAGGAGAGAAAAAAAGACCGCCGACGTTGTTTAAAACGTACAAGCGATCTCTATCTGTTATAGTCAATCAGCTGTATTTAGTTGTTTAATAACCTATCTTAGTTTGCCTTTTTAATGTCTTTAACAAATATGTTGTAGAGGCATGAAGGTGTAATCTCATAATTGATTCTGCTGCTGGTAGCAAAGAGACGATAGTGATAATAAATAGGATATGAAGGAATATCGTCTGCAAGAACTGAAAGTGCATCCTGAAGGATAGCTGCTCTCTTCACACTATCAAGCTCTTTAGCCTGCTCACCGATCAATTTATCAAACTCTTCGCTGTTATACTCTGACCAATTTGATCCACCTGCTACATTATTTGTTGACAGGAAAAGTGGTGAAATAACGCCAATCGGATCAGGGTAATCAGAGCCCCATCTTGCAATCATAAGGTCGTAGTCTCTGGTTTCACTTCCGCCATATCTGAGTGTACTAATCTCAGATGATGCAAGTCCCTCAAGCTCAAGGTTTATGTTAAGTTCTTTGAGGTTCTGCTGAATGACTAGTGCCACTGATTCATATACAGGATCACTTGCGGGATATACCAGCTTGGCTGTAAATCCGTCAGGAACACTTGACTGTGCAAGGTATTCCTTAGCTTTATCAAGATCAAGATCATAGGTCTCAACATTAGCAAGATAATCTGTCCACTCCTCTTTAGCTGTTGTTATAATACTTTCTCCATGAGGAAGTGCATTTGCCTTTCCTGCATACAATCCGTAATATACGTTATCTACAAGAGACTGCTTGTCTACTGCATAAGCGATTGCCTTACGAACATTTTTATCGTTGAAGGGCTCTCTTGAATTATTGAAACTAAGGAATGTCTCACCAAAGTAATCCACAGCCTGAACATTTACATTATCATTTGATTCAAGCTCATAAGCACTGTCAGCTGTAATAGCTGTTGTAAAATCTATCTCACCACTTTCCAGAGAAAGCTTTGCTACTGAAGCATCCGGTATAAACTTGAAGTCTACCTTATCAAAATCAAGGCTTAAGCTATCATCCCAGTAGTTCTCATTCTTTGTAAGAACAATTTCACTTCCCTGATCCCAGGACTCAATTACGTATGGGCCTGAACCTACGAGTCCTCCATCGGCTGTTCCAAGGTTCTCTGCATGTTCCTCTGCGTAAGCCTTACTAATTACAAGGCTTGCTGTTGTTGCCATGGTATACTGCCATGTAGCATCAGGCTGCTTAAGTGTAACAGTAACCTGATAATCACCAGTTTTTTCGATTGTATCTACATTCTCAAACATCCATGAAAGCTCACCTGCTACTTCAGGATCTCTTTGTCTCTCCAGAGAGTAAACTACATCATCTGCTGTAAGCGGCGTTCCATCTGAGAATTTTACGTTCTCTTTTATGTTATATACATATACATTATCTGCAGGCTGTTCCTCTGTCTCAACCAGTCCTTTCTGAATGGATGAATCGGGGCCATAGTAGAAAAGCTGCTCTGCAATAGCTGTTGTTATAATATCATTCTCCACTGCATATGCATGGATGATATCTATATTTGAAATTTCATCTGAAAATGAAAATGTCAGGGTGTTATCATCCGGAGCATTGCTTGTAGGTGACTCACTTTCCTCAATTGAAACAACTGAATCTGATGTGGTACTTGCTGTATCTGTCACTGCAATACTGTTTCCGCATCCTGCCAAAACTGCCAGCACAGCGCTTGATATTACTGCTGTACTTTTCCCAATAAATCTGTTTTTCATAATCTCCTCACTCCTTTTACTTTAATCTTGTCTTTTCGTTCTTCTCGATCTGGATTATTACTCCATCCTGGACAACTAATGTAATATATCCATATTTGATTTCCTCGAGATATTTCTTTATAACCGGTTCAACATCCTTGTCAAAATCGATCTTCTCTTTTCTGGCAACACTCATATCGTCTCCTCCCTTGAAAATCCCCGTCTAATTTATTTAGTAATTTACCCTAGTAAAGCCGCTTTGTATAATACGTAAAAATTTGAATCATTTATAGGAAAAAACGATAAGTTCTTTTGGCAAAAAACATCAAAAAACGCAGCGCTTTTTTAAAGTGCTGCGTCAAAAATATTAGGAACGTCAACGAATTCATATTCATGTTCACGAATTTCATCCGGATTGGTCCTGGTTTTGGAGGCCAGAAGTCTCTTTGTATATTCATGCTGTGGCGAATTATAGACTGTTTCTGTGTCCCCGGCTTCTACTATCTCTCCAAGGTACATTACAACTACCTTGTTGCAGATGTTTTTTACAACATTAAGATCATGTGAAATGAAGAGAATGCCAACTTCCAACTCCTTATGGAGCTTTACTAGAAGCTTTAATATATCTCCTCGTATGGACACATCCAGGGCTGCTACTGCTTCATCAGCTATAAGGACCTTGGGCTGTACTAAAAGTGCTCTTACAATAGCAAATCTCTGAAGCTGTCCACCTGAAAGCTGTGATGGATATCTGTCTAAAAGCTCTTCATCCAAAGATGTACTTTTAAGAAGCTTATGGAGCCTTTTATTATAATCCTCCTTGGAAATGTGATGAATTATAGCCACTTCTCCAAGTGATTTCCGAATCCTATAATGGGGATTAAAGCTCCCTGCAGGATTCTGAAATATCATCTGTATACTCTTAGAAAGGTCGCTTCTTGAAAGATCTTCAATGCTTTTACCATCAATCTTAACAACGCCCTCAGTATGCTCAAGCTGAGAGAGAATACCTTTGGTCAAAGTGGTCTTTCCACAGCCACTTTCTCCAACAATCCCTAGGATATCTGATTTCTCCACTTCCAGTGATACTCCATTTACCACCTTAAGGAGCGCGGATCTGCTGTTTATAGGTGTTATTCTGCTGTTATTCTCCGCCTTTTTCTTGTTATGTTTTATTTTATAAAAAACGGAATATTTATCTACTTCAAGTAATGCCATTTAGCTTACCTCCTTAAAGCTCTTCAGGAGTTTTTTGGTGTATTCATGCTTGGGATTGTTGAAGATATCCCTGACACTTCCTGTCTCCACAACCCTTCCCTGATACATAACCGTAACAGTATCACATATCTCAGCCACTACGCCCAGATCATGTGTAATACAAAGAATTGATAGTCCCTTTTCATTACGAAGCTTCTTAAATAGCTGTAGTACCCTTGCCTGCATTGTCACATCCAAGGCAGTCGTTGCTTCATCTGCTATAAGAATCTGCGGATTACAAGCTATTGCAAGAGCTATCATGCTTCTCTGAAGCATTCCTCCACTAAATTCGTAAGGGTACTGATTAGCCCTTTTCTTAGCTGGCGTAACCCCTACGCTTTCAAGAAGCTCATAGGTTTTTTCTCTGGCTTCTTTTTTCCCAAGTCCGGCTACATACCTGAGAGTTTCCTCTATCTGCGATCCCACTGTGAACAGATTGTCAAAAGAACCAGCAGGATTTTGAAATACATAGGAAATATTCTTTTCTCTATAATCAGCCACCTCTTTATCTGATAGAGATAAAAGATTCACTCCATTATAAATTATCTCTCCCTCATATTTTATGTCCGCTTCATCATGAAGCCGCAGTATTGACTTTGCTGTGAATGTTTTACCTGATCCGCTCTCGCCAACAATACCATGAATGTCGCCTTCCTTCAGATCGATATTTACATTCTTAACTATTTCCCTAAATCCTTCGGTACCACGAATACCGGTTTTAAGATTTCTTATTTCAAGAATATTTCCCATATATTTTCAAACCTCATCCATTAACCTTGATAGTTTTTTTAGGCGCATAACTATGCCTGATGTAATTCCAGAAAAGTGAAGTCAAAGAATCTGATTTTTTATGACTTACTTCATTAGCCATGCTTAATCTGGATTCCAAAATCTCAGTTATTTCACCGCTAAGAACATTAAGTGAAACCACAGATACTACAATGAGAAGTCCGGGAACCAATGCCTGTATAGGGCTTATGGTAATGAACTGCTGAGCATCTGAAAGCATATATCCCCAGTCTGACTGCGGCGGCTGAACACCAAAGCCAAGAAAGCTAAGTCCCGCAAGATCAAGAATTGCATAGGCCAGATCCAGTGTCAGTTCAGCCATAAGAGTGACAACGCAGTTCGGAAGTATATGAAGGAAAATAATCCTTATATCACTTGCGCCAAGCACACGCTCTGCTTCAACATAGGTCTTATTTTTTTCAACCATTACAAGGGATCTTGCAAGTCTTGAAATCATCGGTGTATATATGATTCCAAGTGCGATTATTCCGGCTCCTATTCCCTTTCCTACTACAGCCATAAACACGAAAGCCAGAAGTATTGCAGGGAATGAAAGAATAACATTCCAAAGTGATGTGATTATACGATCAAGCTTTCCTCCGTAATATCCAGCATATAGTCCCAGCGGAACTCCAATAATCACAGAGATGAGCACAACTGCAATTGCACTTAGCATGGTTGTTCTTCCACCGAACAATGCTCTGGAGAAAATATCCCTTCCAACCTTATCTGTTCCGAATAAATGCGCTGCTGATACCCCGGAGAGCTTATTAGCAACATCCAGTTCATCAGGGTTATATGGCGCTATTTTTCCAGCCAAAAGGGTCAACAAAATTATCGTAAATAGTATGCCTGCAGAAACAAATAACAGTAATGATCTGGTCTTAATTTTTTTCATGTCTTTCTCCTCTCCTATACAGGTAATTTATGCGTCTTCCAAAACTATTCTCTTATCGATAATGGCATAGAGCGTATCTACGATAAGATTCGATAACAGGAATGTAAAAATAATCATAAGTGAAATACACTGGATTACAGCTATATCACCAACTCCAACGCTCTGAACCATAAGCCTTCCTACACCATTTAAAGAAAAAATAGTCTCGACCATTACACTTCCGACTATCAAAGCTCCAAACTGAAGTCCTGCGATGGTGATTACAGGAATAAGCGAGTTTTTAATGGCATGCTTCCATATAATAACTCTTCTTGGAATGCCTCTTGCCTTAAGCGCCAACGCATAATCAGAACTTAGCTGTTCCACCATAGCTGTCCTTGTTATCTTGGTTACAAGTGCAATCTCATGTGTGGCGATTACAATAATCGGAACTGCAAGTCTGCTCAAATACTCATTTAAGGTATTTGTAGTACCTGTATAGGAATATCCGGGGAAGTATTTTGATATAACAACCACGAATATCAGGCTTAAGAAAAATACAGGAACCGAAAAGAAAAACACCGTAAGGATTGATATCAGTTTGTCTATGAATTTCCCCTTATTCACCGCTGATACAACTCCCAGTAATATGGCAATTATCTGTGAAAATACAAAGCTTATAAATCCTAACCCCAACGTCACCGGAAGTGCTGCGCTAACTAGCGTAGCTACAGTGACCTTATATTTCACACTTGCTCCAAAGTTTCCTGCCAGGATGTTTTTTAGCCAATAGAGATACTGCAGGGGGAGTGGTCTGTTAAGTCCGTATTTTTCCATATTTTGCTGTAAAAGCTCCTTTGACATTCGGCTTCCCTGAAGTGTAGCCAAAACCGGATTTAGACCAGATGCTTTTACCATTGCAAAGATTAAAATCGTAGCAGTTAAAAATATGAAAAGTGCGTTTATTAACTTCTTCCCTAAGTATCTTCTCATCCTTTTACTCTCCAAAAATAAATTTTCTTTTTTCTTCCCTTGTCTTTAAAATGCGAATTGGTTCTGTCGCTCCACCTACATATAATGGATATTCAGGCTCCGCCTCGTAGCTTTTTCCTTCTTCATACTTTGCATTTGCAGGATTTGTGAAAAGTGCACCACAGCCTCCTGCAGGTTCACCAGGCTCATTCCTCTTAATATCAAATGTTGCAAGTGATTCAGCCAGGTTTATATGAAACTGTACATCCTTAAATACAGTATCAAGATCAAATTTATTCCAGTTATCTTCTGGTGTAAGGGTTTCCTCATTAAGTGTCTGAACTGTAGAAACTGGAACTCCGATTCGTTCAAATGCACCTGATACACATACTGACCAAATTCTTGAAATAGGTGATGTACTTGGTGTTATTCCGAATTTTGCCTGAAGAAGCGTTATCACCGGCCATACTATCGGATGGTTTGAAACCGTAACAGCTCTTGGTGTATCAGGCTTTCCATCGCTTAAATGATCGAGCCACAGAAGCGTCTGCACTCTGTCGGTCAGCTCTTTATGTCTGTCTAAAAGTGTCAGCGATGTCTGATTGCAGTTGCCCCACACATGATAACTGTCAAAGAAGAAAAGTAATGTCTTTTCCCTTTTTTCTACCGGCTGTGATGAGTAATATTTTGCTATAGCCAGAGCTGTCACAACTCCAATGGTATCGCAGACAGCTCCTTCAAATGCAGTACAGGAATGTGCTGCCACAGCCACAACTTCAGCTGATTTTCCGGGAAGAACCCCTGCAACGATGTTGGTCGTAGACACCTTTCTAACTCCGTCTATCTTAAGGTGTGCAGTAACCTTACCTTTATTTAGAAGTTCCTTTATCTGAAGTGCATCTTCTCTTCCAATATTAAGAGCAGGTACTTTAAACTGCCTTTCGGGTCCGATCTCTCCCGGTCCCCATATATTACTTCCACCAGTGGGCTTTATCCCCGGCTCAAGAAGCTTTATTGTATTTCCGGGTGTATCCTCGAAGTATCCAATTATTCCTGCTGCGCCATGAGCATATGCCACATCATAAAGATGAAGTAATGTATATCTTTCTCTCAATGCGCATGCTCCTTCGTGGTCCCACAAAACTCCCCAGTTAGTAAGAACTATCTTGCCTTTTACGTCTTTTCCTTCGTAGTTTGCTTCTTCGCCTTTTCCTACATAAACTATTTCTGCTGTCACATCTCCAAATCCCACATTATTTTCAGGGAAGGATGTAATATGCAGTTTCTCTGGAGTTTCTATATCCAATGACCAGTCGTGGAAAAATACTCCTCTAAAATCTATGGGTTCTTTCCAGGTCTCGATACCAAAGTTCTTAAATTCCTTCTCGATATAATCATTTGCATCATCCATGGCCTTGGTTCCCGGAACTCTTGGCGAGAATATATCTAGTTCCTTTCCCCATTTGTCCAGGTCCTCTTTTGTTACTATGTTTTGATCTATATCTTTTTCAACTCCTGTAAGAAGCTCCTCAAAGCTGTTTATTTTTCCCAGTTTGCTTTCTTTAAGTACCTTGTATAAGGATTTATATTCTTCAGATGATAGTTTTTCTTCTCCTCTTCCAAGCTTTGCACTATCATGCTTTGAAATAATTCCCTGCCATGCTTTCTCAAGATTTTTTCCATAGGCAGGACTTTTCTTTGCAAAATCCTTGAAGGATTGTTTTTCCTCTTCTGTGTATCTTTCCTTCTTTACTAACTCTTCTAAAAATGCTGCTGATTCATCAAATAAACCCATTTCAAACTCCTCCAATATACAAATAACCACAGACATATACTTCCTTGTTAGAGGTATACATCTGTGGTCTCTGTTTTTACAGTCAACCGAATTCATATATTAAGGATAAGTTATTATAGTTCGGCTTCTGTGTAAAATATGTAATTGCTATATTGTGTAATAGGCAAGAGTTATACGTAGTTTATTCACTTTGTTTTCTCTTTTGCATCATGACAAAGTAGGTCACTATCAATATCAGATCTGCCAGTATCCATGCGCTTATTTCGCCATAGTATATTCCGCGATGTCCAATGAAGCTTGTAAGAACCAACGCGCAGAGCACTCTCATTACAAGCTGTCCCATGCTTGAAACCATAGGAATGAAGGTATTTCCAAGCCCCTGAAGAGATGCACGCATGATGTACAGCACATACAAAAGCGGGTAGAAAATTCCAAGTACTATCAAGTAATCACGCCCATAAGTAAAGATTTCTTCTGATACTGTAGCCTGATCCACAAAAAGTTGCATGCCAGCTCTGCCAAAGAAAATCATAATCATAGAACAGATAAGAGCTGTTACAACTCCCATCATCATTGAGATGGAAAACGAAAATATTAGACTGAAGGGATTTCCTTTAGTAAGATCCTTATCCCTACCCACAAAAAACTACTTCCTTAGCTATTATTTCTAATCTCTGAAGATAACCTCTCCCTTATCAGTCATTTCATCAATGATAGCAAGCGAAGTAACATCATATCCCATCTGTCTTAAATCATCACCACCATGCTGGAAAGCTTTCTCTATGCAAATGCCGATTCCAACTATCTCTGCTCCAGCCTGGTCACATATCTCAACCAAACCCTTCATAGCATTACCGATTGCAATGAAATCATCAACGATCAGTACCTTGTCATCGTTTTTCAAGTGTTCCCTTGAAATGGTCGCATCATATTCTTTCCCATAGGTGAATGAGCTTACTCTGGAAACGTAAACGTCATCTCCAATGTTAAGGCTCTTGGACTTTTTGGCGAAAACCACAGGAACTCCAAAGAATTTGGCTGTAGCACATGCTATAGCTATTCCAGATGCTTCTATAGTAAGTATCTTGGTGATCTTTTTGCCCTTGTACTTCTCGTAAAAAGCTTCCCCAATTACATCAAGAAGTCCAACATCAATCTGATGATTCAAAAAGCTGTCTACCTTTAAAACGTTTTCCGGATAGATCTTGCCTTCCTCGAGTATCTTCTCTTCAAGGATTTTCATATTTGCCCCCTTCACTTATGAAAAAACTGATTATATTAGATATATATAGAATTTTAAAGCTTAAACTAGTTTTTTACAATGTATTTGTAGATTTAAAGCACTGTTAAAAGCTTTTTATCGATACAAACCTGGGCGGCAAATATCTTTTCAACTGAGTTCTCGAAGAGAACCTTTATTTTACCGCCAAGAACAGCCTTAACTGTGCCAGTACCATATTTTGTATGGGAAACAACGCTTCCCTCAGGAATAGCATCCTTAATCTCTTCATCTGTAAGCTCAGGAAGCTTAGGAGCTGCAGGCTTGTAAACAGGCATAACTCTTTTTACCTCTACAGCCTTCTCCTTTTCCTTCTTTATTGCATTTTCCTTAACACAATCTAAAACGAAATCAAGGTTCTCATTAGTAAAGAAAATAATTACATGAGGAAGATTTCTCTCAGCATTCTTCTCCTGTAAAACCCTGTTACCCTGTCTGATGAACAGAATCGCCTTACTTGTCACCTCTTCATACTGTGCGATCACAGCCTCAAGCATTTCCTTTTTGCTCTCCTTCAGAACAAGATCTAGCATTGCTGCCTCAGCTTTTCTCTTAATATAGTTGAAGTCCTTCTCTGTTGCATAGAGAACATAACGGCTCTGCATAACAGTATGTACATGTAATGAGGATCCATTCTTCGCAAACTGCCACAAAAACTTATCTCTGGCATCATCTCTCTCAAACTGCGTAAGCTCCTTCTCCTCAATACGCTCACATACTTCTTCATAGGTGTACAATAGATTGTTCATAATATTTCCTCGCTAAAATAAAAAGTCAGAAACACCATTATACACTGTAACGCCCCGTATTCCATTCCCATTTTTTCATAAATAATTCGCCCTAAAAAAAGCCCATCCGTGCAAAATGTACAGACATAAAAAAGAACTGCCGCAAATCTGCAACAGTTCCTTATATTTACGAATTAAACTAAAATTATGCTTCAAACTCGTTTGCAACTTCTTTAAGAAGTGATCTGATCTCAAGATGCTGAGGGCAGGCAGCTTCGCAGCCTCCACACTCGATACATGCACTTGCTTTGCCCTTATCTCCAGATGTAATAACATTTTCATAGTACATCTTCTGATTCCAGTCGTTGAAGATTTTTCTGGTGTTCATGCAGGAAAAAATCTCGGGAATCATGATGTTCATCGGGCAATGGTTCTGCTCTACGCAGTAGTGGCAAGCTGTGCAGGGGATTGTATCAAGTCCCTTGTAGATGCCAGTAACCTTTGCGATAGCACCCATCTCGTTCTCATCAAGAGGCTTGAAGTCCTTCATAAATGATACATTGTCCTTCATCTGAGCCATGTCGCTCATTCCGGAAAGAACAACTCTGATACCATCCTGGCTTGCAGCAAATCTGATAGCGTAGCTTGCATTTGATAAGCCATTATCCATCTCGTCATATACCTTCTGAGCTGCCTCAGGAAGATTTACAAGGCTTCCGCCCTTAACAGGCTCCATTACTACAACGGGCTTACCATGCTTTCTGCAGACCTCAAGGCACTTGCGGCTCTGAACTCCGGGATCTTCATAATCAAGGTAGTTGAACTGGATCTGAACAAACTCAACATCAGGATAGGTTGTCAGAATATTGTCCAGTACATCAGCACTGTCGTGGAAGGAAAGGCCTACGTGTCTGATTTTTCCTTCCTTTTTAAGCTCAAATGCTGTCTCATAGGCTCTGCACTTTTTGAAATGCTCGAAATTCTTAGCATTCTGAGCATGCATCAGATAAAAGTCAAAGTATTCAACGCCGCATAACTCAAGCTGGCTCTGGAAGAAGGGTCTTATCTCCGCTTCTGATTTAAAATATGGCTCAGTAAGCTTATCTGCCAAAAGGAATTTATCTCTGGGATATCTGTCAGAAACAGCTACTTTAACAGCTTTCTCTGATTTTCCATCTATATATCCATGAGCAGTATCAAAATAGTTAAAGCCGTTATCAATAAAGTAATCAGCCATTTCCTTGAACTGCTCGATATCTACTTCCTCGCCCTTCATAGGGAGTCTCATACAGCCAAAACCAAAGAATTTTTTAATCTCTGAAAAAGAATTATCCATTTAAAACCTCCAACCTAAGTAAAATACATCTCTTTAAAGTATATCAATATATTTAATTGTTAAGCAACACGCATTCTGTCCTATTATTTCTCATTTTTTGTCCTCCAAAGAGCAAGTCTTATGAGGAACAATATTCCACGCACGCACAGCTCTGTGCACATTGCAATCCAGGCACCCTTAAGTCCGTATTTCGCTCCAAGAAAATAAGCAAGCGGAATTCTGACTACCCAAACGCTTAAAAGGTTTAATACGCTTGATAAAAGAGTTTCTCCGGCTCCTCTGAAAACGCCTGCAGCCACAATAGACGCACCGTAAAAAGGCTCAGCAAAAGCTTCTATTCTAAGTATCTGAGTTCCTAGTTTCCTTATTTCCGCATCAGGAGAGAGAATTCCAATCATCCATGGTGCAAAAATCCACATAAGAACACCACTTGCGCCCATTATCAGCATTCCTAAGGCAACTGCCATCCAACCAAGTCTTTTGCCTAAATCTTTTCTCTTTGCTCCGATGCACTGTCCTACTATTGTAGTTGCAGCAACACCTATACCGAATCCCGGCATATAGCAAAGGCTTTCAGCTGTTATTGAAAACGAATTCGCAGCAACAGAGACTGTTCCGAAGGGTGAAATTATGCGCGTAAATGCAACATAGGCAAATCCCATGATGATGTTATCAATAGCAACAGGGATAGCTATTTTCATCGCCATTGGCAGTTCTTTTGACGCAAATTGTGAAAATGACGTTTTTTCCTTTCTGCCCACCAGATGAAGTGAATGTGATCTGACGATAAGGATATAGGTCATTACTACTGCAATTATCACAAAGGAAAATGCTGTTCCAAGGGCAGCACCCATTACGCCAAAATGCGGAATTAAAAGGGCATTAAACACCACATCCAGAGCACACATAACGACGTTTAGAATACTGGGGACGCGGATATTTCCACTGGACTGAATCATTCCCTGCGAAGCAAGAAGCAGCTCTCTAAAAGGAATTGAAAGAGCATAGATCAGGAAATATGCGGAAGCATCCTTCAAAATTGCCTCATCTCCGCCCATCCACACAGGTAGATATCTGCTTATGCTCACACATACAATCATGATCAGAATACTAAATGCGATAGTGCAGTTGATTCCCCATTTTACTATTGCTCTTGCCCCTGCATCATCTTTTGCGCCTATCCTGTGGGCGACACATACAGAAAAACCCATGGCTGCTGCAGTTATTATTCCTCCCACAAGCCATGTAGTACTTGATACAAGTCCTATTGCTGCTGATGCATTAGCCCCAAGGTGTCCTACCATGGATGCATCAATATACTGCATTATTATTGATGATATTTGTGCTAGTATTGCCGGAAAGCTCAGCCTCAGTATAAGAGTCGCTTCCTGCCTTGTAGATAATTTTTCGCCATTTCTTATGGCTGCTAATGCTTCACTCATATTGAATCCAATCTATAATAATTATTCCCCAAAATAGATTCTATAGGCTGGTTTTTTTGGGATATTTTTGACTTAAGACACGCCTCTGATTTTATCATATATTATGAAATTCTCTACAAAAAATTAAATAATTATAAATAGCTTGTATCATATTGAATTGATAAAAACGCCTTGCTATTCTTAACTTATCAGCTTATGAGGAGGTAACATATGCATAAAAGAATTCAAGCATTTTTACTAGCTGCATTGTTAGTTCTCGGTTCTATCGCAGGATGTGGAACAAAAGCAAATGACGCTGTCACCACTCCTGATGAAGAAGTGGCCGAGGATGGTGCTCTTCCTTCCGGCGATGTCAGCCTTCGTGTCTGGGGCGCTGAGGAAGACGAGGAACTTGTTAACAATATTATTAGTAGTTTTATTTCAAAATATCAGGGACAGGCAAACTTCAAGATTTCCTTCGAAGCGCATAGTGAAGCCAATTGTAAGGATGATATATTAGGTGATGTACTGAATGCTCCTGATGTTTTCACCTTTGCTGATGATCAGCTGATGGCACTTGTTGCTTCAGGTGTTCTTAAAAAGGTAAGCAATGATTCTGAAATCGCAAGCCGCAATTTAGGAGCTTCAACTGATGCGGCTTCTATAAATGGTACGCTTTACGCATACCCTCTCACCGCAGATAATGGATATTTCCTGTTTTATAATCAAAAATACTTAACCGAAGAAGATGTTCAGACCATGGATGGACTTCTTGCAGCCGCTTCTGCATGCGGAAAGCAGGTATTCATGGAAATGACTTCCGGTTGGTACATGTATTCCTTCTTTGGAAATACCGACATGGAAATTGGTCTTAATGATGACGGAATCTCCACTTACTGCAACTGGAATGCGAAATATACAAACATAACCGGCGTAGATGTTGCAGAAGCAATGATGAAAATAGGCACAAATCCCGCCTTTTCAACCACAAGTAATGATGGATTCGTTGCCGGAGCTGCTGATGGCACATTTGTTGCCGGAGTAAGTGGTATCTGGGATGAAAATGGAATAAAAGAAGCATGGGGTGATGATTACGCCGCTGTAAAGCTTCCTACCTACACAGTAGCAGGACAACAGCTCCAGATGTCCAGTTATGCCGGATACAAGCTTGTAGGAGTTAATTCCTACTCTCCTAACGCCGCATGGGCAGCCGTTTTTGCTGATTGGATGACAAACGAAGAAAATCAGACCCTCAGATTTACAATGAGAGGTCAGGGTCCTTCAAATACAAACGCTGCATCTTCAGGTGATATCGCAGAATCAAAAGCGCTTAAGGCACTGCAGCAGCAGGCAGAGTTCTCAAGTCTGCAGCGTGTAGGCGGAACCTACTGGGATGCCGCTTCTGCATTTGGAACCGCCATGGTTGAAGGCGATCCATCCAGCAAGAGCTTACAAGCACTTCTAAATGAGATGGTTACCGCAATTACAGGTGAAGAAACCACTGGTGATCCCGAAGGCGCAGAAGTCACTGAAGAAGCTGACACTGCCGATGCTGACGCATCCGCTTCGAATTAAGGAGGTGGGATTATGAAGAAAAAAAGCAGTATCCGCGTAATGATCATGGTTCCCGTACTCCTTCTTGGACTGGTTTCCATACTCTCTAATGTAATGGCAGTAGTCAACTTAAGAAAAGTTAACCAGACAGCGACCATCATTGCAGATGAATATTTAACAGCTATCACTGAACTTGATACGATTGGTCAGACCTCCAAGGATATACATACTTTAGCTCTCTCTCATATTGTTGCTACAGATTTTGAAACAATGACATCCGTTATTTCCCAGATAGAGAGCGAAGAAGCTGTACTCGAGGAATATATTTCTGACTATCAAAAATATGTTACCAGTGACTCCTCAGCCAGCTATGAGAAAATGGTGACTGATTACCAGAGTTTAAAGGATTCTGTAAAGATTCTCCTTGCTCAGAGTGCTAATCAAAAGACAAAGGATGCTTATGAAACAGCTAATGGTCTTGTTGCCGACAATTCTAATCAACTGAGCAACGATATAAACGAGATTATTGCAGCTTTTCAGACTAATGCAGCCTCCGAAAGAGCGCTACTTAACTCTGGTTTCTCTATGGCAATGATTTCCAGCATAATAGTTATCGCAATAAGTGTTGTTGCTGTAATAATCGCTATTTTCATGGTAGCAAGGCATGTAATCAGACCAGTTATAAAAGCCGCTGCCGAGCTTAGGGAAATCATTGATGGCATCAACAATCGTGAAGGTGATCTTACAAGACGAATCACAGTTGAATCAGATGATGAAATCGGAGCTCTCAGCCAGGGTATCAATGCGTTTATAGAGCTTCTGCAGAACATCTTTGGAATAATTACTGATAACTCTGAAGCTATGGATAAGGTTGTAAGCGACGTATTAGGAAGTGTACAGACTTCCAATAGCAGTGCTTCTGACCTCTCCGCTCTTACCGAAGAACTCTCAGCAACTATGCAGGAAGTAGCTAACAGCGCAGGAACAATCAACAAGAATACCGAAGCTGTCAGAGACGAAGTCGATCAAATGGCTGAAAAGAGCCGTGAAATTAACGAATACTCAAAAACCATGAAGGAACATGCTGACACCATGGAACAGTCTGCAAGAGCCAACATGGATGAAACAAATGCAAAGGTTGAGCAGATTCTCTCCGCTTTGAATCAGGCTATTTCTGACAGCCAGAGCGTAGATCAGGTTAACTCTCTTACAGATGATATTATGAACATCGCAAGCCAGACTAACCTGTTGTCATTGAATGCTTCAATCGAGGCAGCCAGAGCCGGAGAAGCTGGAAAAGGCTTCGCTGTTGTTGCTGGAGAAATCGGTGCCCTTGCAGAAAACAGCCGCCAGACAGCAGGAAATATCCAGCAGATCAACTCTGTTGTTGTCAATGCGGTTCATAACCTCTCTGACAATGCAAACGATCTTGTCGCATATATGCAAAACTCCATTCTTCCTGAGTTTGAAAGATTCGTAGAGGATGGCGAGAAATACAGAGATAACGCTAATTATATTGAATCTGTAATGGCTGATTTCACAAACAAAACCGAAGGCTTCAAGGAAACCTTCGATGAGATAGCCGAATCAATAAGCAGCATCACTACTGCAATCGACGAAGGTGTACGAGGAGTTTCCTCCGCAGCAGAAAGCACTCAGACTCTCGTAAGTGATATGGATACCATTACAAAGAGAATGGATGAAAATCAGCGTATTGCCAGCGAACTTGACGACGAAACCGCTATTTTCACAAAGATCTAAGATAAGCAAATATTTTCATATCAAAACAATAAGGAGGCGGGTAATCCTGCCTCCTTTACTATGCCTATAAGCACATTTATTTATCGTTTGTAAGTTTCTCAATCCTCTCTGCTACTTCCTCATCCTGTGTCAGGTCATATACCATGCTGTAGCAGTCAAGGGCCTGTCCATACTCCCCTGCAGCTTCAGCCTCGCCACCAGCCTTATAAAGAAGTGCCAGTGTAACAGGATTTGCCTGGGTTGGAATATCATTCTTTTTTAGAATGTCATGTAGTTCCTCTGGAGTCTTTTTATCTATCTTCTTGTTAAGAGCCTTTTCCAGGAACTTCATCTCCTCTTCGGCCTGTTTTGTCTCATCAAAAAGCTGACTGTACATGTAACATGCTGATGCCAGATCAGGGTCGTATTTTTCCAGATAATACCAACCAAGATTTCTGTAATAAGCTGCCATTTCAGCCCTGGTGCAGCAATAATTATATGATTCTGTCGTGTATGAATATTCTCCGTCTACATCCCCAAGTTGCTTGCAACAGGAAATGATGTATAGGATGGATTCCATGTCCACAGGATTCTCAAAATATGCCTTGATCCACTCCTGCTGTGCGCCTTTCACATCTCCATCAGCCATAAGCTCACGAGCCTTATCCTTATGAGGCTTTGCTTCGTCCTGTTCAGGGTAGGTAAACTCCCTGCCCTTAGCCACATAGTATTCATACAAAAATGCCTCAGAAATATGATTGAGGCTTACTGTTATTTTATCTTGTTTATCAGGCATTTACTGCTCTCCTAATGTTTAGTCAAGTACTGCATCTACCAGTGTGCAATATGTCATTCCGTTCTCTTCATAAGTTGAAAATGTGCCTTCAACTGTGACATTAAATGTGTCATCACCGGGATAATTGCCATCTGACAGCTGAAACTCTATGCCCTGAGCACAGCATGCAGTTGCATCCTGTATTATGCAGGCATAATAGTCCTTATCAGTTGCATCATCATGGTAGTGGTCGTAAATCCCCTCCATTTTAACATACTTACCCACATAATTCTCAGGATAGTACATCATCTGAAAAACCTCAGAATACACCATGGTAGCGGAAAGCTCAGTTAAGTCAATAAAGCTGCTGTTGCTATTATCGTTGCTATTCTCAGCAGTATCACCTTTTATCTTGGTGTTTGCTTGCATTTATCACATGTCACCCCTATAATTAGTTAGTGCTACGTGCAATTTATCGACATGATTTTTCAAAAGGAGCTCCCATGAATTACAAACAAAAAAATGCATTACTTAAGATTATCGATGGGGTTGTTTCGCCCATTTTGTTCATATTATCATTTGTCTTACTTTATGTTCCATCATGGCGCATGAATCTTTGGGGATATTTTATAGTCTTTGTCTCAGCCTTATGCTTTGCCATAGGATATTTTAGAACTATAGCACTTATCCCTCGTCCCAAAACTAAAACAGGTTGGTTCCTGTATAGGGCGTGTCTTGCATGCATTGGATCGCTTATGCAGATATTGGGCTTATACTATATGTACATTACCGAAAGCGACCAGGGAATATGCAGTGCAGTCGTTATTATGATTGAAAGCCTTGCTATGTTTCTCAATGTCATTGATTGGGATAATACTGCTCATACGAATTTCGCAACTATAGTATGCAGAATCGCCACTGTATTTTTTATCGTTTTTTCAATCTGGCTCCTAATAAGAGATCATTTTGCAATGGGAAGCGTTTATGTGGCTACTATACTATTTGTTGAATGTTTTGCCATAGGCATTGTTACCACAAATAGTCTTAGCCTTCCTTGGAAAAAGACTAAAGATAAAAAACAATAATTTTTGATATTAATTTGAAAAGGGGTAAGGCCAAAAACCTTACCCCAATTTTTTATATTACTTTGCTGCTGCAAAACCCTTTTCAAGATCTGCAATGATGTCATCTACGTGCTCAGTACCGATTGAAAGTCTGATTGTGCTCTGTGTAATACCCTGATCTGCAAGCTCCTCATCAGAAAGCTGTGAGTGAGTTGTTGATGCAGGATGGATAACCAGGCTCTTTACGTCAGCTACATTTGCAAGTAATGAGAAAATCTCAAGATTATCAATGAACTTCCAAGCAGCTTCCTTTCCACCCTTGATCTCGAATGTAAAGATTGAAGCTCCGCCATTGGGGAAGTACTTCTCATAAAGTGCATGATCAGGATGATCCTTAAGTGAAGGATGGTTAACCTTCTCTACCTGAGGATGATTTGCAAGGAATTCTACTACCTTCTTGGTATTCTCAGCATGTCTGTCAAGACGAAGAGACAATGTCTCAACACCCTGAAGAAGCAGGAATGCACTGAAAGGAGCAAGTGTAGCACCTGTATCTCTCAAAAGGATAGCTCTGATATATGTTACGAATGCAGCAGGACCAGCAACATCATAGAATGATACGCCATGGTAGCTGGGGTTAGCGTCAGCAATGTTAGGATACTTGCCGCTTTCCTTCCAGTTGAACTTACCTGCCTCAACGATGATTCCACCAAGAGTTGTTCCATGACCACCGATGAACTTTGTTGCTGAATGAACTACGATGTCTGCACCATGTTCGATAGGTCTGATAAGGTAAGGTGTTCCGAATGTGTTATCAATAACAAGCGGAAGTCCGTGCTTATGTGCTATCTCAGCAATTGCGTCGATATCCGGAATATCACTGTTAGGATTTCCAAGAGTCTCGAGGTAGATTGCTCTTGTATCTTCTTTGATAGCTCCCTCAACCTCTGCAAGATTGTGTGCATCTACGAAAGTTGTGTTTATACCATACTGAGGTAATGTGTGAGCCAGAAGGTTGTAGCTTCCGCCGTAGATAGTCTTCTGTGCAACGATGTGTCCGTCGTTAGCTGCAAGTGCCTGTATTGTGTATGAAATTGCTGCTGCACCGGATGCAACTGCAAGTGCTGCTGTACCACCCTCAAGTGCTGCTATTCTCTTCTCAAATACATCCTGAGTTGTATTTGTAAGTCTTCCATATATATTACCGGCATCAGCAAGTCCAAATCTGTCTGCTGCATGCTGTGAGTTTCTAAATACGTATGAAGTTGTCTGGTAAATCGGAACTGCTCTTGCGTCAGTTGCCGGATCCGGCTGTTCCTGTCCTACGTGTAACTGAAGTGTCTCAAATTTGTAATTGCTCATACCATTTATCTCCTTCGCTATTTGATGATATGATGATACAATCTCAATTCCTACTTAGTCAATAGGATTTATGTTATTTGAAAATATCCTTTTTCTATTGTTAGTTATAGTTTTAACCTATAACTTTTATTCTGCCGAAATCATTTTATTGAATAAGGTCACCGAACATTTACCACGTAAGTCTTGATGTTGTAACAAATTTCTCATATCTGCCATATTCAGGCTCATCTATGGGTACCCCGTGAAGCCAATATCCTACGGGAAGCGGCTCAGTTTCCAGCTCTTCGATTTTAAGGCCGGGTGTAATAAGGTAGTCCTCAAGCAGATCCTCTATATCCACAAGTCTCTGCTTAAGGCCTCCGATTCTTATGGTCTGAACCTCAAATCCGAAGGTTTTTGCTTCTTTTTTCCACTGGAGCTTGAACTCATCATAGAATTTATCAAGAAGCACTATAAGTACAGGGATATCGTATTCTTTTATATGCTTAAGGGTTTCAAAGTCCTTTCCCTGGTATGCTTTTCTGAGCTTTATTCCAAGTTCCGCCTTATGTGCGAGCACACGGCAAAGTGCCTCCTGAGTCCTAAATATGGCATCAAAGGCTCTCTCCTGATTTGAAGTTACTGCTTTAAGCTTCTCAGCTGCTTTCTCATAATAATCTGAAACATTTTCAGGCACCAGGCTGTCAAAAACTCCAAGTAGCGGATCGTTAAAAAGAAGAATTTTTGACAGATTGTTCTTCTTTTTCCCCTCGCATCCTGGATTTGCTATATCAAGGAGCATAAATTCGTCCGTAGTGTAGCCCGTAACCTCCTTGAAAAGCTCTTTGGCATCACAGCCTTTTGGAAGCTTTCCACCTTTCCCGGCAGCGACTAAAAGCACCGGAAGTACAGAATATATGCTGCACTCCGTGCCATCATCTCCCCACATTGTCATTACACATGAGTCGATATCCTGCGCAAGACACGCCTCCATGGCAGCCTCAGTAATAATGATGCTGTAACTGTTATATGGAGTAAAGCCCATCCATCTCCATGCACCACCTGCAAAGGAAATATTTGGCGTAAGAGCTTTATGCTGCGCCAAAATACTCTCATAATGCGATTTTTCTGTGCTGTAATAATCCCAGTAAACAAGCTCAAGTCCCTCCGGGATCTTTACATTCTTTTTAAATTCATCTGTCAGAGCTTTTGCCGCAGCTTCATCCTCAGTTCCGTACTCTCCTCCACTAAGAATCCTGAAAAACATATCGCTCCACATCTGAGGCTTTAATCCATGCTTTTTGCAAAGTCCGACAACCATGTTCAGATGTTTTAAAATAATGTCCACCCGGTTCTCGTAACCGTGCTTTTCAAGGTATTTGCCAAGGCCAACCATATGAGCCTCGTCCATACCTATATTGACAACCTTTGAGCTGTAGACCTTAGATACAGTCTCTAAAATATGGTCAAGAAGTTCCTCGGTCTTAGGGTCTCCCACCAGTAAAATATCATTCACATCGATAATATCCGCATAATCAGCGTAATCTACTATCTGATTTATATGGGCAAGGGTCTGAATATAAGGACGAAGCTCCATTCCATGTTCCCTGGCAAATGCATCAGCTTCCTTTATTTCACTCGCCGTAAGTCGTCCCCTTTGGTAGCCAAAATATGGCTCCCCCTCTACCTCAATCGTGTCCTCGGTATAAAGACCAACATAGTCATAACCAAATTCAGCGATGATTTTGATAAAGTTTTTAAGCGCAGGAACAGATATTACTGCATTTCTTGAACAGTCAATCATGACTCCCAGTTCTCTAAGCTTTGTAATACTCATTTGAACCCTCCCTGTTACTTTGGACATATATCCGTGTTTGACTTATCCATACGCCTATCATAACATAGTAGTATGAATACAGAAAACAGACAAAAAATATCTTTAATATCGATTTTAAATGCAATTCAAATGCCGGAAGAGGTGACCAATGACATCCTCTTATGTAGTGAAACCGGCTCCGGCACCATGCCCGGAATAAAAGAGCTCACAGACCACATTCTTACTGCTCTTGATGGCAGAGAAAACGGTCCCTGGAAAGGCATCCCTGATGAAATCTTTATTGCAACTATGGGTGCTTTTTCAAGATTTGTTAACGAGCACTACGTATCCTACGGAAACTACGGCTTTGACCGCTATTTCTGGACTACAAGGCAGGCAAATGCCAAGCTCTTCCGCATTGGAGAACTTGAGTATGAGCTTGTAGATGAAAAGCCGGGCAGTGCTGACATTCATATTCCGTCTGATGCAAGTCTTTTACCTGATAAGCTCAACGACTCTGTATCTAAAGCAAAAACCTTCTTCTCAGAGTTTTTCCCCGAAAAGAAGGTTGAAAGGTTTGTTTTAGATAGTTGGCTTTTATCGCCGGAGCTTAAGAAATTATTGCCTGAAAGCTCACATATTCTGCATTTCCAGGCAGCTTTTGATATCACAGAATCAAATCCCGAGCCCAATGGCTTTCTTGAATGGGTCTACAAAATTCCCGGCTCCAGGCTGGATAACGTTGATTTCGAGTCCCTTAGCGAAGACACCTCTCTTCAACGCAATATGAAGGCATTCCTCCTGCAGGGAGGAAAAATAGGCGATGCCTGCGGCATCCTTTCAAGGGAATTTATGTGAATCATCCCTTTACACTACCGGCTATTACGCCCTCAATAATGTATTTCTGTCCAATCAGATAGAATATCAGTACCGGAAGTACACTTAGCAGAAGGCCTGCCATCATAGGTGCATACTCCGCAGAGTGATTAGTAAGAAATGTCTTTATTGAAATGGCAAGTGTCTTTGTATCCGCCTTTGTAAGGAACAGACTGGACATAAGGAAGTCATTCCACACTCCCATGGCTACGAATACGGTAACAGTTATAATAATAGGCTTTAAAAGCGGCATAATGATGCTGAAAAAAGTCTTGGTGAAGCTGCATCCATCAATAAGAGCTGCTTCATCAAGCTCAACCGGTATTCCCTCCACAAATCCGGAATAAAGGAAAACTGCAAAAGGGACATTTAAGCCTACAGCTATATACGCCACCATAAGAAGTGAATTTGAAAAGCCAAAAACACCTGCATAAATCTTAACAAGCGGAATCATATATACCTGGAATGGCGCTACCATTGATGCCAAAAATGCCATAAATATTATCTTGTTAATCTTCCACTTTTTTCTTGCAAACAAGTATCCTGCCATTGAAGAAATAATCATATTGATTACTACTGCAGTAAATGTGATAAATGCTGTATTATACAGAGATTTGAAAAAATTCATTCTCTCTATTGCTGTTGCAAAGTTGTCCAATGACGGGTTCGCCGGAAGTGAAAATGGATTTTTCAAAAAGTCAGCTGTGTTCTTAAATGAATTAACAACCAACATATAAAAGGGGACCATAAACAGTATCAGCACTACCAGAGTTATGGCAAAAACTATATTTTTTCTTCTGCGCTGCGCACTCATGCATCAACCCTCCCTTTCCTTGTAAAGTAAACCTGAAGCAGTGAAATAGCTGCTACTATAATGAAGAGGACAATTGCCTGAGCCTGTCCCTGACCAAAGTCCATGCTTGTAAATGCAGTCTGATAAATCTTGTATGCGATAAGCTCTGTCGACTTGTATGGTCCACCTGCAGTAAGTGAAAGGTTCATATCAAAGGACATGAAGCAGCGTGAAATAGCAAGGAATACGCAAATAGCTGTTGTTCCTCTTATCATGGGAACCTTGATCTGCAATACTGTCTGAAGCGTTGTTGCGCCGTCTACTCTGGCTGCTTCCAGAATATCAGCAGGAACCGCTGTAAGGCCTGCAATATATATAACCATCAGATAACCGGAAAGCTGCCATGCACTTACCAGAACAAGAGCCATAAGTGCTCTTGTGGGATTTGTAAGCCATGAAGTCTTCATCCATTCGATGTTCGTAAATTCTCCCAGTTTTGTAAGGCCAAATGAGAAAATGAAATTCCAAATGTAACCAAGGATAATTCCACCAATGATATTGGGAGTGAAAAATCCTGTTCTGAAAAGATTCTGAGCCTTTAAACCGCTTGTAACAACAAGTGCCAGTATAAATCCCAGTAAATTACTCAATATAACTGTAAAAAGCGCATATATAACTGTTTTCCAGAAAGCACCCAGAAACGCAGGATCTGTCAATATATGGCGATAGTTCTCTATTCCTATGTATTTTATTTCCATTGAAAGACCATTCCAGTCGGTAAAGGTAATCCAAAATCCATAGATGAAAGGAATGATAACAACAGAAAACCAAATGAAAAATGAAGGAAATCCAAAAAGCATGAACTCCCTCACACTTGTAAGCTTCTTTCTGTTACGCATTATAGATGTCTCCTTAATGAAAACAGGGAGAGAAGCCCCTCCCTGTTTTAACTTTTATATCAATACGTTCTAGGTTCCTGATTGGACCAGTATGTATCAATGTCTGCTGCGAGTTTTTCTCTGTCGCATGCACCTGTTATGTATGCGCACATGTAAGCGCCGCACTCATACCAGATATCAGAAGGGCAAAGACTAGGTGTTCCGTAGAAATCAACTGTCTTTCCTGCTGAAATATATTCTGCTGTAGATTTTCCAAGAGGACTGTCAATTGTAGCTGTGAAGTTCTTGAACGGAAGTGCCTGTCCAAGTCTCTTAGCCTGTGTTTCCTGTGAATAGCTGTCGGATGAGATGTACTCAATAAACTTAAGTCCAGCAAGCTGCTGTTCTTCTGTATTCTGGCTTGCGTCAACGCAATAACCCTTAGCATAAGATGTGGGAAGATACTGGTTTGTTACGTCGCTGGCATCATCGCTATGAGGTACAGGCATAAGGCCAAATTCATCGCCATCGCCTACAAGCTCAGCCATATATGTCCAAGCCCAGTCACCCATGAACCATGTTCCGCACTTGCCTTCTGCAAGAGCCATAGCATCAAGGTTTACATCACCCACAAGCGGATCATTCTTGTTGTAGTTGTATTCAACCATCATATCAAGTGTATCCATGAAGCCATTGAATACGTCATTGTCGATTTCCTTTGTCTCTCCGCTGATGATTGAGTTTACGTAGTTAACACGATCCTCTGTTGAACCGATGGCTGCGCCATAGCTCTGGCAAAGGTAGTGTGCACCAAGTGACCAGTTAACACCTGTGATACAAGTAGCTGCAACACCTGTTGCCTCAATCTTGTCAAAGAGGTCCTTAAGGTCAGATCTTGTCTTGATTGTGCTGGGATCAAAGTCTCCGCCAACTGCAGCATCACATACTCCCTTATTGTAAAGAAGACCAATTCCTGCTGCTGACATAGGTACAGCATAAACTGTGCCATCAAAAGTCAGTGTGCTAAGTGAAGCCTCATCTACATTATCAAGCATTGCTTCGCCTGTAAGGGGACGCATTCTCTCCTGGTTCTCCCAGATATTGATAGGATCCATAAGAGATACTGTGGGGCCTTCATTGCTGGCATAAAGTGCCATCCACTGCTGAAGCTGATCGTCGCCGGCAGCGATATATTCAACTGTAATTCCGGGATTCTTGCCTTCGAAATCAGAGATGAGGTCCTGATACATATCATCCTTACCTGTCTCTGTTGTATAGAATGAAATTGTGACAGGTTCTGTGCTTGCTGCATCAGCAGACTCTTCTGTCTTTGTCTCTTCTGCCTTAGCCTCCTCGCCGCTCTCAGCACTCTGATTGTCAGAAGCCGGTGCTGCGCTCTGGCCACATCCAGCAAGAATGGATGCCGCAAAAGATACTGTCATTAAGATACTAATAGCTTTTCTTTTCATAGTTAGAAATACCTCCCTTCAATGGTTAAAGCTTATCGCAACCATTAAAGAGAGGCTTTGCTATTTTTATCAGTGAAATTGTCAATTTTTATTCTTAAACAAAAGCTACCTTTTTACCCTGCTTCATCCACTCAGATGGCGTGCATCCAAAGGTTTTCCTGAATGTCTGGATAAAGGATTTTGCATTGGGAAAACCATGATTTAAAGCACATTCAATGAGTTTTACATTTTCATCTTCCTTCATCTCTTCTACGCAGTGCATAAGGCGCACATTCTGAAGATACTGATAGAAATTTCGTCCTACATGCTCCTTGAACATACGTGATAAGTGATTGGGCGAATACTGAAAATGTGCAGCAACGCTCGAAAGATCCAGCTGTTCCATATAATTATCATCAATATAATTGATGATGGCCTTAATGTTCTCATCTGCGCTGTCCTTTGCGCTATCTTCACCCTTCTTTGTTCCCATGCAGTTCTGTTTAAGGAAATTCAAAAAGGCAAAGACAAGGCCCATAGTCTCAAGATCGTCCTTCTTATCAAGACGGTATCTGCCAAAGGTAATAAGCATTTCCTTTAGAGTAGCCATGGTCTTTTTATCGGTTGGCTGCACAAAATATACCTTCTCACCAATCCATCTGTCCAAAAATGTTTTGGAAAGCTGCACGCAGACACCCTCGAAATGGTCATCCTGCTCTATCCAGTGATTTGAATGGAGCTCTCCACTATTAACAACGCAGAAATCCCCTTCCTTTAAGGGAATATTTTCACCATCAATAGTCATATTTATGCGACCTGCAGTCACAAGGAAAAACTCTACATTTCTATGCCAATGTAGAGGTGTAAAGATATCTGTACCATCAAAAAAATGATTAAAAATCCTTACAGGCACCTGATTGTATATGAATGATTCGCTCTCATACAACTCTGCCATATTTATTACCTTTCTCTTGGGCAGATAATAGTCTTTAAGTCGACTGTATCTGCCATCTTAACCCCGCCTTCGGTGTTGGGATGAAGCCCGTCACCTATGTGGCATCCCTCCTGGAACAATGTGTTATCCTTTTCATCTCTAAGAGCCTTGTCAAAATCTATGACTCCATCATGCATCTCGCATTTTCTGATCCAGGCATTTACTTCATTTCTTGTCTTTTCAAATTTGGGAAGCCATTCCGCCGGATACTGCTCGTTCCAGCTAGGCATAATGGTTCCCATGTATATCTCAGCGCCATTATTATGTGCGCAGGCTATTATCTTTTTATAGCCCTCGATAATCGCTTCGGAAGAAGTAGTTTCTGTCTTTCCTTCAAGCTGTAATGGATGCATGATATCATTTATTCCTATCAATGCGCAAACAGCATCTACTTCATCATTTTCAAAAACATCCTTCTCGAATCGCTTAACACCGGCTTCTCCAAAAAGCACAAGTCTCTTGCCGATTTCGGGAACAAATGTCGCATCATCAACAAGTCTGTTGCCCCCTATGCCTGCGTTAATAAGCGCAACAGCGCCAGGGCATTCCTTGCAAATGCGCTTATATAAAGCATCTGTGTAGAAAGACATATGAGTGATTGAGTCCCCAAAAGCTGCCACTACTTTAGTTTCATCATCAGCAAATACCTGCACTGAATCAAACCCCATAAAGCTGCTCATTATCTTGGAATTGGGATCCTCGTTGATAAAATCCGCAGTTATCACATAGCCAGCATTTGTGCCATCTCCGGGAATAAAGCTGACCTCTGTACCTCCTTTGGACCAATAGCAGCAAAATGAGCTAAGTTCAGCCTTTTCCTTTAAATACAAATCAACAAAAAGCTTATCTCCTGCCTTCACCTCAAAATCTACTGCATCACTGAAAATCTCTGCGTTTGGCTCCAAAACGATCTGGCTCTTGCCATTTAAAGTAAGAACAGCTGTATCGCCAGCTTCCTTACCAATAACAGCCTTTTCAATAGTCATGCTGTTATCTTCAAATTTGTTTGAAAATCTAACTCTGACCTTATTACCGTTAATATTATTTACAAAAGAAACCCGCTGAGTTGTATCCTCAATTTTAGCGATCTTCTCTCCGTATTCTGTTCGTAAGTATTTAAATATACTGACCCACTTCATCGTGCATACCTCCTTTGATGATAGCGTCATTATACATAAGATTTTTTCATCTTACTTTTCAATTCTTATTATCTGTATTGTCTTTTTTTAACAAAAGCCAGCTTTTTCAGCTGGCTTTTAGTGTTAATCCTTAAATTTCTTAAGTTCAGATACTGCCATAGGTACTGATAACAACAGTGATAATACATCTGCACATGCCTGAGTTATCTCGACACCGGTAATTCCCATTACTCTTGGTAAAATCAAAATAAGCGGAATAAAGAATATGCCATTTCTTGCAGATGACGTAATGGATGCCTTCACACCTTTTCCAATGGACTGAAGCATCATATTGGATATTACAATCCATCCGGCAAACGGAAGTGTTGCCGCCTGACATCTGAGTGCCACAGTTCCAACAGCAATAACATCCGCATCATTTCTGAAAAGTCCAATAACATGAGGTGCAAAAATAAAGCAGACACCACCAACTACAAGCAGGAAAATAGTTGCATATTTTACACAGAAGAAAAATCCCTCACGCACTCTCTTTGTAAGTCCTGCACCATAGTTAAAGGAGCAAACAGGCTGATATCCCTGACCAAATCCAATAAGGGCAGACATCATCATCATCATTACACGAGTGGTTATAGACATTCCAGCTATTGCTGCATCGCCGCCAAGCCCGCCTGCAGCCTTGTTCAGAAGAAGTGTTGCTATGGCAGCCATTCCCTGACGGAATAAAGACGGAGCACCACCGTTTATGATCTCCTTTATGTAGTAGCCATTTATATGCACATTCTTTATATTTAGTCTGATGTTTTCGCCTCTCATACTTCCCAAAAGGAGCACGAAAAAGCTTGTAATCTGGCCAGCCACTGTCGCAATAGCTGCGCCTCTTACGCCAAGCCCAAACACAAAGATCAAAAGCGGATCAAGTCCCATGTTCATAACTGCTCCGCACATAAGGCCGACCATTGCGTACATGGCGCTTCCCTGGAATCTGAGCTGATTGTTAATAACAAACTGCCCGATCATAAAAGGAGCTCCAATAAGGATTATCCTCATATAATTCTGAGTATCCTCTAAGGTAGTATCTGTCGCTCCTATCATATAAGAGAGTTCTTTTATATACATATTGCCAACTATCGCAATGATAACACCTATTATTATTGCGATAGCAAAGCCTGTAGAAGCCATTTCGTCAGCTTCCTTGTGCTTTCCAGCGCCGAGCATTCGGGAAAGGAAATTACCGGAACCATGTCCGCAGAAAAAGCCTGTTGCCTGAATTAATGCCATTACAGTAAAAACGATTCCTACAGCGGCCGTAGCCTGTGTAGAAATCTTTCCTACGAAAAACGTATCAGCTGTGTTATAAATTGCTGTAACCAGCATACTTATTATAGTTGGTACCGACATTGTCAGTATCAGCTTAGGTATAGGCGTCTTTGTCAACATTTCGCGCCTATTTTTGTTTGTAGTACTACTCATATCAATTCCTGTCTATCTAAGTATTTCCGTAAAAATATATGCCTGTTACGAATCAGACTATTTATTTACTCCGCTGATCCTGTACTTATCCTTGGCAGCGCCTCTGAGCTTATCAGGATGTGCTTCATAATATTTCTTCTTATCCTCATACATGCGCTCATCCGCAACATGAAGAGCATCATGAATATTGTTCTTTTCATCAGTCATACAATGACCAACTGCAAAGGATACGCCCTCATATCTATTTGCAGCAACCTTGATATCCTCTGAGAACTTTACAAGCTTCTCTTCAGTAACGTCAGGCAGAATAATCGCAAATTCATCGCCTCCAGCGCGGTAAATATCTCTCCAGTCAAACACCTCACAAAGAGCATTTGCCGCCCTTTTAAGCAGCATATCTCCCGCTTCATGACCTTCTACATCATTGATATTCTTAAGACCATTTATATCTACAAAAACTACACCTAAAGCTCCCTTTGCAGCTTTAGTAGCATTTGCATACTTATCAACGATACTATTCATCTCATTGCGGTTATTAACGCCAGTGAGCATGTCTCTGGAGCTCAAAACCTTGAGCTTATCGAGGAGTAAATAATTCTCTATCTCTGAGCTTAGTACAAAAGTAGTACTTTCAAGAGCTTCCTTAATCTTGGGTGTCTCAGTAGAATCAAAATTAACTGCCCACATATATCCGAGAAGCTCTGTTCTGCTCTTTAATGGGAACAAAACTATCGTTTCAACACCAGATCTCTTCAAAGAAGCATACCATTCAGGATTGCGCTCCTTTACAACAACCATATCCTGAGGATTCTTGGCGATAAGGCAGTTACTTCCTGAAATAACGGTTGACTCCCATGTTGCAGCTATCCCATAAAAACTATCATGTATTGCTTCAGATACCATATTTTTATCTATTTCATCTGAGCAGTCATATCCGAGTAGATCGCACTTCTTGCTCTCATGATCCATGATCATTACACAGCAGCGCTCAGCCTTGCACAAAAGTCTTATGGATTTTACAACATCATCCATGGCCTTCCTGAAATCACTGGCTCCGCGAAGTGTGATGCAGTTCTCAAGAACGGCAGCCGCTATATCGCCTGACAGATTGGAAATCCTGGATGTATCTGCCTCAAAATTGACCTCCATACTGTAGGTGCAATAGCATATATTTCCATCATCAGGCCAAAGAGGCATAAATGTCATATTAAACCAGAAATCGAAGCGATCCGGATGGGCATAGGAATGCAGACATTTCTTCTCAACTGCAGCCCTATAGCAATAATCCTCAAAATTAAGATCTCTTGGAAGATACTCGGTGTACTCGGAATTTGGAATGAATTTATCATGAAGCATAGCCATGCCATCCATAGGATGCTCTATGGAATCGATATACGCCTTATTGCCCGTAACTAGACGTATTTTACCATAGCCACCGTCCTCAAGCTTCTCTACGGAGACTATGCAGGTCATTGCCTTTATGCTATCTGCTACTTCCTGAAACTTCATAACAAACCGCCTTTCGAGACCAACTTTTATTAATAATACCTCAAAAACAAGTTGCGTTCAATCAAAATCAAGCCATGTTTAAACCTTCAATTTGTGCAGTATACAGGTGATAGTAATCGCCCTTTTTAGCCATCAGCTCCTCATGTGAGCCGCATTCAGTGATACCACCATCATTTATGTACATGATCTTATCGCAGCCTGTAATTGTAGAAAGTCTGTGTGCGATAATAAAGC
This sequence comes from Butyrivibrio sp., assembly GCA_015056655.1. Classification (GTDB taxonomy): domain Bacteria; phylum Bacillota; class Clostridia; order Lachnospirales; family Lachnospiraceae; genus Butyrivibrio. The sequence continues at coordinate 48,108 of SVFV01000012.1, forward strand.
TGGTTCTACCTGCAAGCATAGCATTTAAGCCTTTCTGCAGTGCCTTCTCAGTCTGAACATCAATACTGGAGGTCGCCTCATCGAGAACCAGAATTGCAGGGTCAGATAAAAGCGTTCTTGCAAAGGAAATAAGCTGTTTCTGTCCCTGAGACAAAAGCGCCCCTCTTTCCTTAACCTCTGTGCCATAGCCATGTGACATATTCTTAATGAAATCATCTGCGCATACCGTCTTACTGGCCTTTATGATCTCATCCTCAGTAGCATCCAGCTTACCGTACCTGATATTGTCTTCAATAGTTCCTGAGAAAATAAAGCTATCCTGAAGCATTATTCCCATCTGCTCTCTAAGCGACTTAAGAGAAACTTTTGAGATATCCTGTCCATCTATCAGTATCTGTCCACTATCAACGTTATAGAATCTGGAAATAAGGCTCACAATCGTGCTCTTTCCTGCTCCAGTAGGACCTACAAGGGCAACGCTTTCGCCCGGTTTAACAGTAAAGGAAACATCATGCAGTATTTCCTTGCCCTTCTCATAGGAAAAGCTGACATTCTTAAATTCAACCTCTCCCTTCATCTGCTGCATCTGAGTGCATCCAGGCTCATCAGCAACACCAACAGGCTCATCGATTGTCTCAAAAATTCTCTCAAGATAAGCCACGTTGTTTATGAAGTTATTAAATATATTTCCAAGGTTCATGATAGGCTGCCAGAATCTGGACGCATAGTTGGATATTGCGATAATTGTTCCCAGTGTCTGATGCCCCTGTAAAAACATTGAAATTCCAAATACATAAATTGCTGCACTTACAAATACTGAAATTGTATCAATTCCCGGCCATACCAGCGTACTGTACTCAATAGCCGTCATCCATGTCTTTCTGCAATCATCAGAAAGCTCCTTGAAAATCTCAGCATTTTCATCCTCTCTTGCAAAAATCTGAGTAATTCTTGCACCGACGATGTTCTCCTGCAGATAAGCATTTAGATTTGAATTCTTATTTGAAACCCTCTGCCATGCTATTCTCTGCTTATTCTTGATCCAGAACATGAAAAACATAAGCACCGGAACGCCTGCCAGAACCACAAGTGAGAGCTGTACATCCACATATAGCATGAAAACTACTATGAAAATGAGATTCAGAATCTCTAAGATAACGTTAATCAAACCGTTACTGAGCATATCTGAAACTGAATTTACATAGTTAACTACTCTTACAAGAATCTTTCCATGAGGTCTGTCATCATAGTACTGAAAAGGCAAAGCCTGCAAATGCTCAAATATATCGTTTCTTATGTTGTAAATGATATCCTGAGACACATTTACCATCAGATAAGATCTGATAGTAGCAAATAGTATGCTCAGCACATAGAAAAATGCCATAGCAGCAACCAGTGTAAATAGCATAGTCTTATCGCCATTAGGAATAGCCACATCCAATGCTTTCCTGAAAAGAATAGGGCTGACAAGGCCTGTAATACCACCAATAGCAGAAATAACAAGTGCTATTATCATCTTTACGGCATGCTTCTTTATATATCCGGAAGCCCTCAGAATATGCTTTATATCAAAAGGCTCTTCTAGTAATTCATCCTGTTTATAAGTATTTCTAGCCATTTATATATCCTCCAAAGTAGGTGCCAAAACTGGCCATCCCACTATCCTCTTATCAAACCATCAAGCTCCCATCTGAAGCTTAACTAGCTCAGCGTAATATCCGCCCTTCTTTACAAGCTCATCATGAGTTCCACGCTCTGTTATCTCGCCATTTTTCATGATAAGGATCTGATCAGCATCCTTAGTTGTAGATATTCTCTGAGCGATAATAATCTTGGTACAGCTAAAATCAAGCTCCTTAAGACTCTCCTGAATAGCCTTCTCAGTCTCAAGGTCAACAGCTGAGGTTGTATCGTCCAGAATAAGGATTGAAGGTCTTACAGCAAGTGCTCTTGCAAGAGATATTCTCTGCTTCTGTCCACCGGATAATCCTACACCGCGCTCTCCGACTATTGTTTCATAGCCCTCAGGCATCTTTGCGATGAAATCCGCAGCCTGGGAATACTTTGCAAATCGAACAACCTCATCCCTTGTTATATACTGATCGCCATAAGCGATATTTCCATCGATAGTATCTGAGTAAAGAAGCACATCCTGAGTTGCAAGTCCAATGTTCTTTCTGAGCTGGTTTAGCTTTATCTTCTTTACATCAACGCCGTCTACAAGCACAGTTCCGCCTGTTGGCTCGTAGAATCTGGGAATCAGATGGATTAGAGAGGTCTTACCACAGCCTGTTTCACCCATGATGGCGATTGTCTGGCCCGGCTTAGCCTCAAAGGATATGTTCTTAACTACAGGAAGCTTTCCATCTGAATACTGGAAAGAAACATCCTTAAATTCAATTCTTCCCTCGAATCTCTCAGGCATGTCCACAGCATCCTCGCTGTCTACGATTTCAGGCTCAGAATAATAAATCTCCATAACCTTCACAGAAGCAGCTGAGAATCTCTGGAATTCATTCATGATATTTCCAAGCTGTCTCATAGGGTTGGCAATAGCCCATGTAAGACCAGAAAATGCCACAAATTCACCCATTGTCATCTGTCCGCCTATAAGGAAAAGGCCGCCCACTAAAAGCAGGATAACAGGAAGCATATTGGCAATTGTTTCAATTATCGGGAAAAACTTAAGCCATGTATATGCTGTCTTTTTGTTAGTATCCCTGTAGTCCGTATTACATTTATCGAAATTCTCAATCTCATAGTCTTCTCTAGCAAATGCCTTAACTACACGGTTTCCAGAGATATTTTCCTGCGCAATGGTGTTCATATTTGCAAGCTTCTCACGAAGAAGCCTGTGCATAGGTGCAACCTCTGTTTTGAACTTAATGATTATACCCAGGATAAAAGGCGCAACTAACAGCAGACACACTGCCATTTTCCAGTTCATATACACAAAATAAATGCCTGTTGCAGTGATAAGAGAGATTGCTTCCACAACCATTCTCACTACCCACGCAACCATGTGTCTTACAGCGTCAAGGTCTCCGGTAACTCTTGTCATAAGGTCACCTGTCCTGTAGGTACTGTAAAATTTCATATCCTGTCTCTGGATTTTGTCATATAGAAAGTTTCTGACTCTGAATAGAACTCCCTGAGATACCTTCTCGTATCCAAGGCAGTCCAGATATACGATGATGCACCTGAGCACTGTGAAGCCAATCATCATACCAACAAGTCTGTAAAACTCGCCCTGATGACCGGTAAAGTACTCTCTTGCCTCATTTCCTGACAAGAATCTGTCTACGATCTGTGATGAAAAATATGGCACTGTAAGCTGCATCATGTTGTATACAACTGTGCCAATAATTACGATTACATAGAGCGCTCTATAGCCCTCCATGTTGTCCCAAAGCCATTGCAGTCTGGTCCTTGGAAACTTCCATAGTCCTTCCTTTTTCATAATAAACTCCCCATTAAAAATTTTTTGCAACCACCTAAAAGAACACTCTTGCACCTGCCTGTTTGTGATTTAAAAAAGGCAGCGCACAATCATATTGCTATACCATTGTACGCTACCTTATATATTTTTCAATGGGTAAAAATTGTACTTTTTACAGTTATTTTCTTACAACTACTTTCCTAAATATATTCATCTTTATTATACGCACCTGACAAATATCATATGAGCACTTTATCAATCAATATAATTCGTTTTTACGATTATAATTGACAACCATCTTTCTCTTTGATAAGTTATTACCCGCAGCTAAATTCTCAAGTTGCAAAATTCATTTGGCATTTCGCCAGATTATTCCAAAAAATCCATGCCGGCAGATACTTGGAGAAACACATTTTTTATTGAAAGGATTTACTATGCAACAAAACACAAATTATAAATTTATGTCCGCCACTGGCAGACTTCCATATAACATGACCAATGACTATATGTTCCGAATCGTGCTACAGAGGGACAAGGAGACTCTTATAGGTCTCATCTGCTCTGTCCTTCACCTCACAAGGGATGAGATTTTGGATGTGAAGATTGAAAATCCGATTACCCCTGGTGAAGCCATAGATGAAAAAGAATATCAGCTCGATCTCTATGTATCCCTCAACAACAATACCTTTGTAAACCTTGAAATGCAGGTCATTAATTACAACAACTGGCCTCTCCGCTCCCTGGCTTACCTATGTAGGAAATTTGACATGCTTCACAGAGGTGAAGATTACTCTATTATAAAGCCTGTCTACCAGATTGGATTTATCGATTTCACCTTGTTTGAAGATCATCCGGAATTCTTTGCCCAGTATCAGCTCAAGAATACGAAGGATGGCTACTTATATACTGACAAATTCAACATTTTAGTGGTAGAATTATCTCATACAGACCTGGCAACTGCCGAGGATAAATCCTACGGCATCGATAAATGGGCTAAACTATTTAAAGCTACGACTTGGGAGGAAATAAAGATGTTGACGAAAGAAAATCCATCAATGAACTCCGCTGCTGAATCAATATACTTGTCTAACTCTGACGAAAATATCCGTGAATTATGCCGCAGGCGCGAGGATGCCATCGCCCACGAGAACTTCCAAAAGAAACTGATACAGAATCTTACCGAAGAGAATGCTTCCCTGTCAAATGAGAATGCTGCTCTGTCAGATGAGAATGCTGCTCTGTCAGATGAGGTAGCACGCCTCCAAAAGCTGCTTGATGATAACAATATTAAATTCTGACGGTAATAAAATTCCTTATTGAGACTATATGATAAAAAGGGCTTTGCTGACAAAAATCAGCAAAGCCTTATATATTTTCAGACTATTATTGCCTGGAGCTTTTGTACTCCTTCAGCAACTTATCCTAAAATGCCCCATCTTTTGTGGCCTTTTTGACATCTTCATCTCGACCGTTTTCAAAAAGCCATCCGTAAACATCTTGTATTTCTATGCGTTCTTCCTGTCTGCCCTCTTCCTTCGTCATCTGCATATCTAAGATAGCCATTTTCTCTTCCAATAACATAGCCTGAACCTCCTTATCAGCGGAGAACTCTGCAACTTTTTTTCTTATATCTTCATCTTTATTGTACGTACCTGACAAATTATAAATTTATGTCCGCCACTGGCAAACTTCCATATAACATGACCAATGACTATATGTTCCGAATCGTGCTACAGAGGGACAAGGATACTCTTATAGGCCTCATCTGCTCTGTCCTTCACCTCACAAGGGATGAGATTTTGGATGTGAAGATTACTCCACAATAAAGCCTGTCTACCAGATTGGATTTATCGATTTCACCTTGTTTGAAGATCATCCGGAATTCTTTACCCAGTATCAGCTCAAGAATACAAAGGATGGCCACTTATATACTGACAAATTCAACATTTTAGTGGTAGAATTATCTCAGACAGACCTGGCAACTGCCGAGGATAAATCCTACGGCATCGATAAATGGGCTAAACTATTTAAAGCTACGACTTGGGAGGAAATAAAGATGTTGACGAAAGAAAATCCATCAATGAACTCCGCTGCTGAATCAATATACTTGTCTAACTCTGACGAAAATATCCGTGAATTATGCCGCAGGCGCGAGGATGCCATCGCTCACGAGAACTTCCAAAAGAAACTGATTCAGAATCTTACCGAAGAGAATGCTGCTCTGTCAGATGAGGTAGCACGCCTCCAAAAGCTGCTTGATGATAACAATATTAAATTCTGACGGTATTAAAATTCCTTATTGAGACTATATGATAAAAAGGGCTTTGCTGACAAAAATCAGCAAAGCCCTATATATGTCTACTTCCGAGAAGAGAAGCACACTATAGCTTAATTTCCCCAATTCATATTGGAACGAATTTCGCCAAACTCAAGAATATCTGCTATTCTCTCACAAGCATGCCCATCTCCATATGGATTAGCCGCATGCGACATCTTGTCATAAGCATCTTCATCATCCAAAAGCTTAGTAAACTCCGCATATATTACATCTTCAGATGTACCTACAAGTTTTAGCGTACCTGCATCTATACCTTCAGGTCTTTCAGTTGTGTCACGCATGACAAGAACAGGCTTTCCTAAACTTGGAGCTTCCTCCTGTATACCACCTGAATCAGTCAAAATCAAATAACTGTGGTGCATATAATTATGGAAATCCAAGACATCAAGCGGCTCAATAATCCTTATTCTTTCTTCATCACCAAATATTTCATTTGCTGTTGCTCTGACCAACGGATTCATATGTATCGGATATATAGCTTTTACATCATCATGCTCATCAAGAACTCTCTTGATTGCTCTGAACATATTTCGCATCGGTTCTCCAAGATTTTCTCGTCTGTGAGCTGTAATAATAATGAGCCTTGAGCCACTTGCCCACTCCAAATTTTCGTCCATATATTCATCTCTTACTGTTGTCTTAAGAGCATCTATTGCTGTATTTCCCGTGACCCAAATAGTATCTTTTTTCTTTCCTTCATTTATCAGATTCTGCATTGACAGCTTTGTAGGGGCAAAGTTATACTGCGATATTATCCCTACAGCTTCTCTGTTAAATTCCTCCGGGTATGGAGAATAAATATTATAAGTACGAAGTCCCGCCTCTACATGGCCGACAGGAATCTGTAAATAGAACGCAGCCAGAGCCGTAGAAAAAGTGGTGCTTGTATCTCCATGTACAAGCACCACCTCTGGTCTTACTTCTTCAAGTATTTTTTTCATTCCCATAACCACTTCTGTGGTTATATCAAATAACGTCTGTCCTTGTTTCATAATTGACAAGTCATAATCAGGAGTCACTCCGAATACATCCAGCACCTGATCTAACATTTGTCGATGCTGCCCTGTAACGCAGACAATTGGCTCCATGTTTTTACCTTTCTTAAGTTCATTAATAACAGGACACATTTTTATCGCCTCGGGTCGAGTCCCAAAAACCAGCATAACTCTCTTCATTATAAATCACCTCGTTTATACCTATGTATAAAGTATTTTTAACCAACTAAACATTTTATTTCTTGATACTTTCATTACTACAAAAGATAACAAAAAAGCAAATAACAACGTAAAAATAAAAACCAAGCATGAATCTGCCATTGACTGATGAATTTTGGAAAACAATCTTTTTATAGCTACATAAATCCAAAAATGAGAAAAATAAATAATTTTACTTATTATCCTTAAGTCCTTATAAATATCATTCTCATTCAAGTATAATTCTATAAGAAATAGAAATAGAAAAAGTGTTGCTGGAACTGCAAACAGAAACATTTCATATGCACAAATAAACCCAATATATTGAAGTAATAAAACCTCTGCCAACATTGCAACCATGGACATACAAAAATACTCTATAGCTGTTGTCATCTTTAGTCTAACATTACGCACCGCTAAATACATGCCTATAGCAACATATAAAAAACCATCAAAGAGCCCATCTCTGGTTGTTACTATAATGGCTCCAACCCTTTTCAATGCGGTCCATAATTCAGGCCACGCTCCCTTTATCGGCAAGATCATACCGTACCAGGATTGCCCCAGTAACCCCATAATATAAAACAGAAATGCAACAAGAACGATGACTTTGGGATGGATATCATGAATCAGCATAAAGGATACCAGAATAATTGAGAAAACCAATGCAGGTAAAAACCAAAGATGTATAAAACTCCCTGCAAATATGACATTCCGAATATATATTTTAATTGAATGATACCATCCCCATTTGTGACCTAGAAATTCTTCTACAGACAATGGCAAATATATTATTGACCAAATAAAATATTGACGTAGCAATCGCTTAATATATGCTACAGAAACTTGCCTTATCTCTCTTTTGTTATACATTTTTCTGTACAAGAAAAAACCTGAAGAGACAAAAAAGAATGGTACCGCAATTCGTGCCATGTATTTTTGAATAAAAAAGTTTATAATACCTAAGAACGAGTCTTCATCTACATTTCCTAATGGTTTGACATGAGCTGAAACCACTAACATTGCAAATATGACTCTGGCAATATCAATAGCATTATAGTTCTGTTTGCTAGACATCTCTCTCTTAACAAGGTTTTCTTTCACACCATAGTTAATTCCTTCCTATATTATTTTTTGTTTAATCTCAGTGAAATATGTCTTCAAACATCATTGAAAGCATTCATTTCTAATGTAGAACAATATGATATTTCACAAATGTCTCAAATGCACGTTTTAACTGACTGATACGAGTCTCTTTAAGACTCATTTTTTTGATTTCAATCTCATCTGAAGTATCCTTAGATCGTCTAATAGAATTATTGTAGATAAAAAAATTATCCCCTACGTCCTGGTCACGACAAAGAATTTTCCTTTTCTGAAGATGTATATACGCCTTTTCTTCAATAGTTGCATCAGCAAAATAAGCATATAATCTCCCCTTGTTAAATTCTATATTATCAACATCTTTCAATTCTGTATTGATGCGCCCCCCCATAACCATCTTAAACCCATCATAAGGGCTAATATCGCCAATACTATCATTAATTTCATAAATCTTCATAGAAGCTCTTTGAACGCGATAAAGTGAATATCTCCCCGTTTCATCAAATCCCCAATTATATGCACTATTTAGAATTATACTCGCATCCACGTTGCCTCTTATCACTTTGTCCAAGCGAGTATTATTAACTATATCGTCATTTCTATATAGAGTAAGGTGTCCATTCAGCAAGAACCTGTCATATTTCTTAATCAAATCATCAGAAAAAAAAGCACTTAAATTTCCCCAGATTATATCAATATCACAATGTCCCCAATAATCATAATCCGTAATATAATCATGGAAAATCACTCCATAAAAAGGTCTGAAATCACAAAGCTTATAAGGCTTAATATTGGGCTTTATTTGCACCTTTAACTTTTCGTTAATTCTATCAGTCAGCGCAGCAAATGAAGTATTTACAATTATTACATTCTCTGGAACAGTATATCTGCTGACACTTTGATCAGTAAAAAGAAGCCATGTCCACCCTTTGTTATACGCACATGATAATAAAAAGACATCAAAATAGTTTAAAAAATCACCAAACCAGCATACAATCAAACATTTTTTCATCTAATAGTCTCCCATTATTCTGAGGTGTATTCTATCGTCTTTTCACGTTGTTGATTATTGAAACAACGAAATCCTGTTTTAGTAGAATTAGGATAATAACATACATCAAAAAGAAACCCATTCCTCCCACCACTAGATCTACAACAATATTATAAGAATATATATTTACAATCTGTGCTATAACACATGCTATAATTGTTGCCAATAGGATCTTAAAAAACTGAATGCCTTTGAATAGTTTAACTGCATATTCTCTGATTAAATATACTTGCACTACAAGTACTACCATCTCTGCCAACACAGTTCCAGCTGCAGCTCCACTTGCTCCAAACCTTGGAATAAACATTGCATTAAAAATTACATCAATAATTGCCCCACAGATTTCAGAAATCAAAATCCCTTTTTCCATCTTCTTAGGCACCATTACTTGAACTCCTGTTATATTTGATATGCCTATAAATACAACAGTAATCAGTATTATTCTCATTGGCACGATTGCGTTATAGAATTCTTTTCCACAAAGAATCAAAATACACTGTTTTGCAAAACATACAAAAAAAGCTACCAAAGGAATAGATATTGTCACTGTATAGTTCAATGATTTTTTACATAATTTCGAAAAGCCTTGCCAATCCCCTTCACCTTCCATCATTGATAACCTGGGTAGGAGAACACCCCCTAGTGAAGTAACAATAGCTACTATTACCTTTTTTATCTTAACCGCTGCATCATAATATCCTACATCTTTATCTGTGGTTAGCACTCCCAGCATAATCGTATCAAGATTCATATATACCGTAGTTGCACAAGTCATGCCCACAAAAACAAGAATACGACTTATATGTTTTCTTAGTTCCAGCTCACCTACATTAGAAAGAATAATTATTCTTCTTAAGTTTATAAGATTTAGAACATTAGATGCTGATGAGGCAAATACAGTTAACACACCATATTTAATATAATCATGACTGTCCCTGATTGTTAAAAACATCAATATAATCGCAATCAATTTAAAGGCAAGTGACCGAATAGTAATATATCTATACTCCTCTAGCCCCCTATATAACCAATCCATTCCAATTGCATTTAACAAAAGCGAAATACTCATGAACAGATATAGTGCTTTATCGCCTTGCAATCTCGGTATAAAAAACACAGACAACAAAAAGACGATATAGGTTATTGAACAGGTAACTGTGTTTATTATTAAAAGTTCTATAGTTAACTTGCTTAATTTGTCTATATTATTACGTACTCTCGCGCACTCCCTAATACCATAGGTCGGAACTCCTAATTGAGCAAATATACCAAAATATGACAATAGCGAGGTTGCAAAACTCACTTTCCCAATGCCAGATGGTCCAATTGTTCTCGTTACATAAGGGTACACTATCATTGGAAAAATCAACGATGACAATGTAAGCGCAATATTATATAAATAGTTCTTCTTTATCGACTTTGTACCCAAATTGTTTTATCCCTTTTACTAAAATTTACAATACCTGCACTGATAAAAAGTACAAAGAAAAGTGTTGCTCCAATTCTTGAAACAGCAAAAATAGTAACCAGTGCAGATATATATATTATCCGATTCGACTTTTCATTAATCATCCTACTCAAGCCCAAAAAACCTATGATATACGATGTAATGAAATAAATCCCTCCACTTGCAACTAATGCAGCCATATCAGAGCTTTGCCCATAATTACCCGTAGCAATTCTTTGAACTGACATATACTGTTTTGTATAATTTGTAACTCCAAAACCTACTCCAAGCAATGGGTGTCTTCTTAGAACATTCCATGCTACTAAGTAATCATCAACACGCACCAAATATGATTGCCCTATTGCAGTCTTTTTACGCATGAATATGATCCATATGGCATAAGCCACAACACCCGCAAGTAATACAACAACAAAAAAAGTAATCATTCTTACTTTTTTGGGTAGCCTTCTGTAATTTTTCCAAATAATGCCAAAAACACATATCAGCATTGCAAAATAGCTTCCAGAAGAAAAAGTTGTCAGTATCGTTACTATAAGTAGTAACATCCTAAAAACATGCTTCTTTCCATGACTTTCTACAATATACAATTCTGTTGCAAGTGCTACACATAGTATTGCTGCAAAAATTGTAGATTCACTATATATTGCCGCATTTTTGTAATCAAAAACATGACCACCGCTTACTTCAAAATATATTCCAAAATATGAATCTACGTAACGTGCTGGATTCCAATTGATATAGAACGAGCCAGTAGGGGTAATAATGTGCCAAATAGTAGCAAAACAATAAAAAAACAGTGAGATCAAAGCAATCGTACATACTGTGTTAATAAATGCTTTCAATATGCATTCCAGCATATTTTCGTTCATATATAACAAGGCAAAAATCAGTATCGGATAAAGAATATATTTGACCAAATATGTAAATGCATAATCACTAACACTATTACAATAGACTAGTATTGGCACATTAAAGAGCATCCACCCTAATATCAGTTTTATTGCACTTCCACTAAGCAAATGTCCTCCAGATGTAATTATCAGTAATAGAGTAAAAAAAATGCATAAGATATCGAAATGGCAATCTATATTCCCAACCTCATAAACGCTATGACAATTAAGAAGCAAAAGAACTGTGCATACATAGACCAAAAATTTCTTATAACTAATCATTATTGCATCCCTATTTCTCTAAGCACCATTTTCAAGCTTTCACCATTTATGATTTTCTTTCTTATTTTCAAAACATTTTCTCTCATACAGGAATATTTCTCCTTACTAACACCTTTTATTGTATCTGGCAATTCACTCAAATCACTTACTACAATTCCTATTTCGTTTTCGATTACATAATTAGAAATTGCTGCTTCGGTCCAGGTTATTACGGGAATACCACATGAAATATATAACGATAATTTGTGTGGGTTATTATATTTTAAATACTCCCCATTTTTTCCACCACACGTTCCTATATAATCTCCATCCCAAACCAATCCCCATCCACTGCTGATACGATAAGGCAAATCCTCTGGCGCAAACGTACCTTTATAGCATACATTTTCCCCTAATATATCCCCCTGAACGCCTTGCCCATACAGCTCAAACTCTAAGGATTCTATTCTATTCAGTTCATATATGTATCCGCTCTTATCTTTTGTAAGATTACCGGCGACCGCAATCGTATTTATATCACAGCAATTAGAGTTTTGCTTGTTTCTATCCTCAATCAAATAATCAAATACCATCAATTTCTTTATGTCAGAAGTGCATCCATTGCTTTTAAGTAATTGCTCCATTTGACTGTTGTGGCAAATCACATAGTCATATCTGTTAAAACAGCTTATCTCCTTTTCTACCGAAGGCTTACCCAGTCGTACTGATAAAACGTCATGCACAAGAAGCACAGTTGTAACGCCTTTAATTCTATGGAGAATACAAGCTAGCGTGCTCAGTAAAGAAGAATATTTGAAAGGAATATATGGATGTTGTATTAATACAAATGAATTCTGTTCTATATTTGCAATTGAATATGCAAACACTCTTAATAATTTCAAAAAGACAGTAATGCCTGAATCTCCTGGTGAATACAGCACTACTCTCTTTGCTCCCATTGCATCTAAAATCTGTTCAACATCCTTTCTCGCCTTGCTTCCTGCGTTTTTACCATCTTCTCTATAGTTTTCAGCAAACAAATATTTCATACCGCTCCCATCTAATAAGAAAAAAAGAGGTTCAAGTACATGTTCCAGAACCTCTTCTTACCTATTTTAACTTTTATCTTTCGCGAAAAACACAACTGTCTTTATCAAACACCGCTTCTGTACATACCACATTTAAAGCAAATCTATGTATTTACGTATAACTTACAATACTTGTATAATTGCATCGATATAATTATCAATAAAATACTTACTAGCAGACTTTTCTGAATTCTGTTTGTGTTTGGATAACAGTCCTCTATCCGCTACATAAGCAAGCAGTTTTTCCCTTATTTCATTAGGAGAATTATTGACCAGATATCCATTATACCCATCTACTACTATTTCAGAGTTGTAACCGTAATCACTGGCAATTATTGAAAGTCCAGCTATCTTCGCCTCAATTAGTACCCCAGGTACGCCTTCATGTTTCCAGCTAGTTGGGAGCAACATGATGTCATACTTGGCTAATTCTTCATAGGTTTCTTCACCTTTTCCATTAAATTTGCCATGATAATATGCGTTAGGTAAGCCTTCTACAGCATTATTGAAAGAATCATCTATGTCAGGTTTTATATCGCCATAAAAATGAAACTCGATTTCAGGCATGCTCCTTGCCACATCAATGATTATCATAGCTCCTTTAGCTTTGGATATTGTTGAAAAAAATACGCATTTAACCCTCTCATCCGATCTGTTCAGTCGGTAATTCTTAGCTGGTCGCTTTCTACAGTTAGGAAACAGCGCAACATTATTGAGCCCTTTTGACTCCAGCTTTCTCAACATACCATTTGTCTCAACATACATCTTCTTATACTGTTTTGCCATTAGCAAAGTATTATCACTCAATTCATCTGCCATAGTTCCGCCCATAACAAAAACAATACTTCTTTCCATGCATTTTTTCTTTATCATATACAAAATTTTTGTGATGGTTTCCAATTTTCTATTAGACCCAATACCTACGATGAACTGACTGCCAAATAACAATGCTCTGCCTAAGTAAAGTACATTCTTGATCTTATTTGTGCTTACGTTTCTCTTAAGTACAGCAATTCTACTCAGTTCCTCAAAAATCAATTCATTTTTATTTGTTACACCTCCATATGGAGGCGGAAAAGATCCTAAGTAATAAAACACTTTCAATGCGATTCTCCCTTTATCCCTGTATTTACTAATATCCGTATAATTTTATCCCTAACATAAAGCCATGGAAAATGGAGCATATTTATTAGATCTGATTCTGATGAAAATATTGGTAGCAATTTCTTTTTTCTTCTATTTTTCTTGAAATATTTCAAATATTGATTTCTATTATAGTCTGTGTATTCAGCAATGATTTCTTTCTCATCATACAGGTCATTAAAGGAAACTGTAGTCTCTCCATCATACTCATACTGTAAGAAGGACCATTTTCCTTCATCCAATTGAGCAACCATCTCTTTTTTTGAAATCATTGGGAATCTGAGCTTTCCTCTGAAATATTTTCCATCCGGAAACAAAAAATTCCCAAGGCTGTATATAATCATTTTGTCATCATAACTCTCAACCTGCTGAACCAAATGAGGATGATGACCAATCACACAATATGCTCCCCATTCTATACATCTATGAGCCAACAACCGATGTGCGGGCATTGGTAATATTTCCAATTCGTAGTCCCAATGGAACACAGGTATGATTCTAGCTTTCGGGTATTTGCTCCGTACATTCTCTATGCAATGTTTAACATTATGAAATGACAACTGATTTATGACTACGCTATTTTTATCTTTCTTTCTGCAGCCTATAACATCCCATCCAAATCCTAAAAGTGCATATTGATGATTGTCTTCATCAATGATTACTGGTCTCGCAGCTTCAGTTCTACTTCTTCCTGCTCCAAAATATTTTATGTTATTTTCATTGAGAAGTTTTATGGTGTTCTCATATTCTCCGCCAAAATCATTTACATGATTATTTGCCAAACAAACGGCTTTAATTCCAAGTCTTTTCATCACATCGATCACATCTACATAATTACAAACCTTATAGGTGTTTAAGGCCGTCTTATCCAAATTTATGAGTCCCTCAAGGTTGCCTATTCCGCACCCCTTAAGTTTTACACTTGTCTCAATATTAAATGATACTCCGTATGGAATAGCGATATCCCCGCAAAAAAACATTTATGACCTCCTGCTGTGAGCAGAAGTCATCCAAAAATATCATCAACCAAGTGCATCAGAACATGTTTCGAATCATATTTTTTGCTGTACTCGAAAGCCGTATTTTTCATCTTCCGTCGCTTTTCCGTGTTGTCGGCAAGTTCTAAAATATATCTAGCATATTCCTCTATACCATTCACCGGAAATAGTCTACCGTTTTTGTCATTAATAATAACATTCTGAAATGCAGGTAAATCAGTGGCCAATACAATTATTCCATTTTCAAAGGCATCTAAAAAAATACCTGGAAACCCCTCAGCTTTCCATCTAGTTGGAAAAAGAAGGACATCATATTTTCCCAAGTAATCATTTATATCGTCTCTCTTAACACTGCCGCAGTATTTCACGTTTTTACCTGAATGGCCGATTATTTCTTCGAAAATGACTTCATACTCTTCCTTGACAGGCCCGATAATATCTAAAGATATATCATCCCTGTTTTCGAGTTTTTTCATAATCTGTACAGCAGTGTCAATCCCTTTGTTTTCATCTATTCTGGAAAAAGTACATATTTTTAATTCTGAAGTGTTTTTTTCAGGTATGGCATTTCTATATATCTTCTTAAAATTCGGCATATAATATACCTTATCAAGTCCTACTTCCTTGTATTTTTCCAGCATATACATAGTCTCAACATATATTGCCGTAATGGAGTGTTCTAAGAATATATTTACCCTGTTTAAGAATTCATACCTAATTCCACCAATACAAATCTCATACACTTTTCTTTTGAATATTTTGTTTATCAAATACATGATTGGTAAGAGTCTAAAATAACCGGTGGATGCAAGAATCACTATTATATTGTCACAGTTCCGAAATATCTTTATAAGGCTTGCAATAGCTGTACAGATATCCTGCTTTTTCCCTACATCAAGGATATCTATCCAGCTCTGACTGAATGCATTATCTGAGCACCCCCCCCCGAATCTCAGAAGCGATGTTTTGATTCTCCGTGTACTCGAACAAATACGCTAATAATTCTCTTGTTTTCGTTATCTGACCACCTATGGTATCTTTGTTCCCTAGGTTTCCTATAAAGCCTATTTTCATATAACTCCCTTTTTAAAGATATTCCTCAACATTCATTCTCTGATCAATAATTGAATACTTCCCATTTGCCTTAGGCTTTAGACTATCAACAAACTCAACCGAAAAGATAATTTTCCCCATAGTTCTTTTTGTAAACGTCTCTTCGATGGCTTTTTTTGCGACTTCTTGGTTTACGCCTGTATTCAAAACTACTCTTACAAGTACTGCGCCTTTTACTTCTTGATAAAATTGATATCTTGTCATGTAGTCATATATTACAGAGTGAACCTCAAGTGAAGCCATCGATACAGGAACACCATCACAATTAATGAGTAAATCCTTTTGCTTTCTACCATAAATAGTCTTCAGAGTATCTTTTTTTCGATATGACATATTTATCCATTCCGACATATCGCCAGTCTTATATCTTATTAATGGCATGCCATAATTATAAAGACTTGTACCGACAAGCTCGCCGCTTTTATTCTCTTCATTTATCACTACACCATTAGAATCTATAATTTCTGTTATTCCATATATTGGTTCTGGTGTATACTCACCTGATTCATGATCCTGCGCAGCTATTATGACTCTTTCCGACATACCATAAAATGTTAGTACAGGTGCCTCTATTATTTTTTCAACATATTCTTTCTGTTCTGCCGTTATTGTTTCACTAATTCCAATAAAGCACTTGAATTTGTGGTTTAGCCCGCCTCTCTTTTCAATGTGTTTACACAGCAGGTACATAGCAGACATATATCCATATGCCACATCCGGTCTATACTTCTCAATTGCTCTGCAGTACTCATCCATTCGAGCATCAGTCATATCAAAAATATTTATGCTTAATTCCCTTTTAAAGGAATCCCATTGTGTGTTTTTTCCCCTC
Organism: Butyrivibrio sp.; assembly: GCA_015056655.1. Lineage (GTDB taxonomy): Bacteria > Bacillota > Clostridia > Lachnospirales > Lachnospiraceae > Butyrivibrio. The sequence goes on from SVFV01000012.1 coordinate 65,026, forward strand.
TTCTGATTAGCAAATGTTTTACCCCTAAGGATCAGTTTTTTGCACTTTGTAGTGTAGCCATATTTCCCAAAAAAGTAGTAAGTGTATGCCAAATCCCTTATGTGACTATCCTTTTGTACATAAAAACCGGTAGGAACTCCAGTAGACCCGGATGTTGTTATGTATACCAAATCCTCTTGCTTAAATTCATCCGATATTAACCTGTCTCTGTTATTTACGAGTATCTCCTTCGTCAGAAATGGTATTCTATCCAAGTCTGACTTTGTTTTTATGCTTTTGGGATCAATTCCATTTACGTCAAATAACTCCTTATAATACTCCGTATGATTGTAGGCATATTGTATTATCCTTTGAAGCTTTGCGTTTTCTTCTATTAAGAGTTCCTCCTCAGATAAAGAGTGAATTCTTTCGATTTCGTTCTTTTCTCTTGAAAAGGTGGGGGTATATCTGATTTTTTCCGGCATAAGATTATAAAATGGGCCGAAAATATTCAATAGCTCTGGCGGAACCTTATTGTAATATTTCAATACAAAATGAATAAGTGACATTTTTCATAGACCTTCTTAAGCTTTTCTATTGTTCAAATCAAAGCACGCTTGCATTCTAGCTAATTGTCTGTATCTTTCATATATAAAATCTTAGCCGGTCCCCCCACAGACCGCTCCGGAGGGTACATCGTTGATAACGACAGCATTTGCGCCAATTATCACATCATCTCCTATAACTATAGGTCCAATGACTTTTGCTCCAGTTCCGATATGGACTCGTTTTCCGATCACTGGAACATCCCGACGTATTGATTCATATTCAGGGATTTTCTTGTTTGAATTTCCTCCACCGCCACCTATGGTAACATTTGAGCCAATAATGCAATCTTCTCCTATTTTGGCTCTTTTATGTATTATCACTCCCATCCCTTTGTAACCAAAAAGAGTTCCTTTCCCAATCTCTGCTTCAGGTGGTATGTAACAATTATGAATAAGATAAATCCAACTTCTATATAGACTCGCAAGCGGTTTCAAATGATGCATATATAGCCATCGTTCTCTCCTATACTTATTTATTGCATTCATAAAGTTCATAGTAGTTTACTCCACTAATTTGTCTCGAAACACTCGTTTTTACAGATGATAGCATTTACCTGTGTAAATGTGCCTTGTATCGAGCACAGTCTTATCCTTGAGTTTCTCAAACTGTCCTTTTATCTCGTCATGACCAACCATGATAACTACCATGTCTACGCTATTCAAGAACCCATTTAATTCATGCCATTGATTAGGAACTACGTCTTTCTCAACAAAAGGGTCGTAGACCTGCACCATTCCACCACTTAAAGCATCGTTCATCCTTTCCAGCATCTGAAGTGTAGGTGATTCTCTTATATCATCAACGTTTTCCTTATATGTCAGGCCATATACTCCAACTCTCCGCACATCCTTAAGATCTTCTTCCCTCATAATCTGACTGATTCTGTGTATTACATATCTCGGCATTCCATCATTTATCTTGCGAGCCTGCAAAATAATATTTGCAAGTCCCGGATAATCACCCACCAAAAACCATGGATCTACAGAAATACAATGTCCCCCTACACCAGGACCTGGTGATAAAATATTTACTCGCGGATGTTGATTTGCAATGCGAATAATCTCGTAAACATCCATACCACCTTCCCGACATATTTTAGCCAGTTCATTAGCAAATGCTATATTAATGTCACGAAATGTGTTTTCAACAACCTTAGTCATCTCAGCAGTACGAATATCTGTTACCGTTATCTCACCTTGGCAGAAAGATGAATAAATTCCTTTTATCTTCTCTCCAATTACAGGATCATCTGCTCCAATTGTTCGGTTATTATGTAAAAGCTCATATACCATGTTTCCAGGGATGATACGTTCCGGCGCATGGACAAGGCTGACATGTTTCTCCTGTCCATCTACCACAGGTCTTACATACTTATCAATAGTACCGGGTGAGATAGTAGATTCTATTACAATTGTTGCATTCTCAGGCGCAACCTCTAAAGCTGCCTTAACACCTGCTACAACATAGGAAGCATCCACTGTTTTGAATTTCTTATCATAAGGTGTTGGCACTGAAATAATGTATGTATCGGTAACCTGATACTCAGTAGTAAATTTTATGCCTGCTTTAATTGCATCATGAAACAGTTCATCAAGTCCATCTTCCTTAAATGTTGTATATCCTGCATTTAGCGTAGCAACAAGTTCTTTATTGTAGTCTGTTCCGACAACCTCAACTCCATGTGAAGCCAACATAAGAGCCGTCGGAAGCCCTATGTAGCCAAGCCCGATTATATTAACCATTTTTCATACTCCTCAATTTTCTATTATTTTGATGATATTCGCCTTTGTACTAAACGATGGTAATTTCTGATACTTACCAAATTCCTCCGAATATATGCTTTTCTCAGTTATATCTGTGAATTCTCCTCCTTCTGCCTTCATTGACAATCTATTCCCTTTTGGAGTTATAATCTGTATTTCTTCATCAGAGACCTGCCAAACACTGTTTTCTGGATATATGTGCCAATAGCTAATGAATGGCTTAGATGACATATCTTCTATCAAGACACTATGATCAAGACTAATTCTCCGTTTTAGGTTGTCACGCATATAATCTATAAAATCTGCTTCTATGGATCGTTCTGATGTATTTAGTTTTATAAGCTCTGCCATTCTTCCGGTTCTGTGTTCGCCCCAGATTTCAGATTGTTCCACTCCCTTAATCTGTAAAGTGCTATGTGATGAAGTACTTCTTAGCTTTTCTCTGTACTTAGTCTGATATTGATAGGTACCCGAATTCACAATGACCGGTTCATTATCATAAAACATTTCAAAACTCATCATGTCGCAATGCCCATGCCCCGATATATACCTTGGTGCATAATTGCCTGCGTCGACTATTAGACTGGTTTTATCACTCTCCAGCTTAAAGTAACCACCATCATGTAAGCTTTTTTGTGGAATAGCATTTATGTCTGCAACAGTTTTCGCTGCTATAAGTAACTGTGATTTTCTCTTTGCAACATTTGATCCCGCATCATTAAATAGCGGTAATCTGAATTCCTCCTCGAAACTATATAAACAGTCTGCCATAGCCTGTATATACGGCCTTATTATTTGTTTTGAAAGTTCATCAGCAACCTTATATATTCTCACAAGATCTTCCATTACAAGATTGTGATACATAAAGCTGCGTTCAAAATGCATTCCGTCGGGTAATACTTGCTCCTTGACCTGATCAATTAGATCATCGTTAAATCTAACTACCCTCTTCCTATCCATAAAGAATTTGCTACAAATATACAATGTAGTTAGGTTTTCAAAATAATGATTTCCAAGAAGATTTTTTTCCTGGTTATACATCAGAAACTGATACTGGTTTGATACATCCAACCTGATCAGATTAAGCCAGTCATTTTTCTTATCAGCCAACATTCCATAGATTATAAGAAGATTCTTAAGCCTTAAAGAAATAGTGTATGGATGCCATGCGTCACCTCTGATGTCTGCAAAACATGTCTTGTGCCAGTCTTTATACATTTCTTCAAGTTTCTTATAATACTTGATATCTCCTCTCTTCTTAAACTGATACGCAAGAGCTATCCCATACTCAAAATAATGAAGATTGAAATTCCACAGATGCGTCTTGTCCGGATAATTCCATTTCCCGGGTTTCCATACTTCTATATCATTAAGAAGCCAAATATGGTTATCTAACAGTTCCTCCGGCCTAAAGCGCGATATATATATTTCATCTTCATCAAGGGATGTAATTGATATGTCCATCTCTTTTCTTACATCCTGATACGTGACCGGTGTTATTTTTTTATATCCCCAAAGCCGATATCTGATCTGGTATACAATCTGAGTAGGTTTCAGATTTATGACTGTCCAGAATAACCTTCCAATTTTCATGCCTCACTTACCAATCGTTCCATCTCATCAACTATCATTTCAGCAGACCTTTGGAGTGAATACTTGTTCTTTATGATTTCCATTGCTTGCTCTTTTTTTGTGTTAATGGTTTTTAATGAAGAGTTCATACTTATAAAGCATTGCCAAAGTTTTTCCTTGTCATTAGGCGAAACTGTAATTCCTAATCCAGTATCATTTAGAACATCTGTCGAATCGCCCTCTGCTACAAGGAGTACAGGACACCCTACTCCTAATGCTTCATACAATTTTGTGGGAACGCTGTCCTTAAGATTGGCATTTACCAGAGATACATAATTTATGTCTGAAGCTTCAAGCACTGTCCTCATATCTTTGTTGGGGAGCCTTCCTTCAAAAGAAAAGTTTGTAAGCTTGTTATCATCTACATATTTTCTTAGCTGTGGTTCTTCAGCTCCAGACCCATATACAAGGAATCTGACCGGAATGTTCTCATCCCGACATTTTTCAGCAATAAAAATGAGCTGGCTTATTCCCTGAGCCAACCCAATATTACCAATGTATGTACAAATTGTTTCACCCTTTGATCTTATGTTGTTATATAGGTCATGGTTGATTTCTGTATTAAGAAAATCTGTATTAAAACCATTCGGTATGCATATTATTCTTTTTTGTGAATTATATCCTTTTAACTTATTTACCTTTCCATTGCTGACAGCTGTAACAAGATCAGCATACTTTAACATATAATCTCTTATAAATGAGAACGTTTTTGCATAAATGCTATTTGAAGAAAAACTCCCCATTTCAAATGCTACATCCGGCCAGATATCTCTAACATCATAGATAAGCTTAGCGTTATGATATTTTGCTATCTTAACACCAGCAATATTTATAAGTGGAGGCGGACATGTAGTAAGCACAATGTCTATATTCTTTTGCTGCTTCCCTTTTTTAAGTGAACTGAAAGCAAGACATCCTTGATTCTTAAGCCGCCCCAAAGTAGTCTTCTTAAGCGGAGGTGTCTTACAATAGACAACACCTTCTTTCTTTTCTATTCCCGGAGTATCCGGTGCAAGAATTATTGCCTCATGACCTCGTCTATTCAGTTCTTTAGCTATTACGCTCATTCTTTTCGAACAGGGATTATCCAATGTAAATGGATCTCCCATATGTAGTATTACTCTCATTTTTTAGTTTTAGACTATTGTCTCTAATTCTCCTTTATAAAAGCTCTTTTTATGGCATAGAAAAAGGCGCTTTTCAGCGCCCTTTTAGCTAGAACTATTTAAGCATGGCTTCGCCATGGCAGCGCTTCCATCAAGCCCTGCCTATGGCGTTTTGATTTCCCAAAAGGAAATCACATTATATCCACTGCTTCGTATGCCGCGCACCAGGCGACGTCCATACTATTCAGTTTCATAAGAAAGGGAATAAAATATTTAGAAAGTTATCTTTTTCCCACTATTTCCAAACCCACGGTTATTTCCGATGATCGGCCAAATAATTCAGTCTTAAGCACTGCACATTTTTTGTGCCTGTTTATCTTTGTTATAAGTCCTTCCAGACCCTTTATGGGTCCGTTAGTTATTATGACCCTATCTCCTTCGATGTAGCCTGTGGAGGCTTCAACCCGGTGATTTCTGCCAGAGAGACGGCTTATGAAAGTCTCTTCCTTGCTGGTAAGAGGGACGAAGTCGTCGCCCATCCTTAGTATTTTAGTCAGCTCCTTCACAGCCTTGAGCCTGAAAAACAAATCTTCAATATCTTCAGTAATAAAGAAGCAGTATCCCGGAAACAGTAATGTTTCTACGGACATATCTATGCCCTTTATCCTTTTTGTAATAACTCTTGTTGGAGTAAATACTTCTTCTGACTCCTTCATAAGACTCCTTTTACAGAGCGTTATGATCTTGTTCTCATCACCTGTTTTAACCTGGATCACATACCACATATTTATATGTGCTCCACTTGTTGTACATCGTTATCCGGAGCCGCACCTCTAATGGCATCCTGTTGTTTGGAGCTAAAGCCCTCTGTGCTTTCCTTACTGAATATGACTTTCACTGTTTCAAAAATAATCTGTATGTCCATAAGTATCGAGTAGTTGACGATGTAGATCATATCCAGCTTTAGCTTATCCAGGGCAGAAGTATTATATTTTCCGTAGACCTGTGCATAGCCTGTAAGGCCACCCTTTACCTTCTGTCTGAAGATAAATTCAGGGATATCTGCGCAGTATTTCTCAACATGCTCAACTCTTTCAGGTCTTGGTCCTACGATAGACATCTCTCCCTTTATGATATTTACAAGCTGTGGGAGTTCATCTATTCTTGTAGCCCTGATAAAATGACCGATTTTTGTAATTCTGTCATCCTCTTCCCCTGCGGGTCTTGGTCTTCCATCCTTTTCTGCATCTACTATCATGCTTCTGAATTTCAGGATCATGAATTTCTCGCCGTTAAGAGTGCACCGCTCCTGCCTGAAAAATATCGGTCCTCCATCCTCCAGGTGAATAAGGATTGCAACAACTGCCATTACAGGAGATAACACTATCAATGCAAAAAGACTTAAGACAAGGTCCATTGTTCTTTTAATGAATCGCTTCCAAAGCGGCATTCCTATATTCCTGCAAAAATACAGCGGTGTATCAAACAGATTAAGGGCATCTGAGGACTTCACAATGATATCCGAAAGCTTGGGAGTAAAATATACTCTCTTTCCAGTCTCAAAGCAGGCTTTGATAATGTCATTCTTTTTTTTGCTTGGAATATCATTAATCAATACTGCATCATACAAAGGTAATATCCCTTTTATCTCCGTAAGATTCGTATCATAATGAATATTCTTCTCAATGCAGTATTTATCAGGTCTCCCCGCCATTTTCAGCCAGAGATCATTTTCATTGTCTCCACTTATTTCAAGTAGCTTAAGCGGTGGAAATTTCTTTCTGTAGGCATCTATCATCGGAACAGATATAAGGCATATGACTATACACTGTATTCCACTGAGCATGGCATATATCATAAGTAGTTCAGGAAAATACCTGAATTGCCCTGTAATAGCCATTGAGAAAAATATCTCGACAAAATTTACACTTACTATAGCGACAATCTGGGAAGCAAGGATATTCGTCTTTCTGTTGACTCCTATCTTGTAGCCTCCAACGCCCTTGAAAGCAATAATAGTAAGCCCCACATATATCCCAAGGGACATAAGCAGATTTCCCATCCCGGTAAGGGAGCCAGTGTTATTATTTATTTTTACGAAGTTGTACCATATCTGCATAAAAAAGCATGCATCGACAACAGTGATAAAAGTGTCACATGCATATCTGTACAGATATTTTCCTTCTATTGTTTTTTTCTTCATTTTCACTTTTTCTTTAAAATTGCAGGAGCGTTACCACTCCTGCAATTTTAGTAAGATTGTCCTGATCAAGATAATCTCTTAAAGAGAAAGTAATTAAGCCTTCTTAATTTTGCCCTTGAAGCCTGCAGCTTTAAGAACCTTCTTAAGCTTCTTAAACTCTTTCTTGGAGATCTTCTTGTTCACTTTGATGGTCATCTTGCTTGTGTCACGTCCCTTGAAGGCACCCTTTTCTACAGTGATGCTCTTCTTAGTCTTGAGTACGATTGTATTAACCTTGGAGCCGTTGAATGCATTCTTCTGTATCTTCTTGATAGAAGCAGGTACTGTAACCTTAGTAGCCTTTGTGCAGTTCTTAAAAGCCTTCGCTCCAAGCGCTGTTACCTCGTATGTAACACCGTTTACTGTAACCTTAGAAGGAACAGTAATACTCTTCTTCTTAGTCTTAGCTATACTCTTGATAGTAGCTGTACCGTCTGTTGATGTTGAAACTGTAGTTGTAATACCGTCGGTTTTATCAGCTTTAACTGAAGACTGCTCTGCAGGTGCGGGAGCTGTGCTCGGGCTTGTAGCAGCAGAAACAGGTGTTGAGAGTACAAGAGCAGCTGTAAGAACGGTAGCAAGTGCCCTCCTCATAAACTTAAACATCTTTTGCGTCCTCCTTTCTTCGCATTACTTTTCTTCATAATGCTCATATTTTGTTTCTATATTGAGTAACCGGCTTCGCCGGATTGCTCACGCTTTTACTTCTTTTTCCCGTAATAATATGATTCGCTCGAGTAATACTTGCCGTAATGACTGCCATAATATTTGCCGCCATATTTCTTGTAGTAATAACCACCCTTGGACCCTTCAACACGATTGAGTATGATTCCAAGCATGGGGCATCCGGCTCTCTCAAGCTGCATAACGGAATGCTTAACCATTGATTTACTGGTAACACCACCTCTAACTACGAGAATAGCGCCATCACACAAAGATCCGATTCTCTCACCATCCGATACAAGGTCAAGGGGTGGTGAATCAATGAATGTATATCTGTAATTAGATTCTGTATATTCAAGCAGTTCCTCGAATCTCCTATTTTCCAGAAGCATGGAGGGATTGATAACATTGTCTGAGTTCGGAAGAATATCCCCATCTTTTATCTGAGTATGGAAAAGTGACTCTCCTATCGGGACTTCATTAGCAAGCACATAACTTGTTCCGTTTATCCTTTCTCCGGACTCTATGCTCATGCCATATTTCTCTGTCATAATTGATTTTCTTAAATCCGCATCAATAAGTATGCTTTTAGTTCCGGTCTTAGCCATCTGCATCCACAGCTGCATTGCAACAAAACTTTTACCTTCATTAGGGGTAGTGGATACGACCATTATTTTCCTGACATCCTTACCAAGAAAACTGATATTGATACGAAGTCTGTTTAATGCTTCCTCAACTGCATAAGGGAGGTCAGGGTTATTCTGTATTGTAATCGTATGCATTTGTTTTAAGCCCCTTTCCTGCGTCTCTTTATAAATCTTTTAATTCCCTTTTTCTCTTCGCCCTCATGCTCATGAACCTCTGACAGAATACCTATATCGCTCTCCGGTATTGTTGTAAGAGGCATAATTCCGAACATTTTCTCAACATCCTCAGCGGAATTGAATGTATCATCCATCACGAACATCACCGTAAGGATTCCGCATATTATTAGTAAACCTGCAAGTGCTCCTACCACTATGTTCTTGGAGTAGCTTGGTGAGCTTTTCCTTTGGGGAACTATAGCAGGCTCTATAATGTGGGGCTTTGAAGTATCCATAAGCCTTGGAACCTGGGATTCAGCATCCTTTGCTATAGCATTTGCTATCTTCTCAGCTTCATTCGGGTCAGGACTGGTAACCTTGATAGTAAGAATTCTCGTATTGTTGACTACTGAAACTGATGTCATTGACTGAAGCTCCTCATAGGTATAGGGAAGCTCCAACTCCTTGATTACATCTTCAAAAATTGGTCTTATCTTTATGACTTCCTGATAGTCTGCCGATAAGCTTGTTCCAAGATTCAAATCTGTAAGATTGACCAGAGTATCACTTGACGCGGATACCATATACAGCTTTGCTGAAGCAGTATACATGGGCGTTATAAAGAAAAAAGTTATAAGCCCGGAAACCACTGCACCTGTTATAAAAAATAAAATTATCCACTCCAGCTTTGACTGAAAGTAGAAAAATAGCTCAATAAGATCTATCTCCGTGCCTTTGTTCTGAGGCTCATTTATTTGTATTGCGCTTTCATTTATAAGCGCTCCCTTATTTTTTCCCATTGCGTCTCCCAATTTTAATCGTCTTCGTTGTTATCTCCAGTCAGTACCATCACCTCCTCAAGATGATAGGTTGCAGTCATGATATCTAAGAACGAGTTGTAATCTATGTAGAATTCCTGATGTTCAAGACCGTCATCCAAAAGCATTCCAAGCTTATGGGCGCCTTCAAAGGTTAAAATTCCGTGATTTTCTCCCTGGCTTATTCTGTTTAGAATTCGAGAGATGTCATTACCGGTCATATTGGTACAGGCGTAATCCTTCATCTTTTTGAACATTTCATTAGGAAAATTAGGATTAGCCTTGGTTGTGTCTATTACTTTCTGAAGGTAAGCATCCATGTACTCATGCTGTCTTCTCATTCTGTCTGTATTGGTGCCATCAGCCACGTCCATTCTTGAATGGACATATGTATACGCCTGCTCATCAGATAAAGTAACAATCTCTCCCTCAATAAGAGTCGGATCAGCAGCAGTAAGGTCACTTGAAACAGTCACTGTAACACCACCCACCATACTATTTAGAAGTGGAATTTGCTCCATGTTTACTTCGTAATAGCCATCTATAGGGATTCCTCCCAAGAGTTCTGAAACAGCTGTTGCTGTATTCTCGCAGCTCTGCTCTTCGTTTCCTCCATACCAGTGTGCAGTACAAATCTGCATTTCCTTGCCACCATGTGAGGAGCCATCCTCATTCATCATGGGAACATACGTGACCGTATCTCTGTCTATCTGTAAAAAAGTAAAGTTATTATCAATCCTGTTCAGAACTACCAGAAGGAGGAAATCCGCCATTTTTCCGTGATATTTTCCATCATTCTGGTCTCCGCTCTCGTCAGTACCTATGATCAGATAATTTGTAATGTCTGAGTCATATCTATATACAGTGTTTCCAATCTTTATTTCATCCTCTGAAAGCTCGTAGTCTTCATCGTCATAGTCATCCTCGTCTTCTTCATCTTCGAGGCTGTCAGCATATGCTTTCTTCTCCAGATTTTTCTCAACAAGATTTATTCCGAAAAAGAGCGCTGTCACGGCAACTGCGGCTGCTACCACAGTTAGTATCACCTTATATTTTTCAAACCTTTTCATTTTTCCAAATCTTCTCTCCGCGCTCTTCTATTTCTCCTATAATCTGAGATCCTAATTTTCTCTCTAAAATAGCTTGTCCCTCTCTCATATTCGGGACTCTATTTGTCACATTGTGGCAATCAGAACCAAGGATAACCTTATGACCGGACTTGATAAACTTAGTGTCAAACCTGCGACTTCTCCACGTCATAAGGCTTCCGGTATTGATCTGGAATACAATCGGAAGCTCAAGAATCTCCTTCCAAATAGATTTATCTTTTTGAAATGGATAAAACCTCTCCACATGGGCGAGAATGACGTTTATATTTTGCCTCTCAATTATGTCCTTGACATCCAAATATATTCCCTTGCTCCACTGAGCAAAAGGCATCTCTAACAGCAGGTAATCAGTATACTGGAGCCTTAAATCAGGCAGCATATCCGCTCTTCCTATCCCCGGAAAATAATAAACTTCTGCACCAAGCTTAAAGCTGATATCGAGTTCTAAGCTATTCGCAGTCTCCCTGAGGCTTTCATATGCTTTGTCCCTCTTTTTCAAAAAGCGCTGAACATTTTCCGACTGAGCGTAAAAATGTGGAGTAAGCGCAATCTGTTTTATTCCCTGCTCCTTCTGTAATAGAAGAAGTTCACTTGACATCTGAATATCACGGCTACCATCATCGATACCCGGTAGTATGTGTGTATGAAAGTCTATCATTTTCCCGCTCTCACTATCTTTATATAAGCGTTTTTCTATAATTTTCCGCCTATATTTCACATTCTATTACAAATTTCAATTTTCTACAATAGTTTTAATCTCATATTGTGCAAATTGCGCAAATAGAGTTTTATATATAAAATAATTTTTAGTACTATCATGATAGGAGCGGTAATACGTATGGAAAATATTATTGATTACTGTAAAGTCGGGGGAAGAATTCGAAACGCTCGCGAAAAGAAAGGCCTTACGCAGGAGCAGCTTGCGGAACGCACAGAATTATCCGCATCTCATGTCAGCCACATAGAAACCGGATCCTCAAAGCTTGGCTTACCAGCCCTTGTGAGGATTTCAAATACTCTGAATGTAACAGTCGATTCTCTTTTACAGGATAATTCCTCCGTAAGATTTAATGTATATCTCGATACCATCTCAAATATTCTCAAGGAATGCAATGAAGAAAAAAGTAAAGCTATCGTTGACATAGCTACTACCATAAAAGATCTTGATAGTTAATTCCTCATTATTCTTTAGTATCCCGTTATCGTAGTAATTCTACTATCTATTTTTAACACTTTATTGTATACTTTTCATGTTAAATTTACCCAAAGGTGGTTTTATAAAATGAAAAAAATACCGGCTCTATTACTTGTAACCATTTGTGTTTTTTCAAATATTTTTGTTGGATGCTCGAATATAGCTTCGACAAAAAAGCCAAAGGAGCTCAAAGAACTAGCTTCAGAAAATGCAAGCGCTGAAAATGAAAGTGTTTTTGATCTGCTTATTACAGCATATACCTCATTAGATGAGTTCAAAAAGACTCTTTCTTCAAATGGTATTCAGTATACAGAAGAGGATGGCGGCATTTTTAGCACCACAATCGTTCCTTTTGACGAGTACGACAGTTCATTTGAAGTATATTATTCTGACAATACCATTTATGAAGCATACTCCTATCTGTATTTTAAAGATGAAAGTTCATTTGATTCAGCAAAAGAAAAGCTCTCCAGCTATCTTTCCTCTAAAATGCACGCTGCTGAAGATCCGGCAGTTTCAGAAATTGTTATTGATGAAGTAACTTACTATCCTGTCACAGTATTTAATTCTGAAGAAGCTGAGAAAATGGTATTATATATCACCTTGTCTGAAGCAGAATACGATGAAATGCCTTCGCAGGAATACATTAGTAAAGGATATGAAATATCAGAAAATACCATCAGCTATGATGACTGGATCTTAATTATTTCTGATGAAGCCGGAGATGAAAACGATGAAGAATGATGCAAAAGCCTTAGAAGTCCCTATAAAAGATATAGTTTCTTCTTTTAATAATGCAGAGATTGACTCAGATAAAAATGTTGATTATGCATGTGAATGCTACAAAATGATATTAACGCTCCCCTCTTCGCAGCAAAAGGGCATTTATGACATTGTATGCACAGTTACAAAGCTGTGTAAAAAGAAAAAGTAGACCTTTCTTTTAGTATGTGCAGCTATCCTAATTTAACATTTATTGTATCTTTTTTTGACATTTTGTATTATACTTACTGTAAAGCGAAATGCTCCGTCATAAAATACGTGATATATGTGAAGTTCCCTTCATGTATCACGAAGCCCTCCGGTTTTAAACCTCCCGGAGGGCTTTTTCATGTACTTAATCTACATAGGTTCTTTGAATCTCTACAATCTCATCAAAACAGGCCTTGAAAATATCTACTACTTTGGGTGAGAATTGCAAGCCTCTCTGAGATAATATCTCTTGTCTTGCTGCTGCATTGTCCCAAGGCTCCTTATAGGACCTCCTGCTGGTTAAAGCATCATATACATCTGCTACAGAAACTATCTGTGCATACAGTGATATTTCCTTCCCTTTAAGGCCGTTAGGATATCCCTTTCCATCCCATCTCTCGTGATGCTGACATGCAATGAGACGTGCCATGGAAATAACCTCACCTCTGGAATTTGCAAGGATTGCATGACCATAATTGGTGTGGGTTCTCATTATTTCCATCTCTTCAGCAGTAAGTTCTCCCGGCTTTTCGATAATCTCACGTGGTACTAAGAGTTTTCCAACATCATGCATCATTGATGCGATTTTGATATGTTCAACCTCGTCACGACTTAATCCACAATACTTTGCAATAAGAGCAGAGTATTCAGCAACACGCCTTACATGCTGACCCGTTTCGCCGCTTTTTGCTTCAGATATTTCAGCAAATCTCTGGATGATATCTCGCTCATTCTGATCAAGCTCTTCCATATATATCATCTTCTCAATCTGCTCTTTTGTTGCCCTTATATTTAATTCAGCAAAACCAATAAAGAATGTAAATGAAACAATGGCAATGGAATCAATCCACAAATTTCTAACATCCAAAACACCATTAACTATTCCAGGAAACACATAATATGCCGCATACAACGCATCAAGCAGGAAGAAAAGCCCCATCTGATAATACAGAACCGGTCGCCACTCAATAAATCTGGAATTCTCTACTACATACATCATCCTTTTTCTTGTAAAAAGGATAACCAATGTAGCAATAGTTATCATCAAAGCAAAATATGACCAGGTAGAAACAGCCATTACAAGGCATAGCTTATCCAGAAGTGAATACATTAAATATACTGTAGCTGCAACTGACAGTCTTTCTTTAATTATCTTTGAAAAAAGAATTATAGGAATGATAACAAAAAGGGCGTCAACAACAATAAAGTACATAACACCCACACCGGACGCAAAGCTCTCGGAATAACGCAAAAGCCTTGGACCAATAAAGGAGTCCTTAAATCTGGTAGCCAACTGGTCATATATAAGTGAGATAACAGTCGGTGATAAAACAAATAAAGCAACCAGATGAAGCAAAAATCTCTTGTTGCCCGAACCTCTGCGACGCAGTATTAGTGAATTCAGTACTGCAAATCCTAATCCTAATAAATATCTGGGCCAATAATAAGCCAGACTTTCCAACAGCATACTAACGCACCTTCTAACAAATAAAAATTAATTTATATAGAAATAAATCCTCATTCTCAGAATACCACAAAAAATGATAAAGGCTGCCGATTTTTGGCAGCCTTCATAGAAAATTAAGGTATTTTATTTATTTTTTAATTTCCTGAGATTGTCACATTTCCAATCTGGAGATAAGGCATAACCATCTGACCATCACAGAGCTGTTCCTTGGAGATTGCCTTGATATTCTTTAGCATATCAAAGATATTTCCACTGATCATTGTCTCTATAACAGCGCCTTTTATCTCGCCATTTTCAATATAGAAAGCATTCTTGGCTACTCCGGACATTTCTCCGTTAGCACCCGGCGCTCCTGCAGAAATTGAACCAATAATAAGTCCCTTCTTTATGCTCTTTATCATGTCTTCGAAGGCTGTATCACCAGCATCTACAACGAGATCAAAGCTTGAATTGGGCGCATGTTCAAGGCCGCACTTATTAGCAGCATAAAGGCTTGCTGCATAGCTCTTAAGAACGCCCTTCTCAATGATGTCGTAGTTCTCTGATCTGAAGCCATCGCAGGTATGTATCTCATGATTGATGATTCTCTCATCCCAGGGGTTAGAACGAACTGTAAGAAGCGGTGAAGCCACCTGCTCTCCAAGCTTTCCAATCCATGTACTTGTATTATTGATAAGCACATAGTCAGTAATTGCATTTGCTAAAACGCCGCCAATAAGCTGAGCCGCACATCCAGGTGTAACAATACAGTCTCCCTCAAACTTATCGCTGATTCTAAGAGGATTTAAGGAATTCTCGGCATCTGTAAAATCCTTTTCAATGCTTCCAGCGTTTATCAGTCTGTCATCAAGGCTATCAAGTATCACGTAAGATTCCGCAATACCTGTTGATTTTTCGCCATCATTTCCAGCAAAATCAATCGCTACCTCATAGAAGCCATATTCCTTCTCGTCCCTTGTGCCATTTGTATTCATGAAAATCACATGTCCATGAACATACTTTGTGAACATTTCCATGAGCTTGATTTTCTTATGCTTTTCGGCAATATCATCAGCAAGCTCCTTTGTTCTCTCCATAAGCTTCTCAATATCCGGAGTAAGGACGCCAAGGCTGAATTTCTCTGGCTCAAGGCTGGGTGCAATATCAAAATTCTCATCAGGGCTACCAACTTCTGCTGATGCTATAACGGCATCTACAGCCGCTTTAGCAGCTTCTACAGTGACATTGTTAGTACTTGTTGTACCCTTTTTATTATCCTTTATAACCTTGATATCGATATTGTTATCAAAAAGAGTTCTGAAAAGTGTGAACTTTCCGTCCTTCATAGTGATCTCGTGCTGCTCTATCTCGGAGACACTAAAATCAGCTTTTACGTTTTCTTTAGTCTTAATGTATTCAGCGATTGCTTCTGAAATTTCAAGTATGTTAGCCATTTATCTACCTCCGATTGAAATCTTACATTTGATTGCAGGGCCACCCATTGAAACTGCCATAGGCTGCTTCTTTCCACAGGTTCCGGAGGTGTTCCATACTACGGAGTCAGATACCATTTCAACTGTTTTAAGCATATCAAAAGCAACTCCGGATACAGTTGTATCAAGAATAGCTCTGCCAAGCTTACCGTTTTTGATCTCATATCCGCCTGTAATACCAAACATGAACTCACCTGTAAGGTCAGCCTGTCCATTGTTGGTATTGAGCAGATAATAACCATCATCAACTGATGCGATCATGTCTTCCAGCTTGTCTTTGCCCGGAAGAACAGCTGTATTTCTCATTCTGATCAAAGGCTCATCAGAGAAGTTATAGCCTCTTGCATTTCCGCAAGGAGTAGCGCCATAAAGCTCAGCGCTTTCTCTGTCATGCATGTAGCCAGTAAGAATACCATCCTTAATAAGAACAGCGTCCTTAGCCTCTACACCTTCATCATCAAGATAAACAGGGAGAGGTGCTCTCTCACCAAAGGCTGTGTTTGCATAATCTACGATACTTACAAGCTCGGATGCAACCTGCTTGCCAAGGTTAGGGCCTGCTACAGAGCCGCCCTGTACAAGGTCAGCCTCAACAGTGTGTCCTATTGCCTCATGTGCGATCATTCCGGCAACATCAGGATGAAGAATTACTGTCTTTACGCCAGCGCTGGCATATACACCCTCTGCCTTATCCTTAAGGCGCTTATGTAAATCATCAATTTTAGCATACAAAGCCTGAAGATCATTGAAGTTATCTTCCTTATGGCCAAAACCACCAAAAGCCTGATGAAGCTCAACAGGCTGGCCATCCTTGGAAGTCATGTTCAGAATTACATAGATAGTGCATCTGGGATATGAAACATGGCCATCTGCAGCATCAGAAGTAACTATGATCTTTTCCATAGTATCTTCTCTGTAGACCACAGTTCTGCTAAGTAGATCCTTGTAGGTCTTTTCGATGTGCGCATCGATTTCCTTGACCATTTCCACAAGAACCTTCTGTTCATAATCAATTATCATTCGTGGAGATGTTATCTGAGCGCTTACCAGCGAAGGATAAGCTTGTTTCTTCTCTGAATTGAATTTGTCCAGATATTTTGAATTATCAGTTGCCGCCTTGATGACCTTAGCTGCAGCATCTTTAGAATATTCTGCAGTAGAAGCAAAGCCATAGGCTCCATTTTTGTATACCCTTGCACAGATACCGCTTTCCTCAGACCTTTCATTGGTCACAAGGTTACCATTCTGAATTACAATCCTTCTGTATCTGTTTTCCTGTCCCCTGAGAACAGTCTGCACCCCACTTTCAAAGAGGGTCTTTTGTTCCAGCAAAAAGTTTTCCAGCATTACTACTCCTCCATTTCGTCGTGTTTCCCCCTCGTTATATTGTAAGTTCATCCCCTGGGCTTGTAAACGTTATTCTATTAAATTCGCCTTACTTCACACTTCTGGTTTTCACCGTGACGAATCTCATTTTTCCTGCATCTAAAGACATTTCCCTTAGTAATTTCGATGATCTGACCACCATCGCTTGCCAGTGCAGATATAAACTGCTGATAAAAGTCCTTGTAATCCTCCTCAGCCATGGGAATTACAAAGTCGTGATGCTGATGATCTGTGGAAATAACACAGGATTTATACATAAAATCATAGTGAACACCATAAAACTTACAGATTTCGTCCTGAAGTATGTTATTGGCATTTAGACAATGCATTGCTATATACATATTTTACCCCCTTTAAATGTTCGAAAACCGCTTGGTTACTTGCCTTTTGAATTAAATATCATGCGGTATTCTTATTTGCTATCTCTCTTACCTTGTCTTCAACATTGAGAAAAGCCTGTGCTACATAAGGATCAAAGTGAGTGCCGGAACTTTCCCTGATTATTGATATAGCCTTCTCAAATGGAAATGCTCTCTTGTAGCTTCTGTTTGATACAAGTGCATCAAAAACATCAGCAACAGCCATAATTCTGGCTGACAAAGGAATATCCTCACCTGAAATTCCTGTAGGATAGCCCTTTCCATCCCACTTCTCATGATGATAAAGTGCCAGATTTCTGGCCTCATTGAGATATCCCGAATCTGATGAGGGCACAGTGGCAATAACTCTGTCAATTATCTGCGCTCCTTCTGTGGTGTGGGTTTTCATGGTCTCATATTCATTATCGTCAAGCTTATCCGGCTTATTTAGTATCATGTCCGGAATACTGATTTTCCCAATGTCATGAAGAGGCGCAGATCTGATGACATCCGAGACAAACTTATCTGTAAGCTGGTCAGTATATATGCCTTCCTTCATCATTTCATCCATAATAACCTTGGTGTATTCAGCAGTTTTCTTTACATGGTCTCCGGTATTGGCATCACGACTCTCAACCATATCTGCAAGTACAAGAATAAGAGAATTCTGCATTTTGCTGATCATCTCATTCTTTTTCTTAATAGCTTCAAAATACTGGATATTGTCATCTGTCATATCAGAGAAAGCCCTATACAGATTTTCTGTCTCGTCTCCAGTCTCAATGCTGATCCTATGGAACATCTCAGCTGTCTGTCTAAGTTCCTGCTCCTTATTATCAGAAATCATGGATGCCGAATAGGCCATGGTATTAAGTGGTAAAATAACCTGATATTCAGCAAAATACAGTCCTGCAGCCAAAATCAGAGCAAATATTCCAACAAAGGTAGAAATAACCTTAAGAAGGAAGATTCTTGCTTCCATGGCAAGCTGGTTCATGGAAATATCTATTCCCACATACGCTCTTACCCTGCCAAAGCTATCCTTTATAGGCTCGTAGGTGGTAAGGAGCCATCCATAGCTGTCATTCGATATTATTGGCTCTATTTCGCCGCCAGCAAGCAGTGTAGGAACATATTTTAAAAATGATTCATCAAAAGGAATTACTTCACCCACATCTGCTGCAGGCTGACCATCCGTCTCTATATCAAATACAACATGACAGCCATCTTTCATAATCTTATAAACATAGATATATTCTATGTATTCAGAGCTTTTCCTGATATTGGCCAGATTGCTTCTAAGTCCTGAATATCCAGGTACAGCTTCTCCTCTCTCCATAAATTCATCAACTCTGTTGCCATCAACCATACTGGCTGCGAACTGTGCTGTACCAATCGCAAATTCTTCCTCACGCTCAATCATTGAATGGAAATACATATAGTAGCTGATAACTATTGCTGCAATACCAATAACAGCACTGGCCAAGGCAATCAGACCAACCAGCTTTATCCTTAAAGAAATCTGTCTGCTTCTCTTTTTCTTCAGTTCATTTATGAGTTCAGTTGTAAGAGGGGTCTGCCTCCAGCCCTGTATTTTCAGTACTCGTCTTAAGTTTTCCGGGATATATGTCACGAAAGCGACAGCGAGAGAAACACTGATTACTTTATCAAGAAAATCCACTATGAAGCCCGCAAAGATTTCCGCAGAAACAGCAGAAAAAATCCCAGTTCCATATAGCGTCTGAACTAGACTGGAAGATGTTGTTTCAGCCTGGAAGCCATAGATACACATGGTGATAATGGCTCCACCCATTCCGCCTATGATGCTGTCGAGAATAATTGCTATTACAACTCCCCTCAGCTTTGTAAACCACCCATTGTTATAAAACCAGGTAGTCACAACCGCTATCATAACATTGAGCATACTATAGGATATTGCGTTGGGATCTGACGTAAACGTGGTGATAACCGGGCTTAAAAGCCCAACTAATATACCAGGAATCGCACCACCCATCATAGCTGCGATCATAGTTCCTATTAAATCTAAATAAACCGGGAGTTCAAGAGTATTGGCCACAAATGAGCCAATAAAGTTGATAAATATACTGAAAATTACCAGTCCCAGAAAAGCAGAAAACTTCTCTGACAATGGTTGCGATTTTTGCACACGAATGATGTCACTATTCATTTTTGTCCCCCTATTAGCCTGGAAAGGAAACTTCCCATGCTCTTCAATATCCGAACCTGCCAGATATCGGTCTAACCCAAAAACTTCTTAGCTCGATTATACACCAGATATACCCAGCAGGTTCGAAAAATTTTTTCAAAAGCATTAGAAAATGTCCGTTCCCTCAGGGAACAAATAAGTTTTTAGCCCATAAAGTCAGGGATTCTAAGGCTGTTACGGGAACCCTCAGGGATTCCAGCCAGGAATGAGAATACCGGATCGAGCATTTCTTCCCAGGTATCATAGTCATGATTACCCTTGTTTTCCCAGTATTTATAGGGAACTGATGCTCCGTCCAAAGCCTTTCTGAAGGCCTCAACCTGTGTTCCAACAGCTATGTCGTGATCACCACAGCCTATGAAAAGCTCAGGAATATCCTCCTTTTTGGCTTCAACGTAGCCTCTGTGAATATTCCAGGGGCCCTTGTCGTATTCTTCAAAGCTTCCAAACATGTTGGCAAACTCCGCAGCACCAAATCCGCCCTTTTGAGGGTCAGCAAGCAGAACATACGGATCTGTTGCAGGAGAAAGTGCAGCCACCTTAGAAAAGACACTATTGTACCTAAGTCCATTTAAAAGCGCACCATAGCCTCCCATAGAGATACCTGCAATGTATGTATCTTCCTTTTTATCTGAAAGTCTGAACATATCGCGGGTTCTGGCTATAAGCTCCTCTCCCACGAATTTGCTGTAATTTGCATTTCTTTCAGGATGATCCACATAAAACTGGTTCTGTCCGTTAGGCATTACTACAGCAAGTCCCTTTAATTCTGCCTGTTTTCTGATTCCAAGCATTGTACAGATGCTTGTATAATCTCCGCTATAGCCGGGAAGAAAATATACCGTCTTGTACGGAGGCTCAGCGTCAGAGCCAAAGGGTCCTCTCTCAGGCATGAATACAGCTAAGCTGACATTCTGAGAAAGGCTCTCTGATATAAAATGTACTTCTGAAAATGACATTATGACTCCTTTTTCATTGCATCAAGAACCCAGTCAAGACCTCTTGTAATGTAATTGTTCCAGAATACCCAGTCATGAATTCCAGGGCCTTCTTCGTACTTCATGTTAGCGTTGTTTTCCTCAAGGAACTTTCTCATGATCTGGTTCTCATTGTAGAGGAAGTCCTCTGTACCGATAGCCATGTAGATCGGAGGATTCTTTACGCCATTATCGAGATTCTTCTTAAAGAGAACCTCAGGGTTATTGTCTGATTCCTTAACTGTATTAAGATCGCCGAATACCTCTGCGTAATACTCATAGTTAGCCATCATATCCTGGAATCCAGGCTCTAATCCAGCGATGTTGTGGATGATAAGAGCTGATGAAAGTGCTACTACACCACCAAAGGTCTCAGGATAAGCTAAAGCTGTGTGGATTGCACCAAAGCCACCCATTGAAAGACCACCGATAAGAGTATCCTCACGCTTATCAGAAAGTCCAAAGAGTTTTCTTGTGAAATCAACTACTTCCTGACCAGCGAATGTACCATACTGACAGCCTGTTGCCTTACGATCAAGGTAGAAGTTATTTCCACCAGTAATCATGATTACTGCCATGTTATATTTTGCAGCAATATCCTCTGCGATTCCGTTGTATTCCCAGTCGCTCTCATTTCCAGAGAAACCATGTAAGAGATACAGTGTCTTCATGGGTCTTTTGAAATTCTCGTTGCCTTCTACCATCATAGGCGGAATATCTGCAGGTATTACATAAGTAATATTTACCTGGCCCATCTGCGCTACTGAGTAATAACGTAATTTTCCTGTTGCCATTTTTTATGACCTCCCCTTAAATATCATTTGAGCAAAATCTCTGATACACATGCGCCATACGTTCCAGTCATGTGTACCCTCGTAAATTGTTCTTGTACAGTTTATGCCATACACCTCGCATATTTTATCATCTTCAAGGAAATGTTCCAAAAAAGGATCCTCATTTCCTATTGCTCTGAAAAATGTATTAAAAGCAGCATTAAATGCCTTATCATCCTTCATTACTTCAAGATGAAGATTTTTATTTTTCTCATGACCTGACATATCAAGTACATCGCCGCTTATCCAGTCGCGCAAAAATCCACTGAAAATGCCAGCTTCCGAGAACATATCCATGTGATTGCAAACTACCATTGAAGTCTGCATGGAGCCCATAGAAAGTCCAGCCATTCCTCTAAGCTCTTTTGATCCACCAACATGGTATTTACCTTCTATAAACGGAATAATATCCTCCATAAGCATGGGCTCGAAAAGCAGATGATCCACAATATGGCTTTCATGTCCATTCTCATCCTTAACCTTTTTCTGCACCATTCCGTTATTCATTACGATCACAAAAGGAACCGCTTTATTCTCAGCAATAAGGTTGTCCATTATAAGGTTCACTCTGCCAGATGTGCTCCAGCCTGTTTCATTTTCCCCATGTCCGTGCTGAAGATAAAGTACAGGATAGATTTTATCCGGGTTCTGGTCATACTCATAAGGTGTATAAACCATGCAGGATTCCCATTCATCAGTCACATTTGAGAAAAAGTACTCTTTTCTGACTGAGCCATGAGGAACGTCCTTAAGTGCATAATAATCTCCATCCTCTGAGGGAAGTTCAATGCTGTTAAAGGGCCTGCTATAGCCATAAACAATAGGAAGAAGTGAAGAAATAGTCTCCCTTCCATCCACAAGAATCTGAATGTAGTTAATGGCTGATTTAAAGGGAAGCTCAAGCTCCCAGATATCATCCCCTGTATTTGTCAGATCATAGAACTGATCAGCAAACATTATCTGTACTGTTTTCGCATCCTTCTCGAAAAGCCTTAAATAGTATTTGCCGTCTCTAAGTACCACCGGATCCGGATGCCTATCGTATTTGATGACATCATTAAAACAAAGCGCTGTGTTCATTTTGTAACCTCACATTTAAAGTCTGTCTGACTAAAGTTGTTTTTATAAATCAGCTTAACTGGAAGTTCCAGATATCTCCTGTAGCAACGTAGGTTACAGGCAGCTTTCCATCTGTTATCTCTGTAAGCCAGTCTACTGCATACTTTGCTCCAAGCTGCTCCCAGTTAAAATGTCCAATATTAAAGCAGGCCTTTGCCTCACCAAAGGATACAGCATCGCGGATATAAGACAGCAGATTCCATTCAACTACTTCTCCCGGAATAATTGCATCAATCTCATTTTTCTCCATGATACGGATAACTTCTGTTGGATAGTCTGTATAATTGCCATTCTCATCTACTGATGCAGGAATAAAAGCATCAGGTGTAAGATGTGCCACAAGACCAATTCTCTTTATTTTATCTGTTGCACGTCCAATATATCTTGTTCCGTTCATTCCGATCTTCTCAATGAATTCGCTGTTAATACTCTCAACAGTTCTAGCCTCCGGGAACTCGATAAGATATCCAAAAGGAACTACGTTTCCACTGTCCACAAGGTAATCTTCCCAGCCCATGTATTTAATGACGCCTGTGAAGATGCTGTCAGGTCTGTGGGCATGCATATGATCATGATCTCTGTAAACAACGATTCCATGATCATCTAAGAGTTTTTTCTTTTTCTCATAGAGCTTACAGTCAAAATCAGCTCTCCAGTCACTGTAGTCCGGAGTCAGATAATAAGTTGGCTCATGAACAAAGAGAAGATTCGCTCCAAGCTCTATTGTTTTCTGTATTACTTCTATAGTCGGGACCAATGCGGACACAACGCCGGTGCACTCATTATAGGGGTCTCCGCTCTTAATACCATCACAGCCATCATAGTCTGGGCCAAGATCAGGATGATAGTTCGCTACTGCTTCTAAAACTTCTGAGATTTTCATACTTTATTTCCTCCTATCAAAAAAGAATAAGGAAGTTCCGCTCTCGCTCCTTCCTTTTTTAACAAGGAAGTTCTGCTCTCGCTTCGCTCGCCAGAACACGTTCGGGCTAGACTCGAAAATACCTCGTCAAGCCCTCTCAGCCTTTTACAGCACCTACGACAACGCCTTTTACAAAGTACTTCTGCACAAAAGGATAGATAACAACTATTGGTAAAATGCCTATCACAGCCATAGACATTCTTACGGCGTTGCTTGGAAGACTGATCGCACCTGTACCAACCGCAACACTAGCTGCCCCGCTCTTAAGATACTGAATATTATTCATTATTCTTATGAGCAAATTCTGAATTCCGTAAAACTGCGGTTTTTGTATGTAATATAGTGCATTTACCCAGTCATTCCAATAGGTAAGTGCTGTAAAAAGCGAAATGGTTGCAACAGTCGGAACTGCAAGAGGGAATATTATCTTAAAGAAGATAGTAAGCTCGCTTGCACCATCGATCTGTGCTGATTCAATAAGAGCATCCGGAATACTGTTAGCATAATAGTTTCTTACAAGGAAAATATTGAATGCTCCGCAAAGATAGTTAGGTAAAATGAGCGCCCAGATAGTGTTCTTGATATGGAAAATCTGAGTCCACATCATGTATGAGGGAACTACACCACCGTTAAAAAGCATTGTAAAGAATACGAAGAATGCAAGTGCATTTTTGTATTTAAAGTTCTTTCTGCTCATAGGATAAGCGATCATTGTAGTCATAAGCACGCTGATTACTGTACCGATGAGTGTAACAAGGACTGATATTCCATAAGCCCTGAAAATTGTTGCTCCCTGCTGGAACATATATACATACGCATCTGTTGACCACATCTCGGGTAAGAAGGAGTAGCCATTTCTAAGAAGCGTTGTTTCATCTGTAAATGATGCAATAACAATAAGAATGATGGGAAGGAGTGCAACTACGGCAAGGATTCCCAGAATGACAGTTGATATAACTTCAAATCTCTTTGCATCTGAAGCAACATGATCTGCATTCTTTATCATTTCATTTGAGATTGTTTTTGTCTGTGCCATGTTTTTCTCCTTTAGAAAAGTGCATTGTCGCTGTCAACCTTGCGAACAAACGCATTAGCTGAAACTACTATAATAAAGCCGAGTACTGACTGGAAAAGACCTGCTGCTGCAGACATTCCAACATCGTTGAGTTCCATGAGTCCTCTGTATACATAAGTATCGATAGTCTGAGTTGTTGCATACAAAGCTCCGGAATTCATAGGAACCTGATAGAAAAGTCCGAAGTCTGAGAAGAAAATTCTTCCTACAGCCATAAGGGACATGATGATTACAGTAGGCTTCAAAAGAGGAAGTGTAATTCTGAAGATCTGCTGCATTTTGGTTGCCCCATCAAGGCTTGCTGCTTCGTAAACTGACTTATCTATACCGGCAATTGCTGCCAGGTAGATGATTGACTGATATCCAGCATTTTTCCAAAGGTAAACAAAGGTAAGAATGAATGGCCAGTACTGCTTCTGCATGTACCATGCAACCTCTTCTTTTCCAAGTCCCTTGAGAATTGTATTGTTAATAAATCCGCTGTCAGAATTAAGAAATGCATAAACCATATATGCTATGATTACCCAGCTCATGAGATTAGGTAAAAGCAGTGATGACTGGAAAAACTTAGTTCTAACTGAGTCTCCAAGTGCATTCAGCAAAATAGCGATAATGATAGCAACTACAGTTCCAAGAACAATGAATCCTAAGTTGTAAAGGATTGTATTTCTGGTCATTATCAGGGCATCACTTGTCTGGAAAAGGAATTTGAAATTCTGGAATCCGCTCCAGGGGCTTCCCCACACACCCTTTTTGTAGCTGAAATTCTTAAATGCAAGGAATATTCCAAACATAGGAATATAGTTATTTATCAAAAGATACAAAATTCCCGGCGCTGCGATCATAAGCAGTGGCGCAGATTTTGCATACTTTGTTTTTACTTTTATTTGTTTCTTTTTATTATCAGACATAAGCTCTCTCCTTTCTGATTATTAAAAGTGTATAAAAAAAATCCATGCCTTTCTTTTAAAAACAAGGCTTGGATTTTTAATTTTGAGTGATTGGCTTTTATTTATAATTCTTTGATGAAAAATCTGTTCATAGTAGCATGAACAATTGCTGAAGGCTTCTCTATCTCCTTATATCCACTTTTTTCATAAACATGTATCGCAGCTTCAAGGTTATCATGTGTCTCAAGATACATACGCTTGTAGCCAAGCTCTTTGGCCTTATCCTCTATCATAGAAATAAGCTTGTAGCTTAAACCCTTTCCTTTGACTTCATCAGCAAGATAAAGCTTCTGGAGCTCACAGCAATCTTCAAAAAACTCAAACTCCGCAAGTCCAATTCCTCCAATAAGCTTATCGTTGTCGTCAGTCGCTATATAGTAATGTCTTTTTTCCGGATTATCCAGATAATAATCGCTTAAATGGTTCAGGTTATCATCAAAGTAGACTGTTCCTGGTATATCCAGCGCATGCTTTTTAAGATTAACTCTGATAAGCTCAGCCAATTCCAGATCATAGGCCGGTGTTAATTTACTGATTTTCATCTTGCTCCTCTTCTCAAGTCTCACTCAAATCCGGTTCATCACCTATTGTTTTCTATACTTTGTTTATTCCAATAGGCTGAATCGCCACGTCTTACCTATTGTTATCTGTCTTTATAGAAAAACCAATAGGTTGCCTTCTTGGATTTCACCTATTGATTTTTCACCTATGGAGATTTCAATAGGCAATATACCTGTATTTTACCTATTGTTTCTCCTCATCGCAGTACTTCCAATAGGTTATGGCCATTCATAACACCTATTGCTTTTCCGCACTTAGCTATTTCCAATAGGCTCTATCCCTGCATTTTGCCTATTGTTTTCTCGTATCCTTGAATTTTTAATAGGTTTTATCAGTCCCGCTTTTCGTTTTCATATTTTCGAAGCCTTTAATGTATATGTTGCTCTTCATGTGCTCATCATACCCTTCAATTCGTGCAGTGAAGAAATCATCCATTTTTTCTAACATTCGTCATATCTCCATGAGAAAACATTATGAAAAGCCTTTTCTCTTCCTGGCTGCATCAATGAGTTTTTCTGCCTCATTAAAAGCTTCCGGAAGGTAAAGATTGGGATCTTCTTTCCCCTCTTTTTCTTTGGCTTTAATCTCTTCCCAGTTCACCAGAACTTCCTTGGAATCAGCAACCCTCACATCACCAAAGACATGTGGATGTCTGCGTATCAGCTTTTCTGTAATGCCTTTTGCCACATCATCCATGGTGAATATTCCCTCTTCCTCAGCTATCTGAGCCTGCATGACAACCTGAAGGAGTAAATCTCCCAGTTCCTCTTTGAGATTTTCAGGATTTCCGGTTTTTTCATAGACGTTTATTCCGCAAATAACCTCTGCCGCCTCTTCAATACATCCGGGCTTTAAACTTGAGTGTGTCTGCTCTTTATCCCATGGACATCCATCAGGAGCACGAAGTCTTCTTACTACCTCTTTTAATTCATCAAATGAGTTCATTTAGTATCCTCCCTCCCCAGCCAAAAACATAGTTTAAATATATCAGAAAAAGAGCTATTTAACAGTAATTATTCTGTCAAATAGCTCTTTTATCTCACAATTTATAAATTTCTTTATCTCGATTATGCCAAACAAATAAATTATCAAAATTACATGTAACTTACTGTCTCTGTCAAAGGCTTTCTGCTATTGTGATTGTCCAGTGGTCCTGCGCCTTCTGCAGCATATCCAAGATCAAGAAGCATGAGGATCTCTTCATTTTCAGGAAGTCCAAGTTCCTTTGCAAGCTGATCGGGATCAAAGAAATTGAGCCAGCAGCTGTCAACACCTTCATCATATGCTGCAAGCATCAGATGTGTTGCAACGATGGACGCATCTTCGATACCGGAATCCCTCTTTCCACCGGGATATGTAAATACATTGTTCTTGTCAAAAGCAACTGCAAGAACTGTAGGTGCACCATATCTGCAAGGAGTTGCCTTATCTACCTTTGCAAGTGCTTCCTCAGACTCAATTACATATATATGCTGTTCCTGAAGGTTTTTAGCGGTAGGTGCAAGCCTTCCAGCCTCAAGGATATTATTGAGTCTTGCCCTGTCAATCTTTCTGTCACTGTACTTCTTGCATGAATAGCGATTCTTTACTACTTCCTTAAATTCCATTTTGTCCTCCTACCTTTTTTTCATTATTTTCCTCTGTGTCTTAAAGTAACGCTTTAATGCAAGCCTCAACATCAGCCACATCTGCTGTGGGCTCAAATCTTGCAACAACGTTTCCTTCTCTGTCGATTACAAACTTTGTAAAGTTCCACTTGATATCAGGCTTCTTATCCCACTCAGGATCTGCTTCTGCAAACATCTTTTCAAGAACCTCTCTATACTGATGATCCTGGAAACCTTCAAATCCCTTTTGTGACTTAAGGTAGGTGTAAAGCGGAAGCTCATTCTCACCATTTACATCAGCCTTCTTCATCTGAGGGAATGTAGTGTTGTAATTTAAAGTGCAGAACTCATGAATCTCTTCATCTGTTCCGGGAGCCTGTCCTCCAAACTGATTGCAGGGAATATCAAGAATCTCCAGACCCTTGTCATGGTAGTTTTCATACAGATCTTCGATAGGCTTGTATTGAGGTGTGAAACCACAACCAGTTGCTGTATTAACTACGAGGATTACCTTTCCCTTAAAATCTGAAAGGCTAAGCTCTTCTCCAGTTCCTGTAGTTACCTTGTAATCATAGATCATTGACGATTCCTCCTATTATATATTTAACTCTATTTGATTGCGTACAATTCTTAATAGTATAATAAATCGTCCCTGATCAAAAATCAATATATTTTTACGTTAATTCTCTTCCACTTTATATTTCTTAGTAATGACCACAATGTATATAGCCATAAGTACTATGGTTTCAAGCATCACTCCCAATATTGAAAGTAGGATAAATGGAGAATTTTGCCCGGAAAGTAAAGGTAATCCTAACACAATAAAAATAACACCATAACATATGAGCAATAATCCTGTCGCTCTGTTATACCCCTTTATGTCCTTTACCGAGAATTGCTTTACATTAGCCCAAAAACTTGCTGGTTTTTTTGAGAAAATGTCCTTAATTCCCATCAAAATTAGAAAAGCTCCAACAACCGCCCAAATGATAAATCCTGTCATAGCTCATCCTCCCCTGTTTACTTGCTCACACTCTAGTTACAAAATCCAGCACTTCCAGCTGATTATCTGCATGCTCAAACTCATCCAATATAGGACAAGGAATATGTGGTTCAAAAGCTCTGTCATGAAACCATGTGCACTGAACCGGATGCATCCCGGCATCTCTTGCTGCAAACAATTCCTTTGATCCGCCATCTCCCACGTAAAGGCACTCGTCTGCTTCCACCTCAAGAAGCTCGATCATTTTCCTGTAAAGTTCAAGGTCAGGCTTACAAATCCCCTGCTCATATGAGATCAGGGCCACATCAAAATACTGGAAAAGATTGCTATTTCTTATGAAATCTCTCTCATCTGAAAAGGTGTTAGTTATAAGGCCTACCTTTATACCTCTTTTCTTTAGCTCCTGTAAAAGTTTGATTGTTTCTTCCGGAACCCCGGAGAATGTATCCTCAAGGTTTTCCTTTCTTTTATCAGCCGCTAGTCTTACATTTTCTTCGGAATATGCTCCAAGCTTTTTTAAAACAATCTCAAGTCCCTGCTCGATAGTGTAGACGCCGGTGCTTCTTTCCTTTTCAATCGAATGCCACTCTTTTCTGAAAAGAGCTGGGTCCACTCCGACATCAGCTGCAATATTCTCCCCGAAATAAGTTTTCCCCTCAAACAGTGTTACCAGAGTTTCAAACATATCAAAGATGACTGCCTTTATCATATCGCCTCCCTAAATACCTCCTGCCTTTACATTTATAGTTCTACACTTTTACAATCGTTAAACTTCCCAAATGCTTTCAGTGTTCTTTGTAATGCTGCTTCCAGTTTCTTAGTTACGCGTACGTCTTTTTCCCACCATAGTCCTTTCACGCAAAGGACTCCGGTTTTCCTATCCGGAATGGCTTCTATTCGCCCAACAAACCCATCCCCATATAGGATTGGCAACGTATAATAACCGTATTTGCGCTTTACTGCCGGTGTATATATCTCCCATGAATACTGAAAATCCCATAACGCCAGGATTAAAGGCTTATCCCACATCAGAGGATCAAGTGGCGCAAGAAAGGACATACGAGGTTTTAGATCAGCACTTCCCTCAACTATCTGCTGCATCAACAATTCATCCGAGGAAAGGTAATAGAACGTGGTCTTCATGCCTTCCACGAGTACGGGACAGATTTTGCCTGCCTCCTCAAGCTTCGCCAATATCTTTTTGCGTGTCTCCGCATTTATGTCTATCCCTGTTATGAAGTGACCGTTGTCAAGAGGGAAAACTATTTCTAGCTTTTCTCCTTGGCTAGTCACATTTGTTATT